>CAZSVP010000001.1:0-420536 GCA_964610335.1 uncultured Candidatus Saccharibacteria bacterium
CTATGTTCACCTTCAAAATCAATCCAAAAATCCAGATTTATACCGCCATGTTTTTCTATAAGATAATCAACAAATTCCGGTGAGTCATTAAACATCTGTGGCTCACGCAGGTGCGCCATAGGACGAGATTCGCCACCACCTTTCAAATTATGCTCAGCGTTAAGATTTAGTATTTGGTCTTCACTCAATCCAAACTGGGCCAGTACATATTTAGCCTGTTCCAAAGCGAGATCAGCTGTTTCCGTACTACGTTTTCCGCCCTTATGAAAATCAGTATCACTGGCTACAACAAGTATTTTGAGCTTTGACCGTTCCGACTCTGGTGTAGCTTCTATTTGTTGGGCAAAAAAATTTCTGACATCTTCTTTTTGTAGCTCCACTGCCTCTGGTGTAAGACTGCCTACATTCGGGCTATCTTTATCGCGCTCATAGGCTCCGTGTCGTTGTAACACTATCGAAGTATCGCCGGCATCTAGTGGGATTGGTTCTAGATCACCGCGCGTAATTGACTCCGGATATTCTCTTACTTCATCATTTTTTTCATTATGCTGCGGTGCCTCATTTGGGTTACCTGCCATTTCACCTCCTGTTTTTTTATAACCTAATTTTACGTCAAAGGTATAAGTATTACAAAAAAAATCAAACAAACTGTAATAAGCTGATCTCAAACACCTTTACCTAACAGTTTGGCATTTACCCCAATATCTAGAGTTAGGGCAGCCTCAAGTGGTATCTGCTCTGGCAAGGTAATTGCCAAGCTGCCATCGTCTTCACCCAATTTCACACTAGCTTCACTTCCCAAGAGCTTAACATTTTTAACAGAATTGGCTGCCAAGCCTTTGATTGTTAGCATTCTTTTGCCTGGTGGGTCCAACAGAAACATATAAACCCGTCCTGAATTTTGCACGAAACGTACCTGGCCACCCTCGTCTGTAGTAGTTGATGCGATACTCCATGGTCGAGAGCCTCTAATAGCACCACCATTGATTTTCATCCACTCAGCCAGTCCCTTTAGCGGCCGTTGTTGTTCCTCGGGGATTACTCCGTTTTCATCGGGCCCAATGCCAATCAACAAATTACCGTTTTTGGACACAACATCCACTAGCATGCGCACTAGCTCGGCAGCGGTAACAATATCTTCTGGTCTTTCGTTGCGGTTGGCACCAAATGAATGTCCCACACCGTGGGTTGCTTCCCATTTCTTTGCTTGTATCTTGTCGAATACTTGATATTCAGGAGTGCGGAAATCAAACCAATGAGCCGCTGGAAAAGTAAGTGATTTGGACTTTTCTGGAATAAAGCGCCAGGCTAGCTGGGCAAAGCTACCCAACAACCGCATAGTAGCGACTTTTATTAGTCCACGTTTAGCACTAGGCTCTAGCCAGCGGTCATTGATAACTCCATCAGACACATGGTTGTAGTAGTAGGCAAATAGCTCTGCTAAATTACCTCCAGGTGGCCATGACACATCGTTCCACAGTACCGATGGTTTATAGCGATCAATTAATTCTCTTACCTGCGATGTTGCATATTGTCGATATTCGTCAGTTACCGGGGCGGCAAGAGTAACATCGGCTGGTTTTTTCATAACTGCATTATTGTACGGCCAGTCGTAGCCACCAGAGTAATACAATCCCATATGCATGCCTTCGTCTCGAACTGATTTAGCCATGTCGCCTACCAAATCGCGCTTGGCATGGTAATTGGCTCCTTTACGTGGATGGGCAACAGCGGTTGGCCAGAGCGCAAAACCCTCATGATGTTTGGTAGTAAGCACCACATAGCCAGCACCGGCATCTTTGCAAAGCTTAGCAATATTATTCAAGTTTGCTTTGGCGCTGCCTTTATCGAAAATTGGCACAAAATCGTCGTATGCAAAATTCTCGCCATAGGTTTTAATATGGTGGATTTGAGTAGGGCTGCCCTCTATCTGCATGGTATTCATGTACCACTCTGCATAGGGATTGTTTTTGAGCATCCCTTTGGGTCCTTGTGTTTTTAGAAGTTCTTGTATGTTGGCTACCTGCGGCGCCCAGCCCGGTACTGAGAACAAACCCCAGTGCAAAAAGATACCCAATTTGCAATCGTCGTACCAATCTGGCAACGGGTGAGTTTTGACAGATTCCCAACTCGATTTATATTGTGTCTGCATTGCCACCCTCCAATTGTTTTACAAACTACTCAAGCACAGCCTTGATACGACGTACACCAGCACTGCTAGATTCTTCTTTGGTGATTTTGAACTTACCAATCTCGCCAGTGTGCTCGACATGTGGGCCACCACAGATCTCACGGCTGTACCAATCACCCTTCGGGTCACCTACGGTATAAACCTTCACCACATCTGGATATTTTTCACCAAAGGCACCGATCGCTCCACTTTCAAAGGCTTTGTCGACTGGCAGTTCCTCGAAACTCATTGGCAAGTCACGGCTAATTACATCGTTTACCATATCTTCAACTTGTTTGATCTGCTCAGGAGTCATCTTCTCGTGATGGGAGAAATCAAAACGCATGCGCTCGGCAGTGATGTTGGATCCGCGCTGGGTTACGTGATCGCCAAGTACATTGCGCAAGGCACGATACATGAGGTGAGTGGCGGTATGGTAACGAGTAACTATCTCACTGTTGTCAGAAAGTCCACCCTTAAACTGACCGGCAGTAGCAGTGCGGCTACGATCACGCTGTTCTTGGAGCTTTATGTCGAACTCTTGCTCAAAGTCAGCACTCACTGGCAAACTCACTCTCTTGGCTTCTTCGAGGCTTAGCTCTTTGGGAAACCCGTAGGTATCGTAGAGTGTGAAAGCATCAGCACCCGTAAGGTCCTTCTTGTCGCGCAACATTCTCTCAAACTCTTTGAGACCCCTCACTAGAGTCTGGCGAAAGGCTGTTTCTTCGCGATCGAGTACATCAAGTATTGAGGTATTGTTATCAGACAATTCAGCAAATGCATCGCCATATAGCTCAATAACTTTGCGGGAAATATGGGTAAACAAGTCTTGGCGAATACCGAGTATCAGACCTTCACGAATAGCCCGACGAGCAAGCCGGCGCATCACATAGCCTTGGTCTTTGTTGCCTGGCTGTACACCATCGGCGGCCATAAATGTAACAGTACGAGTATGATCGGTAATGATTCTTGCAGCGCGCAGGGCCGACTCAGGCGAAGTCTCGACAAATACGGCATCGTGACTGTCACGCGCATACTTCTCTACAGTAGTCAGAATGTCGTGCAACAAATCAGTCTCGTAAACATTGTCGACAGCCTGCATGGCTGCTGCCATGCGCTCTAGTCCCATGCCAGTATCGACATTCTTGTTTGGCAACTCAGTGTAGCTACCATCCTTCTGGCGCTGATAAGCCATGAACACATTGTTCCAAATCTCCACAAAGTCAGTGCTCTCGGTATCAAACTTAGGATTTTCATCACTGCCAAGATAATAAAAAATCTCAGTGTCAGGGCCAGCTGGACCGGTTTCTACACCACCCTGCTCCCACCAATTATCATCGCGACCAAGTGCGAGAATGCGTTCGCCCTCACGCGCTTCAATGCCAACTTTTTCAAATTGCTCTTGCCACAGTTTGATTGACTCAGTGTCTTTGGGCACCTCGCCGTCACCCTCGTAGACCGTGACGTATAATTTCTGTGGGTCTATCCCCATCCATTTGGGATCAGTCAAGAATTCCCAGCTCCAAGCAATCGACTCTGACTTGAAGTAATCACCAAGGCTCCAATTGCCCAGCATCTCAAAGAATGTCAGGTGGCTATAGTCACCGACCTCTTCAATGTCAGTCGTGCGCACGCACTTCTGGCTGTCAGCTAGGCGCTTGCCTTGCGGGTGCGGTTGGCCTAGTAGGTATGGCACCAATGGGTGCATACCGGCTGTGGTAAACAGTACTGTCGGATCATGTTCTGGCACGACAGGTGCACTTGGGATGATAGCGTGGTCCTTGGACTTAAAGAATTCCAAGAATTTAGCACGTATGTCAGCTGTTTTCATGAGCGCTATTGTAACAAATTTTCAGGTTACAGTCGAGCTATCACTAAAGCTTCTGAGCGTTATTAAATGCTTGTAGTAATGCGGCTTTCTGAGTGTTTTGCATATTGATAGTGGCTTGATTGTTACTACAGTTGGCCTGCGGGGGAGCATAGCCAAGCACAAAACCGCTCAAGGCTTTTTGCTGGGTTGAACCAGCCTCACTAGCATTGGCAAACTTACTTATAGCCCCAAGAGGTAGGGTTCCCAAACTGCAGTACTTACCTGCATCACTACTATCTGCTCCCCATGCGCTGCTTTGTAGGGCTCGCGTCGAGAAGAATGTAGTCTTGTCATTTACAAAATACTGTAAGTCACGTATAGAGTCGGTGAGTGGTATCTTGTATCCCAGTTCCTTAACTTCTAAGAAATTTGAGTTGCTCACCGCACTGCTGACAGCAGAAGCAGCAGCATTGGTTGCTGCAGCCGCTGCAGCGCTGGCAGCATCTTCGAGTGTCTTCTTCTTGTTACTAAGATCGTCAATTTGGGCCTGCTGGTCCTTGATCTGCTTGTTAAGCTTTTGCATGCTCATGTAGCCATATATACCAAGGCCAATCAAAGCTATAATTGCCACAATAGCCACAATCATCCATACTTTGGCCGCTTGTGATTTCTTGGGCAAATCAATAGTGTCTGGCATGTCTTTCTTATGTAACTCTGGCTTGGCTGATTTTTTCTTTTCCTCTGGCATAATATCTCCTAATATTTATGTATTGTATTTTGATTTAAACTCTGCCGAAACTCGTTTGGCTGATTCAATCGCAACCGTCATACCATCTTGCTTGGCTTTTTGATCAGGCATAGGATTTTGCTCAAAGAACCGATCAACTTGCTTTTGCAAAGTGTTAGCTACATCAGTCATACTCTCGGCGCTACCACTAATTGTATTGATGGCCTCAGTAAACCGAGCATTGATATCTTGATACTGTTTGGCATCTATTTTTTCCGCGACCCCTGATTCCAGCAATCGCCCATCGCGATCTATCCCCTGTGCAGAAAGCTCCATCTGAGTAAGTCCAGTAGTGGTATCGACATAGAGCTGTTCCAATGCTGGATTTTCACCTCGTCCAACAATTGCGCGAAGTGCAGATACTACAGATTCAAATGATCGTGCTAGTTTAGCAGCTTGCTCACGCAATTCAGAAGCTTGGAGTTTAAGATTCTGCTCCATCTTCTTAAGCTGCTCTTCGGTCATACGATCTTTTTCGGAATCATCTTGATCTTCTTCAGTTTGTTCTGCAGCACGGTCTTCGGTTTCATTGCTGGGTTTAGGCGCTTCAACTGTTCCCAGCTGCGATATATCTGGGTGTTCGTAAATAGGATGTACTTCGCTATTCTCAGCTTGTAAATTCTTCAATTGAGCGGCTAGTTCTTGCTCTCGGCTGAGATTGCCTTCAACTTTCTTGGCTGGATCTGGCGGAAAATCAGATGGATCGGACATATACCCTCCTAAGTAATTTGCTTGTGATTATATCACCTTATTTGCAGATAACACCACCACCAACTACAACATTACCATCGTAGAACACGGCCGACTGGCCTGGTGCGATAGCTCGCTCAGGAGCCTTGAGCACAACTCGCCATGTATCATCTCTAATCAGCTCAATATTGCATGGCATAGTCTTGCTACGATAACGGACCCTTACCTCTAACTTCTGCATTTTGCCTTCTGTCTTGCTTGTAACCCACCATACACGGTCGGCTATTACGAACTCGGTTCTGTTAAGTAGTGGCGAGTCTTCATCGGATGTAACACGTACAATATTATTCTTGGTATCAACCTCGTAAACAAAGTATGGTTGACCACCACCGATTCCAAGACCATGACGCTGGCCAATAGTATAGCTAAACGCACCGTTGTGTTCGCCAAGTTTGGTATCAGACTCATCGACTATGTCACCAAGCTTTGGCTCAATAAACTCACTCAAAAAATCACGCATAGGCACATTGCCTACGAAACACAGGCCTTGGCTATCAGGGCGCTTAGCGGTTGGAAGATCGTATTTCGACGCTAGCTCTCGCACTTCGGATTTGTGTAGATTGCCGATTGGAAATAGAACTTTTGGGGCAACACTAGGGTTCATGCGATACAAAAAGTAGGTTTGATCTTTGTTGGAATCTTTGGCGACCATAAGTTTGCCATCTTCCATCACAGCGTAGTGACCAGTGGCTATGTAATCAGCTCCATCTTCCAAGCATTTTTTGTAGAAAGTATCGAATTTAATCTTCTGGTTGCACATCACGTCTGGGTTTGGCGTAAGACCATTCTTGTAACTATCCAGCATGTACTGGGTGACTGACTCAAAGTAATCTTTTTCAAAGTCATATATTCTAAGTGGAATCCGCAAATGTGCTGCTACACTGCGCGCACTCGCTAGGTCCTCTTGCCATGGACAATGATGACCAGCTATATCACGACTCCAGTTCTTCATATATACCCCAACTACGCTGTAGCCCTGCTCAAGTAGTAATGCAGCAGCTACAGAGCTGTCTACTCCGCCGCTCAGACCCACAAATACAACTAGATTATTACTTCTTACTTCAGCTTTCATAATTGTGCCTTTATTGGTAATTGCCGGTGAGCTGGATGTAAGCCAATTTGTATAGTTCTGACAGTGTGATAGTTAACGGAAATCCTCTACGCCACCACTGTGATTTGCTCCAACGATCATCGACGGAGCTTACACCAATTACCTTGATATCATCACCCATGACCTTGCGGAATGTTATGTTTGCCCTACGCTGGTGGTACGGACTAGTTACCAGGATGATAGACTTAGCTCCTACCTCATCTAGAGTCTTTTTGACATTGACCGCGTTTTGATAAGTGTTTTGTGAGTCTTCGTCTATCAAAATATTCTTCGGTGGCACACCATCACCTAGCGCCTGATCACGCATAGCATAGGCATTACTTGGCCCATCATCAAGTGCTGCACCGGAGAATATCAGCAGCGGAGCATAGCTCTGCATATATAGATCAATTGCTTTGTCAGCCCGCACAGTGGTACGTCCCCCTGATATTGCCACAATTGCGTCAGCTCTCTCAAGTTTGTCCTGAGGACTTAGTATGTATCCAGTACCCAAGAAGAAGGTTAGAGCCAGCAATACCAGCCCCACAATTATTCCGGCAGACCAGGCCAAGAATTTCTTCATGCCTACATTATACCTGACTACTGTCAGGCAAGTCCTGTTTAGAGCTTAACCGTTTAACCACGCCGGCTAATTCTCGTGCAAAATCTTTCACCTGTGAGATGCTAGTTTGGCGACCAAAACTTACACGTAAGCTACCTTGTGCTTGTTTCTCAGAATATCCCAAGGCTAACAAAGCCTGGCTAGGCTTGTCACTACTTGCCTCGCAGGCGGCACCAGTTGATACTTCGTAGCCTGCAGCGTCCAGATAAGCTACCAAGTCCTCACCATTCAGACCATCAAATATTACACTAACTACGTTATGAAGTCGCTTACTACTGTGTCCAGTTACCGTAGGCTTCAGCTGAGTTTGGATGCCATCTATCAAGCATTTGTATAAGCTTTCAAACTTAACTTCATCTTGGTGTCGTGATTCTTGCACTATTCTTAGTGCCTCAGCCAAACCGGTAACCTGATTAATATCTTCTGTGCCTGCGCGCAAGCCATGCTGTTGACCACCACCAAATATCAGTGGTTGTAGCTTGGTACCACGCTTGATATATATTGCTCCGACGCTTTTGGGACCATACAGCTTAGCACCACTAATTGTTAGCATATTCACTCCGAGTCGTGATACATCACAGCTAAGCAGGAGCGCAGCCGCACTAGCGTCAGAATGAAAAAGTATTTGCTTGTTATACTTCTTCTCGTGTTCTCGAATGATAGCGTTAATCTTACTTAGTGGCTGGATAGTGCCAATTTCACTATTGGCATAGCTAATAGTGACAAGTATGGTATCTTCCTGTAGACATTTAGAAAATTCATCCAAATCTACTAGGCCAGTTTGATCGATTGGGCAGTTTGTGACTGTGAAGCCCTCAGCCTCAAGCTGCTTAAGCGGACCGCGTACCGACGTGTGCTCGGTGGCAATACTTACTATATGTCCATTTCCTACAGCTCGAGCCGAGCCTAGAATCGCCAGATTATTACTCTCAGTTGCACCGCTCGTGAATACTATCTCGTCGCTATTGGCGCCCAAAAACATTCCCACTAGTTTGTGAGCCTCAACAAGATTCTCATTGGCTAGCCGGGCAGATTGATACATTGCCGATGGGTTAGCAAAGCTTGCTTGGGATTTTGACATAACGTCAGCCACTCGCTCATCAAGCGGGGTAGCGGCGGCATAATCCAAATAAACTCTAGCATTTTTCATTTGGTGGATTATAACCTGATAAGGCTATATTTTCAATTAAATCGGTCCCAATTGCCCAAATCGTCGGCTCTAGATTCAACGCTGTCATAAAAGCCATCCAGTAGTTGTGACAATTCGCGCATCATTGTATTGAGCCTACGTGCTTGAGTTGAGCTAAGAGCAACGTCATTGATGCCAAGTTCACGCTCTGTGTCTATCTTGGTTAATTCTTGCTGTAGATGTTGTGCATGCTCAACATAACTTAGTTCTATCTCTGATCTTGGTAGATTGAGAGTGACAACCGAAATCTTGCCATCCACCAAATGATATCCTGACCAGCGCAGGCTTGCTCGTTTTTCTCCAATATTTAGTATTTCTTGCTCAACACTAAAGCCGCCTTGACCATTGTAGTCAAACTGAATTTCGAGGATTTGTTCTCCCAACAAATCTAGCTCTTGTAAATTGGCAAACTCTGAGTGTTCAGCTTCACTAATCTTGAAATCCAGATAGTTCATAAGGGCCTCGGACTCTTCAGCCAAGTAAGTGGTTCGGAGCATCAAGATTATTTGTTGTGTAGTCTCATCGGTACTCGTACTATCCACGCCGTGACGCTGCAACTCCTTACTAAAGCATACTTGCCGCCTAGTGGTTACCCTCTCGACAAGATCCTGAAACACGATCCCTTCGAACATTTGCTTTTCTTCTTCACTGATATCTCCTGGGTCGCGTGGTGGCGCTGGTAGCTCAGGCATGGAACAACTCCTTGGTGTTATGGTTGGTTTGATTTACTAGCTGATCGAGCTTGGTGCCACGTAGATCACTTAGGAAATCTGCTATATATATGAGATTGGCTGGTTCATTGCGCTTTCCCCGCACTGGCAACGGCGCCAAGAATGGGCAGTCAGTTTCTAGCAGTAACTTATCCTCCGGGATTGCCTTAGCAGCCTCGAGCTGGGTATGGTCCTTGGTAAAAGTCATGATACCGTTGAGGCCATAATACAAGCCGAACTGGTTGGCTCTCTCTACAACTGTGCCATCGCCAGTGAAACTATGGATCACCCCACGCAACTTGTGGTGAGATTTGATAATGTCAAAGAAATCATCCCAGCCGTCACGAACATGGAAGATTATCGGTAAATCATACTTTAGCGCCAATCCGATTTGGAATTCTAGCGCGAGCCGTTGTTCAGACTTGGTAGAAAAGTTCTTGTAGTAGTCTAGTCCACACTCTCCTATAGCAATCGGCTTAGTAGTTAGATCTTGACCATCAACCAAATCCTCAATCGTGAGCAGAGCATCACTACCCTTGTTGGCATCATGTGGATGCAAGCCAACTGTGGCATAAAGCTTGATGCCGCCAGCTTGTTTGAGAACAGTTTGGTCAGATACAAATTCCAATGCTCGCCGCGAATCTTCATCGTTGGTGCCAACAGTAATAATTGAATCTACTGAATTCTTACGAGCATTGGCAAAAACTTCTGAAATGTCACCGGCAAACTCTTCGAAATGTATGTGAGCATGGGTATCAATCATATATTGTTTATTATAACTCAGGTTACAGCAGTACTGGCTCAGCTATTATTACTTCACGCCCATCGCGCTCGCCGCGAAGTGTGCAGCTATAAAGTGTTAAACGTGGCTCCGTGGTTTGTGCTTCGATATTTGAAGCATCAGGGGCGACAGTCTCCTTCTTGACCACTCGGTAAGTATAACGGCTGCCCTTGTAGTCCACATACATACTATCACCAACAGATAGCTGATTGATATTGTACAAGATAGAGGCACGGCTAACTTGCTGTGGCGTCCAACCAAATACGTAACGGTGAGCGGCCAGAATAGTATTGCCTCCATCGGCTGGGTTGCCACGTTCTGGGAAGCGATGCCAGACTTGATTACGGTCCAGTACTTCCCAATCACCTGTTGCGATCGGAGCTGCTACAGCAATCTTTGGTATCAGTAATTGGTCGTGGGACTTCGAATCTACAGGATGTTGGTCCAAAAACTCGACTTGTTGGGCTTCGGTGAGAGCATTATGGCGCGGTACAAACTGTAAGTACACCACATATAATCCAAGTAATAGTATGACTACTAGTGATATTTGCAACAATCGACGCCAACCGCTCGGGCGTGGCGTCGATTTATTTGTTGAGTCTTGATTATTTGACGTGGGCATATTTGCGACGTCGCGTGATGCGCTCTACAGCCAAGCCGCCCAAGGCTAAGAATACCAATCCTATTGCTGCAAAAGTAATCAGGCTAGTGTTGCTACCAGTTTGTGCCAGTGTGCCACCAATTGTTGTTAGTACAATCTGGCTCGATTCACCACCTAAATCTATGTAGTTTATTCTAAACTGTACACCATTGGCTGTAAATATTGTGCCATCTGGCAATCCGTTGAACTGACCTGTAATGGTGTTATTTAGCGATCGAAGAATAGTAAACTGAGTGCCTGGAGCAGGTGTATAGCTCAACATTACATTCAGTGTAGGATTGTTGAGAATAATTTGACCGTTAATGCCAGTCAGAGTCGTTTGATCATATTGGCTACATGCAGTGCCACCAGCTATTTCTTGGTCAAAAACTGTTGGTGAATTTAACACCAAATCACCAGAAACCGTCACACATCCCGGGCTATTACCTGGCGAAAATACACCAGTTGTACCTGTTGTAGTTCCGACCGTGCCAGAGCCCCCAAGCGTGCCCCCATTGATACCAAATTCCGCACCAGTATAATCATTGTTTACCAATAGCTTGCCACCACTAACTGTAAAGTTCGGCTCGAAGCCAGCTGAAGTTGTACCATTCAGAGTAAATGTGCCAGTCCCTTGTTTATTGACAATACCTGGCACAATGTTGTTGGTAGTTATACTACCGGAATAAGTAGTAGAAGTGTTATCAGCACCTACATTGAACGTGTTTTGAACAATATATACAGAACCTGTACCAGACAATGATCCAATAGTTTCAGCGTCTGTCTGCAGTTGAGCGTTAAATGCAACCGATTCTATCATGTTAATGTTGGCAGTATCGGCAATTTGTTCAGCACTGTTTATCTGTACTTGTGAAAGGCCAGCCGTACCATCAATAACTAAGTTGCCTGGAATAGCCACTACACCAGGATCTTTGATCAACTGTAATTCGCCATCTTCAACGTATGTTGTGCCAGTATATGTATTTGCAGTTGAGCCATCAAGAGTAACAAATGATGTTGGGCCACTCGACTCGAAGTTTAAATTACCATTGCCATCTATTGTTCCTGCGATAATTAGATTGCTACCACCTGATGAGTAAATAGTGGTGTCACCTGCCAAAGTTATAGTGCCTGTATAGGTTCGGTCATTTGTATCAGCGGCAATTGCACCAAGGTAATTGCTCGTTCCTTCGCCGGCACCTGAAACTGTTATTGGCTCAGATACGGAAATATTACTAGTTGAATAGAGAGTAGCACCACTTTCGATTACCGTATTTCCTACTGTAGAACCAAGTGAGTCGCTTAGTGAAGATTGAATAACAGATCCCGATTTTCCTCGTATAACACCATTATAGGTTGGACTATTGGTATCCAGCCAACATTTAACATTTGAGCAGCTCAACTCTCCGCTATTTGATAATCCCGAAGATGAAACTAAATATTGTGATGTAGCTGCACTATTGCCTATAACTTCTAATGATGAGATTAGGTTGACATTGCCAATTGTTTGAAAATTCGAACCATTACCGAGTTGAATTTGAGCGGAGCCATTCGCACTTAGGGTCCCGAGAAGTGATACCCCAACTGTATCGTTGAGCTCCATCCCAACCGCTGTTGCACCACTAAGATAATTTAGACCAATGTCATTGGGCAAGCTTGCATCTCCGGTAAATAACAACTTCGCACCACTGTGCTGAGCAATAAAGTTACCGCTATCACCAGCACAATCGGCCGAAGAACACCCCCAAATACCATCAGATACATTTACTCCGCCTACTGTTGTGAATGTCGACCCACTAGCTGATGTAAGAGTTGAAGTTCCCCACTTGTTAAAGTTGGTCATAGTACCTGTGAAGGCAGGAGCTGTGAAATCAGCATTTACATATGCATTAAAGTCCCCTGCGGGAAGCGTAATTCCAACGGAAGTAGCAATGCTATTTCCTGTACCATCAATTTGCAAAGACACACCCGTGGCGGCATTGGCAAAATTAAATGCAGATACATTTACGGTACTTCCCGTACTCTGAAATACCATTGAGCCCGAAACAGTGATAGCATTGCCAGTCAAGGTATAGCCATCAGCAATATAGAACTGATCAAGCGTGAGAGTGCCTACTATATCGTTTGACATAGTTTTGTTACTAGCTACTGTAGGTAAGGTTACGATATCACCGTTTTGTGGTACACCTCCTCCACAATTATTCCAGTTAGCAGAATCGCTCCACAGATTACTGCTGGATCCATCCCACTCACAAGAATTGGCAGCAACTGCTGGCATCATTGGCATTAGTAATAACGACCAAAAAGCCACAACTGTAGCTACATAAGCATGCAAAAACTTTCTCACAAAACCCTCCATAGTTTTACCTTGTACTCTATTGTAGCTGTAACTACACCAAAAGCACAAGGACTATTTTTCGAGTCGAGGGAATAGTATGCCGACAGAACTGTCTACTTTACCATCAGCAAAGATTTGTTTGATCTTGGGGGTAGTATCAGGCAAGAATGGAGCCAGATAGTCTGCCAATACTACTATCTCTGAAGCAATGCCGCTTAAAACTTCACGCACTTTGGCCGGATCAGTTTTTTGTAACTCCCATGGTTTAGTCTCTTCAATAGCAGCGTTGAGTTCTTCAGCTCGCCTCATAATATCGCTCAAATAATTTTCAAAAGCTAAATCTGCAATGTAGCTGTCCAGCTCAAGGTTGTTATCTACCTTGCATACATCATAACTAGCATCACAGTATTTACTAAGCATGGCTGCGACTCGCGATACGAGATTGCCAAGCTTATTGCCTAGCTCCGTTTCGTAAACTACTTCGAATCTGTCATGGCTAAAGTCACCATCACTGCCAAACGGTATTTCTCGCAACAAGTAGTAACGTAGCGCATCGTTGCCATATTGTTTGGCTAGGTCGAGCGGATTTACAACATTGCCAAGGCTTTTACTTACCTTTACTCCATCAATAGTGAAAAACCCATGGGCAAATACACGATGTGGTATGGCAAGACCAGCACTCCACAGCATTGCTGGCCAGTATATACAGTGGAACTTGATAATGTCCTTGCCAACTATATGTAGATCCGCTGGCCACCATTTATCGAATTCTTCACTGCCATAACCAGCTGCCGTGACGTAGTTGAGTAGAGCATCAAACCAAACATACGCTACTTGGGTATCATCAAACGGTAGTTTTATACCCCAAGTTTGGCTCTCGCGACTAATACTAAAATCCTCAAGCCCTCGCTCTACAAATGCCAGTATTTCGTTGCGACGTGATGCGGGTTGAATGAAATCTGGATTGTCGAGTATGTATTGTTTGAGCTGATCTTGATACTTCGATAGTTTGAAGAAATAGTTGTCTTCGCGGATTTGTTCTGGTGCCTTGTTATGATCGGGGCACAGACCATCAACTAGGTCTTCGGGCTTCATAAAGGCCTCATGTCCCACACAGTAAAGGCCTTCATAAACTCCCTTATAAATATCTCCATTGTCATAAACTTTTTGAAGTATCTCTTGAACAGTAATAATATGGTCGGCATCGGTAGTGCGAATAAATCGATCATACGAAATGCCTAGCTGGTCAAAGGTGGTCTGCCATTTCTTGGCGGTTACATCAGTGTACTGCTGTATGCTCTCCCCAGACTTGGCGGCAGCGTCAACCGTTTTTTGGGAGTTCTCATCGGTCCCAGTCGCAAACAACACGTTGTTGGGGCCTAATGCCTGTCGGTAATAACGCGCCAGCACATCAGCGGCAATCGTACTATAAGCATGACCGATATGCGCTATATCGTTGATATAATATATAGGAGTAGTTACATAGAACTTATTTCTTGCGTTTCGGTTTGTCATTGATGTGCTCCTTAATTTCCATCATTTCAAGTTCGTCTACCTCTGACTCTAAACTCTTGATACGATTTCTTGAGACTCTAGATTTTACCACAGCTACCAGCATTACTCCAGATAAGAATACCACTATCAACAACCACCACTGGGTGACTGAATTGGTACGCGCTAGCGTGATAGTGCCGCCAGTAGTTTTGGAAACTAGTGAATAGTTTTGAGTATTCACAAATTCCTTACCCAGCACCAGGAAGAAACTAGCTGCTTTTTGGCCAGGGGCCAACGGTTTTAGTTGCTTTACTGTTTTGCTGGCTACCTGCAGGTTGGCATCATTGGTCGCTTGTGACTGTGGTGCAGTAATATCGGCCCAGCCAATACTGACAAATGGTAGTAGCACAAGCTGCTGTACAGCAAGTTTTGAGTTATCGGGGATAGGAGGAATCTTTTGGACGTAGTTGAGCGTAGCATTCTCGTATTGATAGTTGAGATCGGTATTGCCAAGCGATATAGCAGCCGGGTTGGAGTCACGCGCACCCCATATGGCAAATGTTAAGTGGTCTAAATCACTTACACCAAAGTTGCTAAACTTTTCTCCCCAGGTTGGGTCTACATTGATCCAGCCAACATTGGGTACATATGCCTCAACCCAACTATGCAGCGAATCACTCACTGAGCTAGACGGCTTGAGGTCACCAGAGTAACCATACCCTACCGGCATACGAGCTGGAATACCAGCTGCGCGCAGCAGACTTATACTCAAATCAGAATATTCCAGACAAACAACGTTGCTAGGGTTGGTTAGGGCCTTAACACCACCTTGACGAACATTGTATTTGATCTTGTCGTTGTTGTATGTAAGTGTTTCTATTACGTAGTTATTAATTGCTTTGACTTGCTCTGCAACGCTTGTTTTACCTTGAGTCAACTCGCGCGCCTTACGCTTGATGTTAGGGTTATCCGACTGCCAATACGTTGTACTATTAGTGTAATTCCTTACCAATTCTCTTGGGATATCAGCCTTGGTGCCACTAGCAGCCAAATCATATTTCTTGTATCGAACTTCAGCCAATATGTCCGTCTGAACATTTATAGAAGTACGGGGTGGCACTTCGTAGTCAGCCAAAATATTACCATCACTATCTAAGCTAGTAGTGGTTGGTTGCGGATTGAGCGAATTTATATACACCGACTGTGTAGGGGTGTTTGGAGGTAGAGTTACAGTGAATGTTCTGGGTAGACCGGTCTCGTTTTTAAGTGGAAACCCGAAGTTTACCTGATAAATGGTCTTGTCCCCAAATACCATGGTGACTGGTTGGTTATTGAGCTCTTCACGAGGAAAAACATACAGTGTTTTGTCGTTGGGTGCAGGAGTTGCTACTGGTTTGACATCACTGCTTTGTAAGCTACCAAAACTATCGGGTATAAGGACTTGGATATTATATTTGTCGCTCGAGTCAGCGGCAATTGATGGTATGTATACCGTATGCCCACCACCCTTGGAGTCAACAAGCTTTGTAGTGTCATAGTGAACTTCAAAGGTCCATTGGTTACCAAGACCAGTGTTACGCCGGTTAAAATCTACTACTATTTGCTGATAATCATAATTGTAGCCTTTGCTTTGAGCGGTCTTTTTTTGTGTAGTGGTATGCAAACTTGTGCCATCACTATAGCTAGCCTCTAAGTTTTGCACATCATCGCTAGGAGTAGAGATTTGGATACTTTGCAGGTAGCGATTGCTTGAGTCGTTGGTGACAGTGTATCTCTCGGTAACATGCGTAACCCCTGTCACATCAACATCGTAGTTAACTAGAACATTGTAGCGAAAGTCGTCTTGGGCATGTGCCAGTCGTATAAAAAGCAGCCCAACTATAAGTGCAAGGACTAAGAACGAAGTATACTTCAAGAACTGTTTGTACACGGTACGCAACATGGTTCTATAATAACATGTCATGATCTGGTTTGGGCCAACTAGCTTTTCTAGTTATGTTGTTTATAGAGTTCGTACCATTGTGCAAGGCTTAGCTCTTGGGCGCGTGCAGTGTTGGGTAGCCCAGTCTTAGCTAGTAAATCGTCAACTTTCACCTGTTTTAAACCGAGTCCACCACTCAAGCTATTACGAAGCATCTTGCGCTTTTCTCCAAAGCCAGCCTTGACCAGACGGAAGAATGCTTTGTCATCAATATCAAACAGAGGCTTGTCACGAACTACTAGCTTCACAATCGCCGAATCAACATTTGGCTGCGGCCGGAAGCTACTGGCCAGCACTGTTGCTACATATTCAACATCCGAGTACAACTGGGCACTCACGGCCAACACAGACATATCGCCTGGCTTCGCACAAAGCCGCTCGGCTACTTCCTTTTGCACCAGTAACACTATGAGCGTTGGCTTATTTTCTGCCTGCAGAAATAACTTTACTAAGTAGCTAGTGAGATAATAAGGGATATTAGCCACTACTTTGTAACTTGATGGGAGATTGCGCAAATCAAAATTGCGAATGTCTCCAGATACAACTGCCACATTGTCTAGCTGGTCAAATTCCCTTTTCAAGGCTGGGATTAAATCTGAATCGTATTCTATGGCTGTTACATTAGCCTTCGTATCAGCCAAAGCTCTAGTTAATACCCCTTTGCCAGGGCCAACCTCCAGTACGTTGTCGCTCGATTTCAATTCCGCGGCTTCCACAATTTGTCTAAGAGCTTGCTCGTCTTGAAGCCAATGTTGACCGAGTGATTTCTTAGCCATCCGTTCCACCAAACTTTTCAATGTAAGCCTGTGCCCGATCAATGATTTCATCTTCTTGCTTGGGCTCGAGATTTGTCTTTTGCTTGGCTTCCTCTAGGCTTAGCCATTGTAAATCATCATGCTCATCGTCCATATGTTGATCAGCCTCACGAACATAACGAGTCAAGAAGTAATGGGTTGTTTTGTCGATCAATATATTGGTCTGCTTATTGCGCCAACTCTGAGTCATTGCTCCGAGGTAGCCAACGATCTTCACTTCAATACCAGCCTCCTCGCGGGTTTCACGCAATGCAGCATGCTCAATAGTTTCTCCATTGTGTAAAGTTCCTTTTGGTAAATGCCAACTGTCTACACCAAAACGTTTTTCCCCTCTATGAACAAGGGCAACTTCCCAATCACCGCTGGATTGTTTGCGCAAGGTTACAGAACCTGCCGACACGTGGTAGGGCCAATCCTTGGAGAACCTAAATAGGTCTTTTTGCATAGAGCCTATTTTATCAGATTATGACTATTAGAGTGGGAACTTGGGTAGGCCAAGTTTGACCGAGCAAGCTGGCCACTGACTCCAGAATCCCCCAGCACTGGCCTTAGCGTTTTTGATAGTAATAGCGTCTTGTACATCTGGAGGAGCTAGATCGGCTCGAGCATAACCAGTGTTGTATTTATTCCATGTACCAATAGAGAACTGATAGGCGCCATAGTAGCCATTGCCACTATTGCGCTGGTAGTCACCACCCGCTTCACACTGACGCAACTTACGTAGAATCTCGGCATTACTGGTAACTGGATCAACCTTACTGCCACGTACTATTTGTTTGGGTTGTGGTTGGGCAACTACTTGTTCTTCTATAGCGTGGCGGCCTACAGGCTTGCCGTCTTGCTGATCGACCACATAGGTAATCAACTTCTTACCTTCTACGCCAGCGAAAGTCTCTGCTGTATAGCCGAGTGGCTTGTTGGGATCATAACTTATCTGCTCACCAGCAGGAATCGCCTCAAACTCTTGTTGTAGGCCCTGACTAAAACGAGCGATCACGATCTTCATGTTGGCTCGTATCGGATCGGCCTGAGCAACATCCATGCGATCATTGCCTTCGAGCTTGATACCTTTTTCGGCCAGTAAGCCACCGACTGTACGTTGATTGGTACGAAATACAAATGGCTTACCACCAATCAATACATTGACTGGTGTGGCTCGAACTATGTCTATGCGACTACCGACTGCTTGTTCACCCAAGAAATCGTTGACCCTAGACTCAGTAATAGTATCCTCTGGATAGACAGTAACACCAGCTGCCTCAACTATTTGTCGTGGGCTGCGATAACCGCTCTGGACTATGCGCTTTTTGTTACCATCAACTACCAAGTAGGGCAATCCACGATAGACATTGATATTAGTAAGGGCTTGGCTAATCTTGGTATCACGCGCTGGCTCTACCACGTCACCCTCACTAAGTTTTACCCCGAGCTTATCAAGTGCCTCACCAACAGTACCGGCTGACACCGGAATCGTCTTGCGCCCCCCATCGACATACAAACTCACCAGGCTTTGACCATCAGCAAAAACTTGTGAATTAATATGAATATCATCGTTGGCGTAGGCGCTAACTGCGAGCGACGCTACAGTCAACAAAGCGATCACGAGGAGCACATAGCGCATGATCGAATTGCGAAATATATTGACTGAGGAATTACGTAAAATAAAAAGCCTCTTGGTTACTACCACGACACACAAATTACTAGTCAGAAGGGGCTTTTGTTTTTGTCTCTCTTTTACTGCAAGTTAGTATATGCTTTTGGCATAAGCACTGTCAAGACGCTTATGAACACATGAATTGTTCAATCTACTGCAGTTTCTTGATAGGAGCGTAGGCTAAATTGATAGTTTTAACTCCAACTCTTCGAAACCTCACAACTACCTCTTCTTCACCGCCACCCTGGACTGTACCACGCCCAAATACTGGATGTTCTATCTCGTCACCTACCTCTAAGCTCGGGTAGCTGGCCTCTTGAGAGAACTCGTCGCTTTGTTGGCTACTGTTAAGCAAACCAGATAGCAAATTGGCTCGGCTAGTATTGTCTACCAGCTCAGCAGGGATCTCAGCCAAAAAGCGCGACGGCACATTGTGCTGAGTGGTACCATATAACAAACGAGAGCTAGCATGTACCATGTAGAGCTTGGTTTTGGCGCGAGTCATGCCGACATAGCACAGGCGTCGTTCCTCTTCCATCTCAGTCGGCTCAAAAAACGTCCGGCTATGAGGAAATATTCCCTCTTCCATACCTATCATAAACACCGTGTCAAATTCTAAGCCTTTGGCTGAGTGCAAGGTCATCATGGTCACAGCATCACTGCCCTCACGCATACTGTCTACATCGGCCACCAGCGTAATCTCACTCAAAAAAGTTGCCAGATCAACAGTGTCATAATTGCGCGTTACACCCACAAGCTCAGCTACATTCTCAAGCCTGTCTTCAGCACTTGGTGTATCGTCTTGTAAGTAGCCACGGTAGTCGGTAACTCGCATGATTTCCTCAAATGTTTCACTCACCGTATGCGAGCTTGCAAATTCTTGCAATTCAACAATCATGCTAGCAAATGCGACAAAACCCTTTGTGGCTCGGGGCGTAAGTCCGTTAATCTCGCCAGCATTAAGCATAGTTTCAAGCACAGGCCGCTCAACCTTGTCGGAAGCTTCGAGCATAACACTAACACTACGCTCCCCCAAGCTACGAGCTGGTACGTTGATGATTCGCCCCAGGCTGACACGGTCGGCCGTGTTTGACACGAAGCGCAAGTACGCCAGTAAGTCTTTGACTTCTTTGCGCTCATAAAACCGTACGCCACCTATGATTTGATACGGCATATTAAAGCGTAAAAATGATTCTTCTAGCGCACGCGATTGAGCATTGGTACGGTAAAGCACAGCAAAGTCATGTCGTGACACTCTACTGTCGGCTCGCATAGCATCTTCGATAGTTTGTACCACAAAGCGACCTTCATCGAGCTCGTCACCGACTTGAACGATTGAGATCTTGGCGCCACCGCCAGCTTCAGTCCAAAGCTTCTTATCGGTGCGATCAGTATTGCGAGCAATCACCGCATAGGCTGCATCAAGTATGGTCTGAGTACTACGGTAGTTCTGCTCAAGCTTGACTACCTTGGCGTCCGGATAGTCACGCTCAAAGTTGAGAATGTTTTGGAAGTTGGCACCGCGCCAGCTATAAATACTCTGCCAGTCGTCTCCGACCACACATATATTACTATGCGCGCGGGCTAGTAGATGGATTAGCTCGTACTGAGCCATATTGGTGTCTTGATACTCATCGACCAAGATGTACTTGAATTGTTGCTGGTACTTTTGCAATATTGCTTCGTCGGATTTGAGCAGCTCCACCAACTTCATAATCATGTCGTCAAAGTCCATAGCATCGGCTTCGCGAAGTTTCTTTTGATAAAGCGGGTAAATGGTAGCGGCTTGCTCTTGCATCATACCGTGTGCCAATTCGGCAAACTTCTCAGGCCCAACAAGTTCATTCTTGGCGCCAGAAATCGCATAAAGCATGCCATTTGGTGTAACCTTCTTGTCATCAATATGAAGTTCCTTAAGTATTTGTTTGATAAGACTTTGGCTGTCGGCTGTGTCATAGATCAGAAAGTTACTGGTGTAACCTATATTCTCGGCCTCCCGCCGCAATATCTTGTTGGCTATGCCGTGGAAAGTGCCTAGAAATGGAAAGTAGCTAGCGTTGTCCTCATGAAAGCCTACCAGCCTTGCTAGTCGCTGGCGCATCTCACCAGCTGCCTTGTTGGTAAAAGTTACAGCCAATATATTGGCTGGATTAACCTTCTTCTCCTGCACTATATAAGCCATGCGGTGTGTGAGCGCTTTGGTCTTACCCGAGCCAGCACCGGCCAACATCAGCACCGGACCGTCGGTAGTTACTACGGCTTCGCGCTGCGAGTCGTTTAAACCATCCAAAATATTTGTCATAAATGATATTGTACTACAGCCAAATGCATAAGCCGAATAAAAAGCGTACGGATGATTATCTTTTATCTTCTGGGGGATCAGAACTGCCAATTAGTTCTGCAGAAATAATAGTTTGGTGATCGTCTACAAACTGTTCGTGATTATGCAGCATATATTCGGCATCATCTCGTTTAGATATTTCCTCAATCGCCTTGTCACGTGCTGACTTGCTTTCCCATTCTGCCATGGCAAAAAGAATTTTTGGATTGTCTAATCTGCGAAAAAGCTTAGTGCCACATGCACCTGGATATTGCTGGATTCTATCACTACCCTCCTTCCAAGCTTTAATAAAAGCTTCTTCTTTGCCGTCTTTTGGATGATGCTCAAAGACTACTCGATACATTACTTCTGAGCTTGTTTTTGGTAGCGCTCAATTAGCGCGTAGGCCTCAGCCTTGTCGCCCCAACCGGTGATCTTAACTTCTTTTTTCTGCAAGTCCTTGTAGTGAGCAAAGTAATGTTCTACCTTGTGCTTAACATGTCCACCTAGATCTTCAACTGTCTGAGCGTGCTCGTAGTGTTTATCATCATCAGCTACACAGATGAGTTTCTCATCGTTCTCACCATCATCGATCATATACATCACACCAATCACTCGGCTAGGCACTACTACACCTGGGTAGAGTGGCTCGTCGATCACTATCATGGCATCGAGTGGGTCACCATCGTCCCCTAAGGTCTCAGGCAAAAAACCATAGTCATAAGGTTGCTTCATAGTAGTAGGCTGTACGCGATCTAGAAATATCGCTCCAGTGTCCTTGTCTAGTTCATACTTGTTACCACTGCCACGCGGAATTTCAATTACAACATTGACTACTTGTGGGGCTTTGCTGCCGAGAGGGATTTTGGTTGACATAAGTCTCCTTGGATTAGAATTAACTGCTACTATCTTAATTGATCTGGCGCAATTCTGACAAGTTAATTGTTTTTGACTGTCAGATTCACTATAGTGCTAAACTCTACGTAGTTCAGGCTGGCACCACCCACTAGCAGGCCATTGATATTTGGCATATCCAAGAATGCCCGTGCATTGTGACTAGTTACGCTACCACCATAAAGCAAACCAACGCTCTTGGTACTTGGATACTGGTTTTGTATAAAAGCTACAATCTCACTTGCCACTTCCGAAACATCTTGTGGTGAAGGTACTTCACCACTTCCGATCGCCCAGACTGGTTCATAAGCGATCGTTACTTGATTGATCTCTGTTTGCGTCACGTGTTGCAGCCCTTCCTCTAGCTGAGCTAACACAACTCTATTTGTAAGCTCTTGTTCTCGCTCCATCAAAGTTTCGCCAATACAAAGTATAGGCTTGATGCCGTATTCCAAACACTGTGCAACTTTGCTACCTTCTACTGCTCTCGTCTCCCCAAAATGCAGACGACGCTCAGAGTGGCCAACAATCGCGAACTCGCACATACCCTTTAATTGTTCTGCAGAGACCTCACCCGTATATGCACCAGCTTCGTACTGACTGACATTTTGGGCACCCACTTCAATATTGTGATGATTGCTTGACTTGATTGCATTTAGTTCTGATCGTACCGAAGTGATAGCTATATAACTTGGACACAGCACAACTTCGGCCTGTGCGCTTGGAACAATTTTGTGTGCAATACGGCTAGCTAAGCGCACTGAATCAGCAATGCTAAGTTGCATTTTCCAATTGGCGACTATCAAAGGTTGATCAATACTACTCATGCTTATATTCTATCATTTAGCTAACTTCGTGTAACCGAACAGTGTCTGTGCCACCCGCAACACCACGCTGCTTGCCATAGGCACTGACTATAAAATCGCCCTCGGTAATTGCACCTCGCTTTTTCATCTTATTAACCACTGTTTGATAACTATCTTTTTTGTTTTTTACCAAAAAAGGTTTACCACCCCATAGCAGCGCCATCTGATTACATACTTTCTCGTTAGGACTGGCAATTATTATTGGTGCGCTAGGACGAAGACTAGCTAAGCTTAGAGCCGTACTTCCACTCAAAGTTTCAGCTACTATTAGCTTGGCTTGCAATTGTTCACTAAGGGTAATAGCAGCCAAACTTATGCTGCGTTGCGCTAACTCAGAGTTGATCTTGTCATCCTTAAGCGCGCTTCTTGTAAATACCAACCGAGTTTTGTTGGTAATTCTGTCTAGCAGCCCTTCGGGTTCTTCAATCGAAGCGGCTAAAGAATCCTCACTTTCTGTCACCATTTCTACAGCCAGTGCAGTATTCACAAAATACTTCTCAGAGCGCAGTATGATACGCTTCATAGTTTGAACTGTTTCAATAGGAAATTCACCAATTGCTGTTTCGCCGCTGAGCATTACACAATCCACACCCAAGCTTACTGCTGTTGCTACATCATTTACCTCTGCACGACTAGGTTCAATACTTTTCATCATGCTTTCCATCATTTGTGTAGCCATAATTACCAGTTTCTTGTAGCGTCGGCAGATCAGAATGATCTCACGTCCAATAATAGGCACCTCTTCGGCTGCTGTCTCTACCGCCAAATCACCTCGGGCTATCATAACTACATCACTTGCTTTGATGATCTCCTCTATATTTTCCACCGCCACTTTAGTCTCAAACTTTGTGATAATTTTAGCCTTTGACTTTGCTTTTTGCAGTATTTTACGAAGCTGGTGTATGTCTGCAGCTGTTTGTACAAAGCTGAGTGCAATGTAGTCAGCATCATGTTTGATCGCAAACTCAATATCTTCAAGATCCTTCGATGGCAATCCAATGTCTTTCATTTCGGTGTCGGGTAGGTTAATACCCTGATCGCTAAGCAATTTTCCAGAGTTGAGAGCTTCCACAGTAATAACCTTGGCTTTTACACTTACTATTCGGGTCTTAATTTGACCATCCCTCAAGAAAAGAGGCTCGCCTTTGCTAACCATTGCCGAAAAATCAAAGTGAGTCGGGATGATTCCAGAAACAGCATAATCCGAATCTAGCTGAAACTGAAGTTGTTGACCAGCCTTGACTTCAATCCCTCCGGTAGGCAATTTGCCAACTTGAATCTTTGGTCCATGTAAATCTGCAATTATAGCCACTGATCGGTCTAGAGCTTTGGCGGCAGCCCTAGCATCCTTCAGTGCCTGCAGATGTTTAGCATGTGTGCCATGACTGAAATTGAGCCTAATGCCATTTACTCCTGCCTTAAGCAATTGTTCAATCTTGTCCTCGGTGGCTGGCCCGACGGTAGCTATTATCTTGGTTTTCTTGAAATTTACTGCTTTAACCATAACTACTATTGTAGCTTGCCGAGACCTGGATGGCTAATAGCAATCATCATCATTTTATGTATAAAACACTCAAATTGGTGACAAATATAGTATTGTTGAAAAAAACGGACAAAAATGCTATCATTTACAGGTTAATTGAGCCTGAAAATAGTTGATGGTCCCATCGTCTAACGGTTAGGACACCAGATTTTCAATCTGGCAATCGGGGTTCGATTCCCCGTGGGATCACCAACTGGATTTAGTGTTTGTTCTCTGTGAGCCATATTCTGCTTATGCTATAATTTGATCTAATGATCATACAGAATTTTGAGTCGCTTGCTACTACGCCAGCTCGGTCTGACGCACTAAAAATTGCCGAGGCTGGCTATGAAGCTATTCGCGTAGATACTATCATGCGCAACAAGTTAGTCTGCAAAGACGGGATTTTGAGTGTTAATAGAGCCAGCTACAAACTTGCTGAATACGATCATGTTGGCGTAATAGGTTTTGGTAAAGGTAGCGCTCGAGCCTGTGTTGAGCTAGAAAAAATAATCGGTAGCGACAAGGTTGCTGGTGGGGTTGTAATTGATATTGAGAAGGCCAATTCCAAAAAGATCATCTCCTTTGTAGGCACTCACCCCCTACCATCAGAGCAAAACGTCAAAGCCACTAAGAAGCTAATTGAGTTTGCTCAATCAGCAACTGACCGTGATTTAGTGATTGCAGTTATTTGTGGTGGAGGTAGTTCACTGCTATGTGATCCAGCCAACATGAGCTGTACTGATTCTGCTCAGGTATCACACCACTTACTATTAAGCGGAGCATCTATTGGCGAGATCAACACTGTCCGTAAGCACCTCAGCCGCATTCATGGAGGATTTTTGGCAGAACATGCACAACCTGCAACATTACTGGCTTTAGTAATATCAGACGTGCCTGGTAACGACCTAAGTATGGTTGCTTCAGGCCCCACTCTATTAGACAAGACGACTCTGCGCGAAGCACAAGCAATTGCCACCAAGTATGGGCTACCCAACCTACCACTGATTGAAACGCCCAAAAAAGCTGGGATATTTAAAACTAGTAGTACTCAGTTGCTCGCCAGTGGCTTGACTGCCTTAGAGGCAATGCAGACTAAGTCCAAAGAACTCGGCTATGAAACAAAAGTTGCTTCTCGCAATATGCATGGCTTAGCCACACTACTGGGTATACAAATGTCTAGCAAGTTACAACCAAATCGTGCTTTGTTGGCATGTGGTGAATCACAGGTAGTAGTGCGACATCCTGGCAAGGGTGGCCGCAATCAAGATTTGGCACTCGCGGCGCTTGAGCATCTACCCAAAAACAGCGCTATAATATCAGCTGCTTCTGACGGCAAAGATAATGTCCCAGTTGCCGGCGGTATAGTAGACAGTGAATATGCTAAGACCAAAGCTCATCAACTTGGATTACATGCCGCTCATGCTGTAGCATATAACCAAAGCTATGAAACGCTGAAGAAGATTAATGGTATCTTTACTATCAACCGAGTTTGCGCCAATGTGTCTGACTTTGTAGTAGCCTTACAGAAAGAAACAATCAAGTGAGTAAAACAGTAATCGCCATATTCGAAGTGAACGCCGAAGATCGACGCAGCCTGCAACGGCAATTGTCATCGATCAAGCAGGTAGAACTACGATTTTGGGGCAAAACAATAAATGATGTTGATCCAAGCGAATATCACGACGCGCAGATTGTAAGTGTTTTTACATTGAGCCAGATCACACCTGCCGTACTTCATAAGCTACCCAAACTAACACTGATTGCTAGCCGCTCAACAGGAGTAGACCATATCAATGTTCGAGCTGCCAAGAGCGCCGATGTGGCGGTGACAAATGTACCCGGATATGGCGAAAACACAGTTGCAGAGTATGCCTTTGGTCTGCTTCTAAGCGTAATTCGAAAGTTGCCACAAGCAAGCCAGCAAATTCAAACCGGAAAAATTGACCATACTACGCTTACTGGGTTTGAGCTTTACGGCAAAACGCTAGGCATTATTGGCACTGGTAAGATCGGTGCACATATGGCACGCATAGCCAGCGGCTTTGGTATGCGCATAATAGGATTTGACCCTTACCCCAACCATCAACTTGAGATTGACTATGGGCTGCACTACATACACATGATTGAGCTGCTGCGTCATAGCGATGTTATAAGTATTCACTCACCTTATACTGGCAAGAATATGCACATGATTGGTAAAACTGAGTTTGCAGTGATGAAACAGGGGGCAATACTCATAAACACTGCGCGTGGTGAGCTGATTGATAGTAAAGAATTAGTTAAGAATCTGCAATCTGGTAAGCTTGGAGGCGCAGGGCTTGATGTATTAGAGGACGAGAACTTACTACGATCTAGTGATGAGGTCGAGCTACTCACTCGTACGATTGATCGAGCCGCTTGCGATCATGTGGTAGAACAAATGATTCTTGAGAAGATGCCCAATGTGGTCTTAAGCCCACACAACGCTTTTAACACCCATGAAGCCTTAGAGCGAATTCGCCAAACCACTGCTGAAAATGTAACTGCCTTTCTAACGGGCCAGCCACAAAACATAGTCGATCATAACTAAGCACGCTAACAAACAAAACCTTTTATTTCTTGATTGTGCTTATGCTATAATAATTGCAATGAACTTGCAAAAATTCGATGCATACCAAATGCTGGACTCTCGCGGTGAGCCCACACTTATGGTTCGTCTCACCTCTGATACGGGTAAGACTGCCAATTTTACTGTACCCGCCGGTGCTAGCCGCGGTACACATGAAGCAGTAGAAAAACGCGATGGTGGCGAAGACTACAACGGACTGGGTGTAACTAGCTGCATCGATACGGTTGAAAACGTTATTGCACCTAAGTTTATAGGCTATCCACTTGGAAATTTTGATGATTTTGATAGCTTGCTACTGGCACTTGACGGCACTGCCACCAAAGAGAAGCTGGGCGGCAATACTATGCTGGCAATCTCTGCGGCCTACTTCAAGCTAAGTGCAGTCGAAGAAGGAAAGCCATTTTGGCAGTACATTGCTGAACACCTCCAGACCAGTCCAGAGTTTCCACGATTATTCGCCAACGTGGTGGGTGGTGGCAAGCACGCCCCTGGATTAACGATTCAGGAGTTTATGTGCGTACCCACTTCCAACACGCCATCAGTTGCCATCAAACAAATCTACGATGTTTACCACACACTAGGCAAGATTTTCTCAAGTCTTTATGGCCCGTCTAGCGAGTTAGTTGGTGACGAGGGTGGTTTGGCCCCAATTGGCGCAAACACTGAGGTAGTGCTGGAGGCATTGCACGAGCTGGCCAGCAAGGCACAAAACAAGTTTGATATCGCGCTCGATAGTGCCGCCAACAGTTTTTTTGCCAACGGACACTACATGCTTGACACTAGCAAACTGAGCCCAAGCGAACTACTCAAAACCTACGAGGATTGGAATAATAAGTTTGACTTGTTCTCCATCGAAGATCCATTTGCCGAGGGCGACAACGAAGGATTGGAACTCATTAAGACACAGATCAACCAACAAAACCCTAAGCCTTTCATGGTAGTAGGCGACGATTTTACTGTGACCAACAAAGAGATGATTGAGAAGTACCAAGCTGATAAGTTGTTTGATGCCGTGATAATCAAGCCCAACCAAGTTGGTACACTGAGCGAAACGTTTGAGGCTATTAAGACTGCTCGTGGCAATGGAGCCAAGGTAATTATCAGCCACCGAAGCGGTGATACCAACGATGATCTGATAGCAGACCTTGCCTACGGTATTGGCGCTATGGGGTTGAAACTAGGCGCCCCAGCTCGAGGTGAACGCGTAGCCAAATACAATAGGCTACTAGAGATTGAAGCAGATCAAGAAACAACTCAATCAGAGGTCGAAGCCTCAACTCCATTGGCGGCACCGCCACCAGCTGCAACATAAGCCATAGTTTCGTTATAGCCCTTATACTTTTATTGGTAGTATGGTTATTTTATACTGCACACAACTATGTCAATTCTACTTTTAGGACCGTTTAAGGAGCAACCTCACCGACTCAAGCCAAAACCCAAGTCAACACGGCTGCTACGGTTGTTCTATGGGCTGGCAGTATTTACTATTGGTTTGTTAATAGGTGGGTTGGCAACTTACCAATGGCACAATGCTTTAGCTGCACCAGATCATACAAGCAGCTTGCCCGACAATACGGCTCTTCTCAACCAGTCATTGTCTGAAGTAGTCAGCCTAAGTAACCAAATCTATCAAAAACCTTACACTCAACCAGCACAAACCAAGTTAGAGATAGCTTCAAAACTAGCACTGCAAGGTCGATATCAAGAAGCAAATACACAGCTGGCAATCGCCAAGCAAATTATCAATAAGCCCCACAATGATGCTAGCAGGCAAGCAACAATTCCCATCGTTATGTATCACAAAATGCCAATTGATATCACAGAGCAGCTGCAGCACCTCAAACAGGCCGGTTATACGACCGTTACTATGCAACAAGTTGGTGATTACCTACGCGGATACATTGATTTGCCAAACAAACCAGTGGTACTAACATTTGACGATGGCTATAGCGATGGCTTGCAAATTGCCCAACTGCTTGAAAAAGAAAAATTACGTGGCACATTTTATCTAATAGTTGGCGGTGATGCCAGCCGACACTGTATAGGTCCAGAACGTACAGACCACAGTTGTGGTGACAGTTTTCTAAATTGGGCCGAGATTGAAACCATGGCCAAGATGCCTGCTGTCGAGGTGGGTGTGCATACTGTTGATCACGCTGACTTACCGACCCTAAATCCTGTCGATCAGATGTGGCAGATTGTCACAGCAAAAAATATACTTGAACAGCGCACTGGCCTGAAGCTAACTACCTTTGCCTACCCTTATGGCCACTTCAACTCTACTACCGTCGAATTGGTTAAGGGTGCTGGCTTTGAAACTGCGGTCACGACCATGCCGGGTAGTACACAGGCAACAAGTGATTTGTTTACACTACGCCGCATACGCACCACATATGATCTCCCTTAGAATCTTTTCGTTCTTAAGATAGTTTACTTCATCAGAATATCGAGAGCTGGTAAGTCATTGCCTGCAATTATCTCGAGTGTGGCACCTCCACCGGTCGAAACCAAGTCAAACCAATCGTGCATATGATATTGATCCACAAAAGCAGCCGTATCTCCTCCTCCGACAAGGCTATAAATATCAGGGTTCTTCATAGCCTTGGCTACATCCCTACTGCCACTAGCAAAGTAACTATTCTCGGCAATGCCCATAGTACCATTCCAAAACACTTGTTTGGCTTGCCCTATCTCGCGAGCAAAGTTCTGAGCTGTCTTGGTACCGATATCCAATATCAACTCGTCACCACGAACACTTGTAATCGGCACATTGCGAATCCCACTATCAGCATCAACTGATTTAGCAACTTTGGCATCCACTGGCAAGTGGATTAGCACATCTTCTTTATGGGCAAGATTGAGAATACGCTGCACAGTGGATTTCATGTCGCGCTCTATTAGGCTAGCGCCAGTATCAAACCCCGCCACATACAAGAATGTGTTGGCCATGGCGCCACCGATAAGCAAACTATCCACCTTTGCAATTAGATGTTCAAGCACAGCAATCTTATCAGACACTTTGGCACCACCGATTACCGCTACAAATGGCTTCTTGGGTGATTGCATCATGCCAATAATCGACTGATACTCCTTGTCTACTAGCAAGCCCGCTGCGTGAGGCAATATTTTGGGCACCCCTACCATACTGGCATGGGCTCGATGGATGTTGGCAAAAGCATCATCTACATATACTTGGGCCAAGCTGGCAAGCTGCTTGGCAAAATCAGCATTGTTGGCTTCCTCACCAGGATTAAAACGGAGGTTTTCCAACAGCAACACTTGCCCAGGCTGAAGCTCATCTGCCGCTCGACTGACTGCTTCTCCAACACAATCATCCACAAATGCTACATCTTGTTTCAATAGCTTGGCCAAACGCTTTGCCACCGGCCGCAAACTTAAGCCTGTGTCGGGTTTACCACCAGGCCTGCCGTTGTGGCTGGCCAACACTAGGCTGCAACCTTGTTTGAGTAGTAGTTTCAGAGTTCGCAAACTCGCTTCTATGCGAAAGTCATCTATAATCTTACCCGACTCCACCACATTGTAGTCGGTGCGTACAAAAACTCTCTGGCCCTTGCAATTTATATCATTTATTGTCTCTAAATGTTTCAATATTTCCTCTCAGTTACTCGTAGTATAGTTATATAAGTATACCGTCGATACTACATCTATACTACTTATGGTAAAATATTTCTATGACAAAACCAACCAAACGTGTTGGCCACACCAAGTGGTTCTGGTTAGCTGGCTGCGGCCTCGCAGCAGTAGCGATAGTAGTAGCACTTGTGCTCCATACTCGTTCCAATCAATTCCGTACTCTCAATAACCTACAAACTCAAATCCAACAGATTCAAGGCTTGCAGCAAAAGAACAATCTGACGGTAATAGACGTTGGCGCTCTAACTGAGTCAGCTTCAAAAACACAGAAGCAGATAGATGATTTTGATCTACCTGGCGCAAGTAATAGTATTAAACAGTTACAACAAGATGTATCTTCTCAGAATACTAAGCTCCAAGATGCAATAGTCGAAGCACACGCCAAAGCAGCTGCCGAAGCCAAGCTTGAAGCCCAACGAGCAGCTGCTAGCACTACGCCAACTCCAGCTGAAAAAGGTGGCGGCAAACAGGCTCAAGTGCCAATTATCATGTACCACAAGCCACCGGCTGACTTTGCTGCCCAGATGACAGCCCTTAAAGCCAAAGGCTATACTACTATTCACATGAGCGACCTTGCCAACTACTTTGCAGGTACCGGCACTCTGCCAGCCAAGCCAGTAGTTGTAACATTTGACGATGGCTACACCGCACAGCAAGCCGCTATCCCTATACTGCAACAAAACGGTCAGAAAGCTACTTTGTATCTTATAGTTGGTGGCCCACTGAGTCACTACTGTATCGGCATACTTCGCACCAACACCACCTGCGGCGACGCCTATCTCAATATCAACGACATCAAGGGCGCTCTTACTACCGGCGTAGTAGAAATTGGTGCACACACTCTCGATCACCCCGACCTTGCAGCTATGAGCGCCGATGACCAGTGGAACCAAATCAATGGCAGCCGACAATGGCTACGCAATACTTTTGGACAAGAAGTTACTAGCCTCGCCTACCCTTATGGTGAATACAATGCTACCTCCGAGCAGCTTGCTGAAAAAGCTGGCTTCAGCACAGCCGTTACTACGCAGCCCGGGCTTATCCAATACGGTAATCAACCGTACTTACTAAGCCGCGTTCGTGCCGTCAGCGACTTGCCTTAAACCATTACTAAAAATAAGTTAAACTAAACACTCAAATGCACGTGTTTGGCAATTGATTTAGCTTTTTGCTGAAGCTCCTTGGGCACTCCACCAATTGGCAAACGGAAACCAAAGGTACTGCCTTTGCCTGGCTCGCTTGCGAATACCACATGTCCACCTTCGTCTTCAACCACACGCTTGACCAGGTATAATCCTAGCCCAGTACCGTCAGGGCGTACTTCTTTGGCGTTGTCAGCTCGGAACATCTTAGTGAACAGCTTGGCTTGCTTGTCGCGTGGCACACCGATACCATCATCGCGCACCAAGAATACTACTTCGTTGCCATGCACCTCTAAGCTAACTTGCACATGACCACCACCAGGCGAGGCGCTGTAGTGGATAGCGTTGTCTATTAGATTCATCACAGCCTGCTCAGTCTTGTTTTGATCGAGCATCATTGGTGCGAGCTTCTTAGCTGGTGGTTTGTAGACTAGTTCTACCTTCTTACTCTTCGCTAGCTGTTCGAGTTGCTTCACCTCACCAGCCACAAGCTGTTCGAAGTCTAGCTCGACAGTATCTATGTAGAACTTGCCGGCTTGGATTCGACTGACATTGAGCAAATCACCCACCAGCCTGTTCATACGCTCGCTGCCATCTAGGATCTCAGTGACGGGCTCCTTCTGTTTGGCGCTAAGCTTGCCAAAGTCCCCTTCAGATATCATGCTCGCGTAGCCCTTGACCGTAGTGAGCGGCGTGCGTAACTGATGAGATGCTATGGATATAAACTCGTCTTTGGCTTCGTCGAGCTCCTTGAGCTCGCTGTTGGCGTGTCGAAGGCGTTTGGTAGCATCATTGACCTTGGCTTGCAAAGTCTCGTTGAAAGCTTGTATCTCAGCAAAGGCCTTGGCATTTTGCACAGCTACGCTTAGCTCATTAGCAATTATCTTGAGCGTACGAATATCTTCCTCGTTGTATATGTCGCCTGATTTTTTTTCCCCCAAGAGTAGGTAGCCCAAGAATGATTCACCTGTGCGAAGCGCCAAGCTTGCGCTAATTTGGTACTTCTGTAATATTTCTTTTCTCTCGCCGCCACTTAAATCATCTGCAACCACCACCAACCGACCTAGCTTTGTTAAGTCATCAACTAACAAGTCATGGTGCTCGCTACTGAATACTCGAGTTTGAAAATGTACATTCTTCTCAGCCAAAACTACAATGTCGGCACTACTTAGTTTCATTTGAGTTGTCAGCTCTTTGATAACCTTGTGACAAAGCTCATCAAGTCTAATTTCACCAGCTAGTATCCTACCGACATCATTGACAAGTTCTTGAGCATCATAACGATCACGATAGAATACTCTGTTTGAAATTTTTTCAAAAAATCGTCGCATTGGCGAGAAAGTGAATGCTAATGCAATTGCCAACAAAGTATAGAATGATTGCTGAAACAGTGTTGAAGTATGCTGTAAGAATACTCCCGCAAATCTAAATGCTACAAAACCATAAACAGTACCAATCGCAACAATAGATAATATAAATGCTACTGAGCGAGTAACCGCAGCCCTAATGTCGAATAGCCGATGGCGAATGATAGCTACAGCATCAAGAGCAACCATGAAGACAGTGCTGTATATTCCTAGACGCGTTACGGCTGGGGTCACATCAGTTATGTTTGGCAATATTATGTTTGTTGTTACAAGTGTTATGGTCGTTAAGAATAATCCTAAAAACACCAGAAATAGTTGATTCCTAACCAGTCCCCTACTAGTTCGATATTTTAAAATCATCAGAATAAAACCACTTATTATACATAAGGCAATGTAACCAATAAACAACCAATACATATATGAGGGCTCAAATATTACACGACTACCCTCGTACTGAACGGTATAGGTTAAGCCAGCTGAAATGAGTACCGCATTAATTATCGCAAGTGTGTAAACGGCATAACTTAAGTACTTTGCTTTAGCATGGCTAATGAGTACACAAAAAACAAAGAAGCTAACACTCATTACGATCGAAAGCAAAAAATCAGCTTTTGATAACATCAATATTACAAATTCGCTGAATTTTGCATCCTCTAAGAACGTTACTACGTTCCATGCAGCAAAAGAGAAAGTTAGTACGGCTAGCGTCCGATTTAGCGCTGCTTTGGGATTATTTGTCAGTACCAGAAGCCCAAGCAGTACGTTTGCTATGCAAACCGTTATCAATAGAATATAATCTAGCATAACAATATCTATATTATAAGTCGAAATTATGCACAAAGACCAGCTAAAAGGCCAAGTCAGTAGTTATTACGACGAAGTCGCCGATATATATTCAGACCTGTACACTGATGAACTTAGCCGTGCAGAAAACAAAATTGTTCAAGGTCTAATGGAACAATATTTACCTAAGAAGGATACACGAGTGCTTGATCTTGGTTCTGGGCACGGCTTAGCACTTGATATGGTGCATTGGAAGGACTATGTCGGCATTGACATATCTCCTGATATGGTTAGAGAAGCAAAGAAACAGCACCCAAATGCCAAGTTTCTAGTTGGTGATATGGAACAACTCGAGTTTAAGGACAAAGAATTTGATTACGTGATTTCTCTTTTTGGCTCTGTATCGCACTCTCTTAGTCCTTACCTCACAATTTCAGAAATACTGCGCGTTCTCAAACCAGGTGGCAAGGCATTTATTATGTTGTATTCCCAATATTCACTTAACAACATGATAAATGTTTTTAAAAAAGGCGGTGGCCTAGAGAGTATTAGCCCGATTCAAGAATACGAGATACGAAATCTCAAAGTCAGGGGATCATTTGCGAGATTTTACAGTAAAAAGAAGCTTTTACACTTGTTTAGAGACTATAAGAACATCAATATCTTTGGCCTCAACGCCTTGTACGAACTTGAATTTCTAAAGAAACATATTCAACATAACAGTAAGGCTTACCAAAAACTTAAGAGAGACATGCTAGTTACCAAGTTAAATCCAAACTGGGGCCATAGTCTTATAGTAATTGCTGAAAAACCAAAATAACAGGTATAGGAAAGGGGCGCCCGCAGGCGCCCCGTCTCCTTCCATCTTTGCTCGGCTTCAGCTGTGCTTACGGCGATCCAGCCATGCCTCGACACGCTGCTGGGCGTAGTAGAGGCGTCGGAACGTCGCTGCCCAGAACTTGCGACCGGGCAGCCCGTAGAACGGGTTGCGCCAACGCAGTAGCAGGCCCCAGTTGAGCGACTCTGGATCATCGATGTAGTCCTTGATCGGACATACGATCGACAACCCTGGCACACGCTGATACATGCCGATCTGGGGATCGATGTACTTGCCGTCGGCGTCGCGAGCTGCCGCGTACTCCTCGACCGACATCGAGTCGGCATAGAGGTGATACTTGGGCAGGCGCTCACCGAAGACGTAGTACTTGGCACCACTGGCGATGGCATAGCGGCCTTGACCAACTGCCAGCGCGTCGACAGTCCCGGAGGGGGCGTCCTTGGCGGAGACCGTGAGGTCAACACCGAAGACCACCTTACCTCCAGGACAATGCGTGGTGCACCAGCCATCAGCTGTGGTCTCGTACCATGACATCGGATGATCGAAGTCGTAGCTATCGAGCAGAATCGCGGTGGCCATGCCGACAACGCGACCGTCCACCTCTGCTACGACAACCCCATCTGGGTTGAGCTCCAGGCGCTTGCGCACCTGATCCTCAGCCACCGAGAGCTGTTCTGGCCACACTTCCTCGACGATCTCGAGGTAGCGCGGAATGTCGGTGACCTTGGCGGGTCGAATCTTGATCATGGCGCCACCTCCTGGTTGCGGGCTTGTTTGATCTTGGCTTCGATGGGGGCACGGATGCCAATGCTGGCGACTACGTCGAGCATGGGCAGTACGGCAATACCCCATGCTGTGTATGGCAGTAGGACGAAGATCCCCACAGTGGGAATCAATCCGGTACCAATGGCACCAATCCAGTTGAGCATGAAACCCATCCGGAACGTCCTGCTGTCAGCAATGTTGTGAAGTAGCTCGGTTGCCTTGGCGCGAACCCCGAGCAAGGCCTTGACCCAGCGAACTGGGTTCCAGCCTGTTCCTACAAAGACATGTCGTCCGAGGCTGGCAGTGATCAGCAAAAGCCCTGAGATGAAGATCACCTCGTTGATGAGCATCAGTACACCGAACACAGCCACCTGGCCAACCTTGTCCTTGACTTCTGACAGACTGTCCCACCGGATGATCGTCCAGGCCACCGAGGCCAGTACGATTCCCCAGATGAGATAACGCTTGATCCGTCGGGCAGCCAAAGGCTGCTTATCAGTTGCCTTCATGGTTGCCCTCCTTGAGCGAGCAAAATGATTGGGAAAGAGCTGACTGTTACTATATCATAATTGGTTATGTTTGTAAAGTATTAATACTACTTAATATTGACTTTATACCTGGTTTAGTATATTATTAGCAGCACTCTAGTTCTTTCCGATCCTTCCTATTACAAGGAGGCCTACAGATGGCCAACAGATATGGCTTCGTAGCCAAGCAGGCCTGGATTCGAGCCTTCCGACCCAAGAAAGGCGTCAACAGCGAAAAGATCGCCGGACTTCGGATTGGGTTCGTTGCCGCGACAGCAGCGCTGATCATGATGTTCTGGGCAATCAACCAGGAATCAACAGTGGGGACAGCTCGTTATTACCAGAGCAACACCTACGATGTGGTAGCAACACAGCATGGTAGTACCTCACAAGGCGAAAGCTCGTCCGTGCCACCTCAACTGATGCGAGAGCTGGAATCCACACCTGGGCTGAGAGCTGATGGCATGATGTACTACTGGGGCCGCCTGGATGGCCGTAGTGTGCTGTATGGCATGTACAAGCCGGGTGGCTCCAATGCTCCACCAATCGCCAAGGGTCGAGACATCGCTTCCAATCAGGAAGCAACTATCGACGACAGCCTAGCAAGCATCATGGGTATCCAGATCGGCGACACCGTGGATTTGGTTGACCAGCGTTTCACCGTAGTTGGTACCACCCTTGAAACGGGTAGCTACGGCAAAGAGATGCTGTTTATCAGCCCTCAAGCCATGTTCAACCTATATGGCGGTGCCGAGATCTACAACACCATCGCCATCAAGTTCGATCCTGGAGTCGACAAACTTCCGGACGATCTGGTGTCCAAATGGGATGGCAAGGTGGACTTCATCACCAAGCAAGCCTATATCGATGGCAACATCAGCTATTGGTCAAGCAGCATTACACCGCTGATCGCGATCATCATCGGAGTACTCACGGCCTTGGCCCTGCCCACCTTGCTGGTGATCTTGGTCAAGCAGATCAGTCTACAGCTCCCAACGCTGGGCATCATGCGTGCCGTCGGAGCGAGCCGCAGACAGATTGGTGCGATCGAAGCCCTCACCATGTTGTACCTCAGTGTGGTTGGGTTTGTCATCAGTATTCCGCTAGGCTACGCGTTGATCCAGATCACCAATCTGGTAACACCTGGGTTTCACGCGACCCTCGCCGCCGATGGCATCCTGCTGAGTGGTGCCCTCATCATGTTCATCTGTGTTGTGGCCGTGATTGTTGGGTGGGTTAAGGCTTCCAAGGCTTCACCAATGGCCTTAATCCGCACCTGAGTGCCATATGGTTGAGAGGAGACTAGAGAAAGCTCTGGGGTAACACCCGGAGCTTTTCTCGTCTTATTTTAAGCTCCCTTGCAACACCCTTACCCCTATTCTACTCATACCAAATAGCTCTACCAAATGATTAATATCACTCTGTTTTATCTCACTAACTATCTTAATAATCACATCTAAATCATAATCCACGCCGCAAAATGCCTTATACCAATTATGATGGTGAGCCTGAAGCTGCTCATCTGTGCCTTCAAGTTTTTTGTTGCCAACAAAGCTAGTCTTATACAGCTCTAAATCTTCTATATTGAGTAAAGATACAGATTGCAAGGTACTCGAGATAATCTCTTGAATTGTACTAAGTTTGGATTTATCGGACCAACTAGTAATTGTTAGCTCTACTATCTCTGCATGCACGATGGTAGATACATCAAATCTGTAACACAGGCCATTCTCTCTTAACTTATAATAGAAGTAATCTTGCAACATTTGTGTTAAGAACTCAGTTTGTACCGTGAGTTTAAAGTCCATTGGCTTGCTGTACCAGCTCTCAGAATATGACACTTGCTCTTTGCCGTCATCAATTATCAACTGAGATCCAGGACTTTGTGGCACAAAAATTGGAGCATTCTTTATGATTGAATTATTTTTGTCCTCTAGGTTGATGCCAATCTGTTTCTGAGCTTTTGAGCCCACAAAACTAACAAAACAATTTTCTTCACTGAGTAAACTACTCCGCCATTGTTGAACATCCTGCAGGCTAAGCCTCTTGATTGATTTCACTGTACCTCCAGTAGGAAGAGCTAATGGAGAATCTCCATATACCCACTCACTTTCCTGACGTTGATTCTGATAGTCCTCACTCTCTTCTTCTTCGATAAGTTCTTCCAAAATCACTTGTTTCTCAGCCTCAAACTCTTCTTTTGTGAATTCAATGTTACTAAAGATAGTTTTAACAATGTCTTCTAGCTGGTCTTTATCAGTAGCTAAAATACGGCCTTCAAATTCAATCCGATCCTTGTAGGTCACTCCTACTAGTTGATCAATATAGTAGGGCCGCACCCAGCCATCAACTTGTTGAAGTTTTTTGACAATAAGATGCTCTAATAAATGGCTAATGCCATTGTTTTGCTTAGTCTCATAATTGGAACCACCACGAATAAGTACATTAAAACCAATCACCCCTGAGTTTCTTGCTTGATTAACAAATCTGATACTCATTAACTATATTAGACATTAATGCCAATAATTACTAATAGTATCTTGTAACTATTTCTTAGCTGCTACTACCTTAGGCTGTTTGCTGAAGTAGAAGATGTAGAATATTTCTAGAATTCCCAGTGTATTAACAATCATGAATACTACAAACCACACCTTCTGTTCTCGTCGAGCTGCAATCCAGAGCGCCCAACCCTTCCAGACCAGGCTCCATGCCATAAGAAGCAAAAACCAGTACCAATTCTGCTGTAATAGTAAGTTAAAATCCATAGTTATTATTATCGCAATTATTTAGATAAATACAAGTTAGCTAGCTTGGTCAGTTTTGGTAGCACCAGAGTGCTTGCGCTTGCGCAAAGTGAAGTATGTAACCGCACCTGCACCAATCAACAACACCCCAACAGCTAAGTAGCCAAACATCTGGCTTTGCCCCGTCGATGCCAGACTACCACTACTGCCACCTCCATTGGTGCCTTGGCCTAGAGTAGCGTAGGGTGAGAATTCGGAAGTTGAGCCATAAGAGTAAGACCCTGGTGCTGGATTGATCTCTGCTGCATGAGCGGGTTTAGCAAGGATCAAACTTAATAAGGCAGCCATAACTACTGCTAGTGCTAGCAAGGATATTCGAATTCTATTTTGGGTGAATGCTTGTTTGTACATAATGCTCCTTATTAAGTTGGTCCACAATAATTGTACGGCGGGCCATCACCTTGTTGTGTGCCATCACAAAATCCGATAATCTTCCATAGCACAGTGGCTGTTGCGGTTACGACTTGACCATTGGTGGGTGTAACTGGACTAGTAAATACGTGAGTGGCATTGGTCTCACTACCATCTACTATGAAGCTACCTATGTGATGTTTGCCTTGTGAATGCCCAGCATATGCACCGTCCTGACCAGCATCGTTGAGGTAAAAGTCTAGACGATATCCTACAAGATTGGATGGTAAAAGATGCGGGAAGCTATCAGCCACAGGGTTGGCCTGGAAGTTGTAGTTAACAGTTACTTGGTCACCGGAATTGCTGACAGTATTTACAGTTGGGTAATTAAGGTAGTTATTGGCAAATCCATTGGTCGGATAAGTGATAGGATTGTTGTTAATAGGATTTGGGCCTAGGTCAACATCTGCTATCCCACTATCACCTGCATCACTAGCTAGGTCTATCCCAAATTGTCCATTGCCATACATACTATTGACCAGGTTGGTTATACTGAAGACATCACTACCAGATTCCTGATGTATAAGTAGCCCTTGGCCAGTATTGCCAGCAATTATGTTAGCTTCACCAGCATTATCGCCACCTATTAGTATCTTGTAAACACTAACACAACCACCGTAGTACTCATTTACTTCGATCCCTGCACCTTGGTTACCATAACCTGATTCAATACTACCTGAAGTGTTGGTACCGATATAGTTATTAAACACTTCGCCATTATATGTATTGCTAGATGCTGAGCAATCACGATACAGATGCATTCCACCGGCACCATTGTCAGCAATATAGTTACGCTGGTTTGTACTCGCACCACCTATGGTAAAGCTTCCAGTGCCATATCCTACAAACCCATAGCCTGCATTACCAAGGGGGTCGCCAGCAATATTGAGTCCAAAATAATTATCTTGTACAAACCAGTCCGACGCCGAACTTATTTGTGCGCCTGAATCACCATTGCCAGACAATATGTTGTGCGTAACGGTAGTTATATTAGTACTGTTTCCTTCGTTCGAAATACTTAACCCAGTCCCCCCGTTTGCTAGCTGTGTCTTACCGTCTGAAGCAGTTCCAACTAAGTTGTTTTGAATAGTATGCTCCGTACTACGACCAATATCTATGCCGAAATTTGTATGGCCTGAAACTAGATTATTTTGGATTGTTACCCTTTGGACATCATTGACTATAGTAATGCCATAATAATTAGCACTTGCAGATGTGCCGTCGGCGCTGGTACCAATATAATTACATTCTATTGTAATATCAGTAGCGCTATTATCTACAAGTACTGCACTACCATTTGCGGCACGGTTGAGAACTAGCCCACGTATTACTGAGTTTGATGCGCCTAAAGAATTGATTCTAAGATTTGAAGTAAAACCAATACCTGACGCATCCACCTCAATCAGCAAGGTATGTGGTGTGTTTGATGCAGCCGGTAAGCTTGCTGGCACTAGTGTGCCACAGCTGGCACCAGGCTGAGTCTCACCATTGATAGTAAGTGGCTGAGTTATATCTGGATACGCCGATGCAGGTGTAAAGGTATGCACCACAGCACCTGATATGTTAAATTCAATGATGTCAGCTCCGGCCTGAGCATTGGCAGCTTCAATGGCAGAACGTAGAGTACAAGTATCTAGTGCAGTATCACAAGCGATCGAAGGGTCGGCATTGCCAGGATCAACAGCCGATTCATCACCAGTACTATCAACCGTAAATGTATAAGCATGAGCTGAGGCAGCAAATACTACCGACAATACTAATCCTGCAAATACTGCTCCACCTAAGCGTAAGAACTTCATACGATTAATTATACAGGGTTAGAGAGGAATGGCAAACTAGTTAGCGGTTTTTCGACGAGTTTTGCCAGCCAAGTACACACTAACGCCAGCCAATACCAACAAGGTGGTAGCAGCTGCAAACCCAACGGCTACACTTTGCCCAGTCGACGCCAAACTACCACTACTGCCACCACCATTGGTGCCTTGGCCTAGAGTAGCATAGGGTGAGAATTCAGAAGTTGAGCCATAAGTGTAAGAGTCAGCTGGTGGATTGATCTCTTGAGCATGAGCCGGTTTAGCAAGGACCAAACTTAATAAGGCAGCCGTAACTACTGCTAGTACTAGCAAGGATATTCGAATTCTATTTTGGGTGAATGCTTGTTTGTACATAATGCTCCTTATTTACATTTCACATGTTACTTGATATGGCGGGCCATCGCCCCATTGATCATCTTGGCAGTTCGTGCCTGGGTCTGGGATAATCTGCCACAACACTGTGGCTGTTACAGTTATAACTTGACCGTTGGTGGGTGTCACTGGACTAGTAAATACGTGACTGGCGTTGGTCTCACTACCATTAACTATAAATGACCCTAAGTGAGTCTTACCTTGTGAGTAACCTGTATAGGCGCCATCTTGACCAGCGTTGTTAATATAGAAGTCGAGTCGGTAACCAACAAGATTGGACGCTTGAATGGCAGGAAAATTATCTTCCACTCCATTTGCTTGATAACTGTAATTGACTGTTACCTGATTACCGCTAAAGCTAGTAGAGTTAATCGTGGGATGGTTGATGTAGTTGTTGGCGTTGGTAGCTGGATAACTCATCAAAAAGTTGTTAATAACATTGGGCCCAAGGTCTGTATCTGCAGTGCCATTATCCGCACTGTCAAAAGCAAGATTAATCCCTAAGTTGCCATTGGAATGTATTATGTTTGGTAGAAATGAATTACTAAATACATCGCCCTGCTGTGATTGGTACGCACGGATGCCATCTTCCGAGTTACCTGCAATTGTGTTTGGCTCGCCAGCGTTGTCTCCACCAATGATATTTTTATACACAGAGCCACAGCCACCGTTGTATTCGTTGATAGTAATGCCAGACCCTTGGTTACCAAACCCTGTTGCCACAGACCCGCTGGTGTTAGTACCTACATAGTTGCCAATAATCGAAACGTTTTGAATCCTGCCGCTACCATTGCAGTTTTCGTACAGATGAATTCCCGAGCCGGTATTTCCAGCAACTACATTTCTGTTTGTTGCTGATGTACCTCCAATACCTACATCACTGCTGCCAAATATTACAAGTCCGTCACCTCCGTTACCAACAGTACCGCCATTCATAGAAAGACCTATAAGGTTGCCTGTGACTGTAATATCAAACGTATTTTCGAAGCTCACGCCATAACTTGTGTTACCACCAACGATGTTATGCGTAACTGCAAATCCACCTGTTGTGTTATATCCATAACTACTTATTCCCGTATTGTTAGCCAAAGCACTACTGCCGCCAGCATTTAGGCCAACTATATTGTTTTGAATAGTAGTGGTATCAGAACCAGTAGTATTTATGCCAGCACTACTATTTCCTGACAATAAGTTATTTTGGACAGTTACTCCAGTTGCTAAGTAGATAGTAATGCCATTATTCGTGTTAGCTAGGGCAGAAGCTCCAGATGAGTCGGTGCCGACATAATTACACTCAAGTGTTGCGCCGGTAATTCCGCCAGACGCGTAGATGCCCGAGCTAAAATTACTGGCTCTATTGACTACCAGACCTCGAATAACAGATCCGCTTGAGCCACCCATAAGAGATAGTACTCCTTGTGAAAAAGGTGACCCAGTAGTTCCATCCACCTCAATCAGCAAGGTATGTGGTGTGTTTGATGCAGCTGGCAAGCTTGCAGGCACTAGTGTGCCACAACTAGCACCACCTGGAGATATTGTTGGATAACTTGGATTGCCTTGGGTCTCACCATTGATGGTAACTTGCTCAGTTATATCTGCATATGCCGATGCAGGCGTAAAGGTATGCACTCCAGCACCAGGTATTGAGAAATTAATCACATCTGATCCGGCGGTGGCATTGGCAGCTTCTATAGCCGCTCGAAGAGTACAATCACCAGTACCGTCATCACACACACCAGGACCACCCGTATTGCCACCATCTCCAGTACTATCAACTGTAAATGTAGCAGCATGAGCTGAGGTAGCAAATACTACCGACAATACTAATCCTGCAAATACTGCTCCACCTAAGCGTAAGAACTTCATATGAGATTAATTATACAGGGTTAGAGAGGATTGGCAAATATCATTCACAGGATGTAGTACTGTATGGCGGGCCATCACCAAAACGGCCTGGTGTTGGACAAGGATAAGGGATGTTTTTCCATAGTACAGTAGTAGTGACGCTCACACTCTGAGTTGTACTAGGAGCTATCGGGCTTGCAAAAGTGTGAGTAGCACCACTCTCCGATCCATCCACTATGAATGACCCAAGGTGAGTTTTGGCCTGATTATATCCAGAATAGGCACCGTCTTGAGCAGCATCGTTGATATAGAAGTCGAGCCGATAGCCAACTAGGTCGGAGGTAAGTAAGCTCACGCCATCGCTACTGTCTTGTACGGCGTTGGCTTGCAAGTTGTAATTAACAGTAACTTGATTACCAACAAAAGTTGCTGAGTTCACTGTAGCATGATTGATATAGTAATTGGCATTGGTAGCAGGAAAGCTCATCAAAAAATTGTTTATAACATTGGGAGATAAATCAGTATCGGCAGTACCAGTATTTGTACTATCGGCCGCTAAGTTTATGCCTAGATTACTATTGCCATATATAGTGTTTGGAAGCACACTCACACTAAATACATCGGAACCAAAATTCTCATTGGAAGATTGATAAACACGAATACCGTCTTGAGCATTACCTGCAATCAAGTTCGGTTGACCAGTACTATCACCCCCAATCACATGTTTGTAAACTGAGCCGCCGCCACAGCTATCACCACTGTTGATTTCATTTACTGCCACCCCAGAGCCACCATTGCCATAACCTGCAGATATATTACCGCTAGTATCAACACCAATATAATTTCCAATAGTCAAAGACACCGTATTGCTATACTGACATATACCTTGGACATCATTGTAAATATGCACACCGTTACCAGTATTGCCTGATATCACATTACGATCAGCGCCGGTATTGCCACCAATAGTATTATCATTGCTACTACTATCAATTAGCACTCCATCTGCTGCATTGGCGGCGACCACGCCACTACCATTGAGTCCTACTTTGTTACCCTTCATCACGCTGCCGCTACCTGTTATTCTGACTCCAGTATGGCCATTGTTATAAATATTGCTATTTGTCAGTGTCGTAGTGCCTATATTGATACCATCATAACTGTTGTTGTAGATATCGTTTTGGGAGGCGTTAGATACTCCGTATATATATCCCCCCACTATGTTGTTCCGAACAGTATTATTGCTAAAGCTTGAAGGATTGACCAGATATGTGTCCATGTATACACCATAATCATGATTACCAATTAAGTTATTGTTAACATCCAGCCTGTCATTCGCAGACAAAAACATACCATACCCTATACTGGGAATATTAGCTTGATTGATATTGAAACCTATATAGTTATTTTGAACTGTAGAGTTTGTGCCATAACTAATATCCACTGATGTGAACGACGACTGACTTGAGCTAATATTACGTTGGAAAGTAAAATCATCCAAATAGTTGGTAGAAATGTTGCCGTTACCAAAGGGGCTGGCCACAGGTGTCAAACCATTTTCTTCAGTGCCAAGCAAGTTCTCTTCCACGATACTTCCTGTATTTGTCGCATCAGACAATATAATGCCAGTAGAGTCATTGGCTGATACAAGATTATTTCGAATCGTTATGTTCGATGAGTTTTGTATTACGCGAACACCATTGCCACGATTGCCTGCTCCAGTTGTGCCGTCGGCTTCCATGCCAAGATAATTACATTCAATCAAAACGTTCGTTACACTGGTAGTTGGTTCATTGATGGATATGCCTGAAATATAGGCAAAACCGCCACTGTTACCACCCGCATTTACCAATGAAACACCACGTACTACTGAATTATCGGATCCACCCTGGAAATGGAAAATACCCTGTTCATAATCTGTCCATGGGATGTTACCACCATCGATTTGTATAAGTATGTTTTGTGGAGTATTGCTTGCAGCTGGCAGAGCGGCTGGCACAAGATCGCCACACTCAGCCGTGCCTCCACCACCAGTCCCACTAGCGCCAGATAGAGGCTGGGTAAAACCATCAATTATAACTGGGTCAGTAATAGTGGGTAGTTCAGTGGCTCCGATAGTAATTGTCTGAACACCAGCTCCTGCAATATTAAACTTTATATTGTCAGGTGTAAGGCTAACATTGGCATTGGCATCAATAATTGCCTGCCGCAAACTACCTGCCCCCGAGTCAGCTGTGTTTGTAACAGTATAGTCAGCGGCACTAGCCATACCAACTTGGATAGCAAAGACAAACGTGCCAAACAACAAACTAGCTAACAAAAGCGGAAGCTTTTTCATATAACTAGTATAACTGAATGTAGAGCCTTTGTTGAATACAAACTCAACATTTTGGTTTAGGGCTTTCCTGCGTAGCAGACTTAAACTTAGCCATGTTCTTTTTGTTTAGCTCAACTTCTGCTTTGAATGCACTTGTAAAACCCTCTTGCTTAAGTCCACCATGTGCAAGCCAATATTTTTTGAGCTCACTGATTCTCTTACCATGCCTTTCAACCTCATTGCGATACTCTGTGCTAGTAGCTAGTGGCGGCTGCGACTTACAACTTGCGTTTTTGTCACCCGTTGATTGTGTCTTATTATTATCTGGTGCATTTGGCTTAACCACAGGCTCATTGGTAGCAGGCTGTGGGCCAAGTGTAGCTGACTGCGTAGTACTTGTCAGCTTATTATGATTGGCTGAAACTAGTTTTGACTTGCGCACCACACCAAAAACAGATACAGCTACTAGTAATATCACGACAGCTACAACTGCCGCAAGAAACAATTTGGGCCGTTTACCAATAATACTCTTAGCCAATGAATACATATTCTTCACTCTGACCATTCTACACTATTTAGGTTTGGCAATAACCACCACCCGGCCATCAGCTGCACCGCCCTGAGTGCAGGTGTAGATTGTAAGAATTGGGTCAGTGGTCTTGCTCTCAATGTCGGTGGCGTTTGGTTTGACCTCTTTAATATCAGCCACAGTATATTGGTATGTTTTCTTATCCCAAACAACCGTTACCTCATCACCTTTTTTAACTTCGTTGAGGTTGTAAAAGATTGATTGTTCTTTGATTTGTTGTGGCGTATAACCCCATACAAAACTATGGCCAGTTAGAATAGTATTGCCACCTTTTGACGGGTCTCCCCGTTCAGGAAACCTATGCCACACTAAGCCCTTGTCCAGAATGTTTGCATCCCCTTCTGCTATTTCTGCTTTTATCCCAGCTGCTGGTATTAAGACCATATCTTTGTCTTGTTTGATTGCTTGTTTAACAGTATTTTGAACTTCCTCGGGTGATTGTTTTTGTATTTTAGGTAAAAGCATCAACACAAGAATATAGATACTCAAGGCTAGCAATATCAAAGCTAAGACTAACAAAAGAATCATTCTCATTCGCTTCTTTGGTTTTTGTTTCTTTACAGGTTGATTCAGTTCTTTAGTAGCAGTTTCTTCAAATCCATTTTTCAACTCAGGTTCTTTTGTACTACTATCTTGTTGCTCAACCAAAGCTGGCTTAAGGTTATCAACTGATTTAAGCGGTTCGGCCATAGGTGTTGGAGTGCTGTGGCTAGTAGTAGGAGGTTTGGCATGCTTTCGCAGATCGAGCTGCTTGTGCCTCATGCTTTCGGGAAGTTTTCTATATTGTGGCTTCACGCTAGCTATTATTCCACATTACAGAAGCTGATTCTATCAAACCCATCAAACAAACCAGGTCTCCGTTTGTTTGATGGAAAAGGAGAAGTATTGAGAAAACAAAAAATACAGATTGCTTGTGCAATCTGTATATCTGTTGAATCAATACTTCGACGTGGTCGGGGTGAGAGGACTCGAACCTCCGGCCTCCGCGTCCCAAACGCGGCGCGCTACCAACTGCGCCACACCCCGTCGTCGTAAATGTATATACACTTTCGACGACGATCAAAGATCATCGTCTGTCAGTTATCATACTACTTTCTCCTCTCAGTTTCACAAACAGTAACTTGGTTTGTAAAACTGTAATTAGATCGATAGTACGAATGGAGGGCCATCCGGGACTCGAACCCGGGACACTCTGCTTAAGAGGCAGATGCTCTAACCAACTGAGCTAATGGCCCAAAACTTTTTTATCTAATCCGACAAATGGGGCGAGTGATGGGATTCGAACCCACGACCTACGGAACCACAATCCGTCGCTCTAACCAACTGAGCTACACCCGCCATACTGCTAAATATGAAGTGATAAGGCTGAAGGATAAAGTAGCTGGTTGTACGCCCTTAACTTACGCCTTTGCACTTTTTACTTTGCTCTGGTACCCCCGGCAGGATTCGAACCTGCGACCTACGGTTTAGAAAACCGTTGCTCTATCCAACTGAGCTACGGGGGCTTAAACCTAAGCCTATCTTATCAAACCAAGGCTCCCTAAATAAACCTAATCCCGGCAAACCCGGGATGTTAAGACTATAAACTTTCATGGAGCGGGTAGTGGGAATCAAACCCACATCGCCTGCTTGGAAGGCAGGCATAATAGTCATTATACGATACCCGCTTAAGCAAAACGTCCGCCTAAGCTAGTTGCTCACTTGGACGTTTTACAACAAATTGATTTCTCAATTTGTGCTGCAGTGTAAGGTACTAGACTTTAGGGGGTCTACAAGAAACCAATAATACGCTATTTTGGGCTATTTTTCAAGATGCCGCTTCTGAACCAACAAGTTTCTTTTGCGAAAAGGCGTGCCCTCAAAGCCAGCGTCTACCAACAACAATGCTGCAAAAAGCAATGCCGAAACAAACAGGCTTATATTAAAGCCTTTTACAACAAAGTACATCATTGCAGCAAATCCTATGTATCCCACCATCAATATCAAATAACTGACATTGAGACGATATATTAGTGCTGTTACAAGCATGCCAAACGAACATGCCAATGGCCAGCCAATAAACATGTTGTCACCAAATAGTGGGATAGCACCAGTTCGCTCAAATATATTCAAAAATATTCCGCCCAATACTATTATTGCCCATACTATTTGGGATATTCTGGTTTTTTTGTCTTTGGTGCCACCTAACTTATACTCAACAGCCACTCCTACTACTCCAACAACAAACCAAAGCACAAAGAAAGCGACCATCGAGTCAAACAGCCAAATACTCGCTACATACCCAACCGATACTAGCCCGGCCCAGACGAGCATGATTCTTTGATAATTGTTGAGCTTCATATACTTATATTGTATCACTTAACTAAGCTAGCTATAAGTTGATCAATCTGTTAGAATTGGGTTCGATTTATATAGATCACGCGCCCTTAGCTCAGCGGATAGAGCGTCTGGCTTCGGACCAGAAGGTCGGGGGTTCGAATCCCTCAGGGCGTACCAGCAATTATTAACTAGCGAAACTCTTAGTAGCTAGCTCCAACCTTCTCTGTATTGATAAGCCAACCCACAGAATTAGTCGTGGGGATTAATACATACTCGTAACCGTTGGTATACTGGCTTGGATTGTCATGATATTTGTACAACACATTGGCTGTCGCCTTATAGTTGCCGTCGTCCTGTTTCTTGACTGTTATAACACGGAAGCTTGCAGGATACACAGTAGCACGTGACTCAGGTGTAAGCTGATTGAAATCAAACTCATTTTGGAATGCCTGTGTCATATACTTGCGCATAGTGGAGCCATTGCCGGCTACAAAAGCAGTTAGATACTGATTTACGTTGGTCTGAACAGTTTGAACATCGGCGGCATCCTTGGTTTTTTGTGCCTCGGCAGCATCCTTGGCAGCTTTCTCTTCACTCTTACGAGTATCAATCTCGTTTTTAACCTTGTCTAGTGTTGCTGATATGAGATAGATTTTGTCAGGCATAGATTCGTTGAGAAAGCTATTGTTGGATTTGAGAGTATTAGCGCCATCACGAGCACTGTTGGCTTGTTCGTCAAGCTGAACAATATCACTAGTAGCAAGGTCACTCACAGTGTCACTTTGGGTGGCAGCATTGGCTATGTAAGTATTAAATCTATCCAAAAAGCCCTTGTACTCTGCTACAGCTTTGCCATTGCTCAAGAATGTTGGCATCTTTTCAGCAGAGTATTTGTTATCGTTCAAAATCTGAGCAAACTTATGAAGCTGTTTGGAATACTCGGTATACTGATCAGGTGTTTTGATCTGATCGCCAAGCACAATCGTAGTATTTGATTCAGCTACGACTACATGCCAACCATCAGAAATTGTTTGCTGGTTTTTAAGTACATTGTTTCGATATATCAACCCGAGAGTGATAGACACCACACCTATCGCTATGGCGGCTATACCAATCCAAAACTTAGGTTTCTTATAGATTGGCTTGGTTTGATCTGCCTTTGGCTTGTCTGTAGTTTGATCGGTTGAAATTTGGCCGAGCTCAGCTTGTTGAGACGCAATATTTGTATCCTGTTGTTTGGCTTCAGGTTTATCTTGTGATGAAGACTTTGATTCGTCTGGCATATATTTCCTTTTTACAAAAGTTATTTGTTGATATACATTATCATGCTTTATTTGACTAGAATCAATTGGGCAAGACCTAGGAATACAAAGAATCCACCTACATCAGTACAAGTAGTGATAAATATTGTGGCCGAGGTTGCAGGGTCCTTACCTAAGCTTTTCATGATGAGTGGTATCACTGCACCAGCAACTGCGGCTATCAATAAATTAATCACCATAGCCATTGCCAATACCAACCCAAGCTGAGGATTTTTGTTGAATATAGTGGCCACAGCTGCAACAATGATGCCGTTGATAAGACCATTTATCACACCGGCACCTGCCTCGCGCATCACAAATCTCATACCATGTTTTAAATCGATCTCTTTCATCACCAAGCCACGCACAGACACAGCTAGTGTTTGAGTTGCAGCGTTACCGCCCATACCAGCAACAATAGGCATATACACAGCAAGCAATGTTAACTTGGAGATTGTTCCTTCGAACATCCCAACAACTGATGCTGCCAGAAATGCCGTACCGAGGTTGATGATAAGCCAAAGATAACGATATCGTACCTTGGTACCTACTCCATCCAAGGCATCTTCTTCGTTGCTAACACCGGCGAATCCATAGAGGTCGTTTGCCGTTCGTCGATTGATAAGAGCGATCAAATCATCGGAATGGATCACACCCATGACACTCTCATCTTCATTAAGCACCACTACCTTATTGTGGGGGTTCTTCATAAACGAGTTTACAACCTTGCGCTCATCACTATCGTATTTGATAGACGGTACGCGCTTGATGTATTTTTCAATTCGCTCCGTCCGCTTGCGCAGAGCCAACTCATGGCCAGGTAGCTCGCCGATCATTTTGCCATCTTCGAAGGCCAATATTACTGGAAACTTACCTGTGCGTTTCTCATGTGCCTGGATGTCAGCCGACAATTCTTCAAATGTTGCCTTAGGGCTCACCTCTACATAATCGAGGTTCATCATACCGGCTGCTGTGCGTGGATCAAAGCTCAATAGCGTATCAACCTTGTCACGCAGATCTTGATTGAGCTCTGCAGTGATATGCTTGGCTCGATGCCGATGTAGCTCTTGAATAATATCCGTGGCTTTGTCGGGATCCAGATAGTTGAGCATAGCAATAATCTCGTCATTGTCGAGGTTATCTAGAATCTTATAACGAAGCTTTTTACTAAGGCGCAAAAGTACGCCACCTTGCTTACCAGGCTCAATATCTCGAAATATACTCATCCGCACTTTTGGCAGATGCGTAATTTGATCGATTACTTTTTCGTCACTCACTAATGTGTTTGCCATACATTACAAGTATAGTCGACTATCACTTAAGTAAAAAGTGCTAGCTGCTTAGTTCTAATGGTTTAGTTTTATGCAAGAAGATCTAGGCAGAATCGAGGATCGAAGTAAGGTGTAGTCAACTACGTTGCACGAGAACCGTAGATTCTAACGAAGATGTTCAAAGCAGAAATAAACCAACTCTACTTAATTGTGCGCTTGAATGCTGTACCAGCTCGAAATTTGGGGATTATCTGCTCGGCAATTTCCATAATTTCACCAGTTTGAGGGTTGGCAGCATGAGTGGCCGCCTTACGCCCACGATAGAATGTACCAAAGCCACTGATCTTAACATCATGTCCAGACTTGATTTCAGCTTGGATTATGCCCAATAGCTTATTTACGATTCGTTCGGCTTGAGCATTGCTGTAGTGCATCTCAGCCGCAAGCTCTGCAATTAATTCCTTCTTGGTCATACATCTACTTTCACTAAGATTTGTTCGATTGAGCGTGCCCTACCATCGCTACCCACATCAATTAGTACTGAACTAAATTGTACCTCACCACTCGTCGGCCAATCAAACTTACCAGGCAGCTGGGTAAGCCACTTCTCAATAATCACTTCTTTCTTTACCCCAAGTACAGAATCAGTTGGGCCGGTCATGCCAACGTCACTGATGTGGGCCGTGCCACCAGGCAGTACTCGAGCGTCCGCGGTACTTACGTGCGTATGGCTCCCCACTACCGCGCTCACTCGGCCATCGTAGTAGAACCCAATTGCTACTTTTTCACTTGTGAGATCACCATGGAAGTCTACTATGCTAGCAGCAATATGTTCATGATCGTTTTGTTTTAGAATCTCGTCGACGACCTTGAGTGGATGATCGAACTGCGGACCGTTAAATGTCTGCCCCATCACATTTATTACCAATACTTTGCCAAAGGGCGTATCGGCCACAGCCCAACCACGTCCTGGCGTTTTGCCAGGGTAGTTGGCAGGGCGAATCACTGGTACGTTTGGGTCTTCGAAGTACGGATAGAAATCTTTCTTCTTAAAGCTATGATTACCACCAGTGAAGAAGTCCACTCCGGCCTCACGCATCTGATTGACCGAATCAATCGTCAGCCCGTTACCAGTACTCATGTTTTCGCTTTGGGCTATTACAAAGTCAATTTGTTTCTCGTTGCGCAAGTCCGGCAGTACTTGTGCCACAGCCTTGCGACCTATCTTCGCGATTATGTCTCCGATATATAGTATTTTCATTTTAGTTCCATTTCTAAGGTTAGACTCTCTGGTTCAAAACCAATATTCTTATAAAATTCTATCCCTCGTTTATTGGCTGCATATGCGCTTACTCTAACAGTAACAGCACCATTATCCTTGGCCCATTTTGTAAACTTCTTTACCATGTCTGTTCCAATGCCCTTTGATCTATACTTCGGCAGTACAAAAAAGCTACCTAGCTCAAAAGTCTTAATGGGACGCCAATCAACTAATGTGTTTGGCTCACCAGTAAGATATGCTACCACCATTCCTTCTGTTTCAGCCACCAAACAAAGCTTATCTGCATTTTCTATGTGTTCCAAATAGTAGCTTTTACCTCTTTCGTCGTGTGCCCAATCGAAATCTGCATACTTTTCCGTACTACCTGAAGGATCACGGAATAACCCAAGCCCTAAATCCTGAATTGCAGGTAAGTCGTTAATTGTAGCTTCGCGAATAATCATTTGTTATATTCCCAATACTTTCCATCACCTACCATTTCAATTTTGTCACCATCAACTTTGACTGCCATATTGTTGTCGTATGCTATGAGTTTATTTTCTATGGTCTTGGCATAATCTTCATTGGCTTTGAGAGACACATCCTCAGGAGTATGTGGAGAAACTTCGAAATCCACCAAGCCAAGGCCTGACGTGTCTTTGATATCCACGATGTTCTCATCGCCATCATCAATCTCTGCTACATCAATTGATGGCGTGACCAAAATACTACCGGCACTATCGCCAACATAGACTCTTGTTTCTAGAAGCCTTGGTAGTTCATCTGCCAATCCAGATTTCCTGACTTCATCGAGCAAATAGTATGTGTTACCGCCAAGTATAAAAATAACATCTGCTTCCTCTAGCCTTGGTAACCAATATTCTTTGTCGATTGCAGCAACATCAACCAAATCAAATTTGGCAAAGCCAAGGGAATTTAAACTCGATATCCTTTTCACTTTTTTTGTTTTGTCACCGTCATCGCGATTGATGGCAGTGGTAATACAAGCAAAGTTGAGCTCAGCAAACGGTTTGCCAGCCAAGTCAATAAGCACATTCTGCAACTGTTTGGTTGTTAGTCCATCGGATGTGAGTAGTAGTTTCATTAGAACAATCTCCCACCAAGCGGTACATCTTTGGTTGGCATGATCAATGTGGCATTGCCATCACTATCCGGAAAGCCTAGAGTTAATACTTCACTCACGGCTGGGCCGATTTGACGTGGCGGGAAGTTTACTACCGCAGCTACTAGCTTGCCTTCCAATTCATTCTTCTTGTAATTGGCGACTAGTTGGGCACAAGATTTCTTTGTACCAACTTCACTACCAAAATCTATTTGAAGTTTGTAGCTCGGTTTGCGAGCTTCAGGAAAATCCTCGACCTTCACAACCTTCCCAACTCGAATATCTAACTTATCAAAATCTTCAATAGTTGCCATTACTATCCAATCTTGGGTGCACTATAGCCACCATCTATTACTATTGTAGTCGCATTGATGCTTTGGTTTCGGATAACTTCCATCATAAGATCGGCAATTTCGGCTGGTTCTACTAGCCGATTTGTTAGTTGGTCTTTCTGAATATTTTTGAGATCTACTTCGTCCATATCCATGTTCCAAGCGCTATGTACATACCCAGGCGCGATACCGACCACCCGAATCCGTGGCGACCAACGTTTGGCAAAGGTATTGGTAAGTAGATCAAGTGCACTCTTACTAGCACCATACATATTGAACTGCATGTCACCAAATTGTTTTTGGCCCATCGAAGAAGAAATGTTTACCACTACGCCTTGATCAACTACAAGCTTTTCTGCACATGCCATCAGCAACCCAGGCACGGTTGTGTTAACTAGAAAGTTATTTTGCCACTCTTGCCAATCCTTTTGTACTTCTTCCCAATTATCACCAGACTCGGCATAGTACACTGCGGCGTTTACAACTACATCGTATGGTGCTCCACCCTCAACTTCCTTTAAAAAGCCATCAAAACTTGTTTTGTCTTGAAAATCAGCTTGGACAAAAGTAACGTTTGGATACTTATCCATTACTTCTTGGCTTAAGTTGTTGTTGGAATGATATTGTGCAACAATCTCGTAGCCAGCATCCACCAACGAGCCAAGCAGTGCCTTATTCACTTCACTATTTACGCCGGTTATTAGTGCTTTCATTTTACTTCTGCAAGTTTATCAAGTTTGTATGTCCAGCCTGGCTGCCACTTGAACGGCGTGGTAGTAAGCTCTTGGTAACTTTTGCCATTTACCCAATACTCGATACCAAACTGTGTGGCGCGGTGGCCGATCACCATTACCCGCTTACCATCATAATCTTTGAGTAAGTCACCCAAAAAACTCTTTATGCGCTCGCCAGCCTGTTCGTAGCTTTCACCATTTGGAAAAGGGTCAGTAATATGTTCCACTTTGAGCTTGTCGACTTCTTCGCTTGGATGCTGTGTAAGGTCACCATAATCACATTCACGTAAGCGCTTATCGGTTATAATCGGCCAGTCTTTGTACACAAAACCGATTTTTGCGGACATTTCGGCACGCTGTAAATCGGAAGTAAAAACAGCATCAAAGTGATCGGCTTTGTACCGATCTCCCATCTCGCCTGATTGTTTCATACCAAGTGGTGAAAGTGCAACATCATGCCAACCGGAAGCTTTGTGCGCTTCGTTGTCTAGAGTAGTGCCGTGAGCTTCAAATACTATCTCTACCATTTATTTTGCGTACTCCTCAGCTCTAGTCTCACGAATTACATTTACCTTGATAGTACCTGGATACTTGAGTGTAGCTTCGATCTTAGTCGCTACATCGCGGGCAAGTTTGATAGCACTGAGGTCATCGATCTGCTCGGGTTTCACAAACACACGGATCTCACGACCGGCTGATACTGCATAGCTCTTGCTAATACCCTCAAAAGCATTGGCAACATTTTCAAGATCCTGCATACGCTTCACGTAGTTCTCGAGTGTGTCGCCACGTGCACCGGGGCGTCCGGCACTGAGTGCATCTACCACACGTACTATCAACGCCTCGACAGTGGTGGCCTCGATGTCGTCGTGATGAGCTTCGGCAGCGTGAGTTGTCGCTTCGTCGAAGCCAGCCTTGCGCATCATGTCGCCAGTGATGTGATGGTGCTTACCTTCAACCTCGTGACTCACAGCTTTACCGAGATCATGCAAGAAAGCAGCCGTACGGCTTATCTGCACATCAGCACCAATCTCTTCGGCAATCATAGCAGCCAAGTGGCTCATCTCCACAGAGTGAAAGAGTACGTTTTGACTGTAGCTAGTGCGGAACTTCAGCGAGCCCATGGTTTTTACAATCTCAGGTGGCAAGCCAGGCACCTTAGCATCACGCGCAGCTTCTTCACCTGCTAGTTTGATCTCTTGGTCGATTTCTTTTTGTACCTTTTGAACGACTTCTTCAATTCGACCGGGATGGATGCGTCCGTCACTTACCAATGTTTCAATAGTGCGGCGAGCTATTTGGCGACGAATAGGGTCAAAGCCAGACAGAGTAATCACACCCGGGCTTTCGTCGATTATCACATCAACTCCAGTGAGACGCTCAATTGTTTGGATGTTGCGGCCTTCCTTGCCAATTATACGGCCCTTCGCCTCATCATCAGGGATCTTAACCATACTAATAGGTCGCTCGGTAGCAGTGGGAGTGGCCATACGTTCCATGGCAGCAGCCATAATCTCTTTGGCAGTATCATCGGCGTTTTCGGTAGCATCTCGTTTGCGCTTTTCTATATAAGCTGCTAAGTCGTGTTTGAGATCTTTCTCGGTAAGCTCATAAAGTTTTTCTTCGGCTTGTTTCTTGTCGAGCTTGGCTATCTTCTGTAAGTTCTCTTCTTGTTTAGCTCTTATAGCACGCAATTCGTCTTTAATAGCGGCAATCTCTTTCTCATCGGCTGTAAGTTTAGTACCTCGCTGCTCAAGCTGTTCCAATTTGCTATCGAGCAAGGTCTCTCGATCGGCCACGCGTTTTTCCTGGGCATCGAGTTTTGACCGACGCTCACGTTCTTCAGACTTCGCTTCATCAATTACTTTTATAGCCTTATCCTTGGCTTCGAGCTCTATTTGTTTAGCATTGTCACGAGCTTCGTCTAGTAACTTTTTGGCTTTTGTATCAACATCGGTTTGTCTTTTTTTGTAGGTAATAGTTTGTACACCAAAGCCGGCTGCTCCGCCGATGGCCAAGGCGATTACAACATATAATGGTAGCATGCGACACTCCCCTTTCTATTCAACTGTCTCGTGCGAGTTGCACGGCCATTGCAACTTATTAATTGCTAATGGCAGACATGGTTATTAGTTACAAATGCAAAAAAATTTGGAAGCACGATAAATGTAATGTGCTTAACACCTATTATTGGCTTTTTTATCTGTTGAGTCAAGCCGACTTAGGGCTTGTAATATTGGGCTCGCGATCGTAACGCGGACTAATATAGGTGCCTTTTGAGGCATTCCTAAGAGCCTCTACACCTTGTTTTAGCCAATCGTCACCGTCAGATTCTACAATCACAGTATTGTTACTATAAGCCAGCGCGTTGCCAACACTGGCACCAATGCGTAGGCCTGTAAATGATCCACTACCAGTAAACACAATTATTCCATCAACATCATTAACTCTAATATTTGCTTCTTCACACAACAAACCTATATGAGTATTTAGGGTCTTCGCAAGCTCTCTATCGGCCAGCCAGTTTTTTTGAGTAACCACTGTCGAGTTAGAATTGAGTAAATACAACTCGGCCGTTGGCTGATCGGTGCGGATTGCCAAAATCATGTGACTTGCTCCAGAAGTTTTTGATATGGTGTACCGACTGCAGTCAGAATGAGTTTGCGATGCAGCTCATCTATATATTCAAATTCTACTTTTAATCGATCCCGGTTATTGAGAGATCCGAAATGCTGCGCCCACTCAATACAAACTATTGACTCAGGATTGGCTAGAGCATCGTCAATCTCACTTAGTACTAAATCATCGTCTTCAAGCCGGTATAGATCGAAGTGCTCCAAGTACCCACTACAATTTGGTATCTCGTAGCGCTGATGAATAGTGAAAGTTGGCGATGTAACAGTCTTATCTATACCCAGGCTAATTGCCAAAGCCTTTACGAAGGTAGTTTTGCCACCACCCAAATCTCCTACTAATTCAATAAGTACTGCACCCTGTCGAGTACTAGGAATTGCCTGGGCGAGTTGTGCGGCGAGCAATGATAGCCTCGCGACATCGATGGTATAGGTTTGTGATTTCGGTTCGGTATTCATATATTCCATATCCTATGGTAGCTGCTCCAGCCAGTACGAGCAACCAACCCCAGAAGTTTGTGTTCTTGGCTGTCTCTGTTGCTTTGTCGGTGATGGCACCTATTGGAGTATTCTTGGCATCAGCAGCTTTCTTACTACTTGCTGCCTTTGTTGACTTAGCCTTAGCAACAGTTGCTTTTGCCTTCTTGGAGGACTTTGAGCTTGAGGTAGTTGCGCTGGTTTCGGTAGGCTCAACAAGCGCTGCAGTATTTGCGCTATTTGGGCTTGGCGATGTTGTCCAGTTCCAAATACCACCAACGACTCCCCAGCTAAGACCTTCCTTGGCTTCGCCGTAATCTTCACTTTGATCAATCACATCACCGTTTGGTGCAAGTAGGTCTATACTATCGCCCGAGTTATTAAGGGACAGTTTCGTATCACCACTTGTGAATGTAATATAGCCGCTAGCAGGTATACTTACATCGCCGATGGTAAACATGGCACCGCCAGAGTCGCGCAGGCGCCATCCATTGAGGTTTACTTCCACGCCGTTTGGATTAAATAATTCAATAAACTCGTCAGACGTGTCGCTTTGTGGGCTGGCTGGGTTTGGAAACAACTCATTGATACGCAGACTAGGATAGCTAGTTGGCTCAGTCTCAGGTGATTGGGTAACAATGGTTGGTGCATGAAGTGTCGCGCTGGTAGCTAGTGCAAAATCATTGTAGTTATTCTGTGTGTCTACAAACAGTGACAGTGGGCTATCATATTCACGGTATATCACTTCTCCGACTGCAGGTGATGGCACCGCTGTTACCAAGGGACTATCCCCTTCACCCCAAGCAACTTGGTCTATAGAGTTGCTATTAGAATCACGTAGCTGGATGTTGCCACTTGTTTGCGCCATACCACTACTCAATACGGAATCGCCATCTGCCTCAGTTGATATTACCCAGTACTGTTTTGGTTGCAATACAGTCCCGGTAGGAATAGTTGCTTTTTTGGTCCAAGTTTTACCAGTTGCTGACTTGTAGTATAGAAACCAACCAGAAATATCCACCGCTGCATCAGACGGGTTATACAATTCCACAAATTCATCTGAAGCTGAAGCACTTGAGCTAACCTGAAGCTCCGTGATCAATATGGGAGTTGTGGCAGCCTGTACCTTTATTGGTAAAAGTATCAACGCCATGACAAGCATAACTACGTACAAAAATCGAACACTTTTCATAATTGCTATTCTACGAACATGCCAAAAGTTTTGGCAAGCATGTAGCAGTATTAATTTTGTAACTTCGTTGACGTAAGTAGTATGAACACCTTACAATAGAGGTCATGTTAGAAGTACTACAAGGCAAACGAAACGGTTTTACCCTACTCGAACTGGTGGTAGTGGTAGTGGTAGTGGTAATACTTGCACTGCTAATCATCCCAAACCTACTCTCTGGCCCAGCCAGAGCACGTGATGCTCAACGCAAAGCTGATTTGCGCAACATCAAAACCTCACTTGAAAGCTACTACAACGACAATGGGTTCTACCCAAACAGTTTGAGCCAATTGGAAGGTGGTGCTGTACCATACATCAAACAAGTTCCAACCGATCCTAAAACCAAGCAACCATATAAGTACACTCCTATCGGAAACCCGCCCCTTGAGTTTACGTTACAGGCAACGCTCGAGAATAAGTCTGACAAAGACATCAAGCCAGGCACTACAAACATATACGAACTGACAAATAGCTCTCAATAAAGAAATCATCTACGGCGATAGCTGTAGCACTATCGAAACCTGATATTATATCTAGTCCTCAAGGGGGTTTTTGGGTAGATTCTTGGGTGCTGAATCGGGTTCTGGCTGAATAGTAGGTGAAGCTTGAGCCGGAGGCACATAAGTACCGGCAATTGGTTGTGCAGGCTGATCGGATGTTGGTGGCTGAGCTTGAGCTGGCGGCTGAGCCGGTGCGGTGGATGCCTGGGGATTCTGAACGGGCTGGCTCATGGCATGAGCCATAGCATGCTCTTCCTCGCGTATAGCAACGCCATCGTCTTGCTGCATAACAAGTTTGTGCATTTCTAGTATGTAGTGCTCTAGCTCATATGGGTTTGGCACGTAGTCAAATATAAAGTTTTTGTCTTCACCGGCAGTTTGGACATTGAGTGTGCCATAGCCAAAGATAGTTTGAAATGGTCCATTGACCTTGGCTGAAACATCTTGGATACGTGTCCAGCTTAGTGTAGATACTTTTCTATTGAAAAGACCCATTTGATCTATATCTACAAGGTGAATGTTGGTAACAACAATCATGTTGTGGCGCCAAATCCAAAATATAGCCAACATCAAGAATATAATGATTAGGAACAAAATCAGTCCTGCTAGCCCGTAAATATTCGGATCGATTGTAAGCGAGAAAGTACTGGGGTTGGCCGAGGCATACATAAGTAACACCATGCCAAGTAGACCTAACACAATTAAGCCTACCAACATAGGCATAATTGAAAACAAATGTTTGTGAACTACTCGCTTAGTTATCTCTTCATCCTGCTGGCCAGGATATCGAAAATGGGTTTCCATAAGTACTAGTCTAGCAGAAAAACCAGTTTAGAGCAGCTTAGGCTGTTTGGTATTGTCGGCAGGCTGCTTAATCTTCAGGTGTTTGTAAGCTCGAGGGGTTGCCTTGCGCCCGCGTGTGGTGCGTTCCAAGAACCCGATTTGAAGTAAATAGGGCTCGTATACATCCTCAATGGTCTGGCGTTCTTCACCGGCACTTGCAGCCAGTGTGCCTACGCCGACCGGTCCGCCATTGTATTGTTCAATAATAGTTTGCATTACCTTGCGATCGGCATTCTCAAGTCCGTATTCGTCTATCTCTAGAAGCTGAAGAGTCGCTTCCAGCGCCTCGGGTGTAATATCACCACTGCCGTGTACTTGGGCCCAGTCACGCACCCGCTTTAGTAGACGATTGGCTATGCGTGGCGTTAAACGCACACGATGTGACATCTGCTCGAGTGCATTAGGATCAATCTTGATGCCGAGCAAACTAGCATTACGGTCAATAATTTGAGATATCTCAGATGGTTGATAATATTCGAGCTTGCCAACTATGCCAAATCTATCTCGCAGTGGAGCTGATAGCGCACCAAATCGAGTAGTTGCGCCCACCAACGTAAACTTTGGTAGATCAAGCCGTACGCTTTGGGCGGCTGGTCCTTTGCCAAGCATGATGTCGATGGCATAATCTTCCATCGCCGGGTACAGCACTTCCTCGACTGTCTTAGAGAGCCTATGTATCTCATCGATAAACAATACATCGCCTTCTTCGAGGTTGGTAAGCAATGACGCCAAGTCCCCAGCTCTTTCTACCGCCGGGCCACTGGTGATCTTGATATTACGATTAAGCTCACGAGCAATCACATGGGCAAGTGTCGTCTTGCCTAATCCTGGCGGACCATAAAGTAGTACGTGATCGATTGGTTCATTGCGTTTGGCTGCGGCAGTAATAGTAAGCTGCAGATTCTTCTTGAGTGTTGGCTGTCCCACATAGTCACGAAAAGTTTGAGGGCGCAGAGTATCTTCGAACTTCACGTCGGCTTCGATTGAATCTACTTGCTTTGGCTTTGGTTCTTGTCGCTCTATCACGAATGTAATCCTTTTAGGGCTAGACGAATACGATCTTGAGTATCTAGCTTGGCATCAACATCCTTGAGCGCCTTACGGGCATCGTCGGTAGTAAATCCAAGTTGTTTTAGTGCCAGTACAGCAGGATCGTCGTTGGCACTGACAGGTGCTTCTGCTTCCACAATCTTACCCTTCAACTCCAGAATAATTCTCTGTGCAGTTTTTTTACCAATGCCCGATACATTGCTAAACAGTGTGATGTCTCCCGTGATAGTGGCAGTTTGGACTTCGTCTACCGTATGTTTGCCAAGAATTGCCATGGCAGCCTTTGGCCCCACACCGTTGACCGAGGTGAGTTGATAGTAACAAACCCGCTGATCGAGTGTGGCAAAGCCATATAGAGTGTACTCGTCTTCCTTGATATTCTCCGCAATGTAAAACGATGCTGGCTGACCAATAGTAAGCTCGCTAAGCTCACTTGCCGAAGGCACAACTTCGTAGCCCACGCCACTGGTAATCTCCACTATGGCGCTATGAGGCATGAGTTCTATAACTGTTCCGGTTATTTTCGCAATCACAGATGCATTATAGCATCAAATGCTCTATCGGCGACGTCTGAATAGTTTGGCAACCCAATGAAAAATAGCCCCCAGAATTGAGAATATACAAACTATTACTACTATCACTGCCAGCCACACAAGCAACTGAATGATGTCACAGTTCTGTGTGCATGCAAACTGGTAGTTGAAGAGAGGCACTTGAATCATAAGCTTATTATACTCCTTTATTACTTCCTGCGATTGCAATTGCCAGTGCATCCGCCGCATCGTCCGGCTGAGGTAGCTGATCGAGCTTAAGTAACCGCATCACCATCTCTTGTACTTGTGGTTTCTTGGCTTGACCGTTGCCCGTGACAGCACTCTTGATTTGTAGCGGTGTAAATTCGAGTGGCGTAAGTCCATGACTGGCTATTACATATAAAATCACACCCCGAGCCTGCGACACAGCCATGGCAGTAGTGACATTGGTAGCAAAATAAAGCTTTTCAACTGCCACTATGTCTGGGTTGTGAGATTTGATAAGTTGATCTAAGTCATCGGCCAACATTACCAGCCGCTTACCCATCTCTACTCCCACCGGCGTACTCACAATGCCATAATCGACCATACTAAGCTTGCCATTTTCCTTGTTAACCACCCCAAAGCCAGTGGTAGCTGTGCCAGGGTCAATGCCGAGAATGATCATTAGAATCTTACTCTTACTTTCTCAGCCATTTCTTTAGTGCAGACATATGGAAGTACATCGGAATTGGCAGTTTTTAGCTCTATCATGTCCCAGCCAGGCCGTTCGTAAATGCTCGCGTCTTCAATACTTCCACTTCGAACTGATTGCTTTAGCTTATTGTATTTCAACTCAGGCAGAACGAAGTCTATGTCACCCACTTGTGGACTATCCCCACTAGGTTTACGAATATAAAGCCATTCGTAGGTAGCTGCCGGTACATCATTACTATCAGCTATTACAATTGGGTCGATTAATTGAAAGTATTTTTGATTTGGATCATCCGATGGTTTAGTTTGCTCCTTTCGAAACTGTGTAAGTAGTTCATACTCGTCATCAAAGTGACAAAACACTCCAACGTCCCCGGCAACTGATAAGTACTCTCCAATTATTTGTTTACAAAGTTTGTGGCACTCTGTATGTAGATAGTTAATAGCCTGTTCTAGTTCTGACTTTGACTTGATTGGGCTAAAACGATAATCCATTATTCCAGCGTACTCATAATTTCGTCGGGGATATCAAAGTTGCTAGTTACTTCTACTACATCATCAAGGTCATCGAGTGCTTCCATGAGGTTGAGAATAGTCTTAGCTTTGCCGGCATCATCAACAACCACCGTTTGGTTGGCTTCGAGCTTCACCTCGGCACTTTCGACATTATCTTCGCCTAGCGCATCGCGGACTTTCTCCAAATCGTTTGGCGATGTGTACACCACGAGTTGGTCGCCACTGTCATCGATGTCTGTAGCGCCAGCCTCAATCGCAATTAGACTAAGTTCGTCTTTGTCGATGCCCTCTTTGCACACAACAATGCCTTTTTGCTCAAAAAGATAACTCACACTCCCGGGTGCTCCTAAGTTACCACCATGTTTACTAAACGCAGCCTTAACAGCTGGCGCTGTGCGGTTACGGTTGTCGGTGAGAGCTTTGACAAGCACAGCCACTCCGGCTGGTCCATATCCCTCATATGCCAACTCCTCGAGCCTAGCACCGTCCCCGTTGCCAGCACCACGAGCAATGGCACGCTCTATGTTGTTGGCTGGTACATTGGCTGCTTTGGCTTTTTGGATAGCAAGGCGTAGTTTGAAGTTCATAGTAGGATCAGCACCACCTTGTGCTGCTACAGCAATTTCTGCAGCCATCTTGGTAAATACCTTGCCACGCTTAGCGTCAGTAATACCTTTTTTATGTTTTATACTGTGCCACTTTGAATGCCCACTCATGTCGAACTCCTGTCGAGCCTCTACTTTTGCGAATTACTTAGTTGATTGGCTGCGCTGCGACTTCAGCGTACGAAGTTTGTACGTCTCAGCCGACAGCTTGCCATCGCCTTGAACTTCATCAAAACTAGCAGGCTCTTTACTGTTAGCTATTGGTGAAATTATAGCATTTTTCAGATCATTTTGGAACAGCTTGAGCCGAGGGTTGCGAGTTGTAAGACCTATCCATATAAGTAGTACTGAGTAGTAAGTAGTAATTTGCCAAAGGCTCGGCTGGATGATATTGATTTGAGATATTCGCCAACTGCTGATATAGCGCAACAAGTCAAACAGCACATTTGTACCATATGCCAACCACGTCCCCATAACAATCGAAGCACCAGGCACCAGCAAGTGTAATACTACCAAGGCCATGCCTACCATCATAAGTGGTGGGATGATTGGCATGACTATTAGATTGGCCAATGGCGCTATCAGACTTATTTGCCCAAACTTGTAAGCTACTAATCCTAATGTAGCTATTTGAGCTGCCAGTGTAACTGCCAGTAACTCCATAAGGAGTTTTGGCCTAGATGGTAGTAGCAATTGCAATCTTGGGGTTAGTACAACTATTCCCACAAGTGATAAAAATGACAATTGCCAACTCAAATCACTTAGTAAGTACGATGGGCTAATAGTAACCATAATGGCTGCACAAATACCAAGTGCGGGCAAAACTGCTCGATCCTTGCCGTAATATCTAAGTACCAAGAATATTGAGGTCATGATCCCGGCACGCATGATTGAGGCGCCGGCACCTGTGAGTAGCACAAACCCCCATACCAGCCACAATGAGATCGCCAATCCACCCCAGCGCCAACGGCCGTTGAGCAGTCGATCGAGCATACCAGCTAGGATTGAAAGATTGTAGCCCGACACCGCAATCACATGAGACAGACCTAACACTGTTAGCATATCCTGCAAATCCTTCGGTAACGATGATCGCTCGCCAATCAATATCCCGACCATGAAGTCACTGCTGGGCTTGGGCAAAGTAGCACCGACCTCGTTGATCAACCAATCCTTGGCTCGGATCTCAATCGGCTGGTTGGCGCTAATAACATCTACTTTGGCATAGCGTACACCTGCCTCTGTACGCCCGAGGGTTGGCCAGAGCTTACCACTCACCTGGACACGATTACCTTGTTTAGCTATTCCAGTAAGCGATTTAACTCTGATGTTATGATCAAACTGTTTGCCATTGATCGAAACACTGCCAATCTCAAATACATATTCTCCTTGTTGATCCCAGCTTGGCCGAGTTGCTACAGTACCAACTGCCACAATCTTTTGGCCAAGAAAGTTTGTATATGAATATTGCTGTGCTTGTGAAAAGTAGAGATCCCCTCTCCAAATGCCAAGGCTTAAGCCAATCACCGCAAGTAGCACATAGGCATATTTAGAGTGGACAGTCGCCAAAGCTAACACACAATAAGCTGTTAACAGCAAGATCAAATTTGGCTGTATCAAAAAATGAGCGCTATAAACAATACCAACCAGAAAGCCTAATGCGAGTATAATTATTTGGACAGTTCGACGCATACATCATAGATTAGTACTATGAGCATTTTATAGACAAGCATAATAAATAAAAAATCCGCACACGGCGGAAATCTCATGGAGGGCCCGGTGGGACTCGAACCCACGACACCCTGCTTAAAAGGCAGGTGCTCTAACCAACTGAGCTACGGGCCCTTACGGTTTAGTACATGTAAGAGCAATTAATCTACTTTTAACCTGATTATTCTACTGCTTTTGAAGACAAAAATCAATGCTCACGATCTTGTATGTGAGATTTGTACCGAGCATTGGCATCGCGAGCTGCGTCGCCCATAAGTTCAGCAATGCTACGCCTGTGAACATCGGCTAGTTCTTCGGCACCGTGTTGTCTGGCAAGAGAGTACTTTGGAGGTACCGGGAACCACATGTTTAGCTCCATAACTCTCCAACGCTGGCCATCCCACGCAGCGTCTACTGCCCCATGCAAATGGTTTACTTCTGCCCTGGTTAGTATGTCATTGGCTATTGTGGTTGCCATACTTTCCAATTCAGGTGGCAAGTGTTGCTGAATATCAAGCAAAAGCCAATCGTCGTCTTCAGTATCTCTAGTGCGTACTGTTTGGTCACCCTTGGGCTTAAATAGCCTCGCATAAGGTATGATCAACTTCTTATCACCCCAGTACAGCATCAGTCGAACTTCCTTGGGGTCATGTTTGTGTGCCTCATAATCTTGCTTGCAGCTTGATATTACTGCATTGGCTATTTCACTAGGGAAGGGTTGTTTTGTATCAATCAACTCTTGCAACAAGTAGCCGTGTTCGCGATTGAGATTCAAATCAATCTGGCCATCGGCACTCAACAAATGTGTTGTCCCGTCTTGTTGTACCTCTACCTTGTACTTGTTGTCGTCCAGCAAATCTTGTTTGGGTACTATAAGCCGACCTCGGCTATCCTCAGACTTAACAGGTTTTAATACCACTGAGTCAGTACCAATATCTTGCAACTGCTTTTTTAACTTGTCAGGCTCGACGACCAAAGTAAGTGGCTGTAAATCACCTATAAACTCATAAGCCTTGTCTTTCTCGTCAAGTTCTCTTACCTTAGCTGCATTTACAACACTTGGCCCAAACTGCTCAACCTCTGGTGCAATGTCACGTCCGTAGGTACGAATCGAAGTTGCCCCTACCGGCATCTCTTGATCCGCCGGGCTGGTTTTGACATGCAAGCTATCACCATCTCTTTCAATATTGACGGCATACGGCACTACCATCCCTGACTCCATATCAAACTGTTCGTTGCCACGTACTACAAAGACTTCTACCCCTTGGCCATGAAGTTCCTCAATAACTCTACGATAGCCCTCACCACTCAAAGTCTTGTCGCTACCATAACCTTCACGAAAGTACATCAAGGATTTATCATTGGTTTCCATACCAACAATTGTAACTTAAATGGCTATAAATTAGTAATGCTTACTAGGCGCCGATACGATCTTTACGGCGTTTGCCAAGAGCCTTGTCAACGACATAGTCAATGATCTCACCAGCTATGTCTTCACCCGTTTGCTGTTCAATGCCTTGCAGGCCAGGGCTGGAGTTTACCTCTAGCACCAGTGGTCCTTTTTGTGAGCGAATAATGTCAACTCCTGCTATGTTAAGCCCTAGCGTTCGAGCTGCCTTGATCGCCACATTGGCTTCTTTCTTGGTAAGTTCTGCTGGTTGGGCCTTACCACCGCGATGTAGGTTGCTACGAAAATCACCTTCAGCTCCCTTGCGAAGCATAGCACCTACAACTCGATCCCCCACAACTATTACTCTCAAATCTGCTCCGTTGGCTTCCTCAATAAATTCTTGGATTAATATGTTGGCACCTAGCCCATAAAATGCATCGATTACTGACTTGGCAGCTTTCTTTGTTTCGGCCAGAACCACACCAATACCATGAGTACCTTCTAATAGTTTAATAATCACAGGTGTGCCACCAACCATATCAAGTAGCTCCTCGGTGTATTCACCTTCACGAGCAAAGACTGTCTTGGGAATATTTACTCCAGAACGAGCAAGTATCTGCATGCTACGTAGCTTGTCGCGACTGCGTACCAAGGCCAGTGAGCTAACAGAACAATACTTACGCATCATCTCAAACTGCCTGATAACCGCACTACCATAAGAAGTGATGGATTGACCAATTCGAGGAATTACTATGTCTACATCGGCTAGTGACTCGCCTTCAAATACGATGTTAGGTTTGTTGGACTCAATGTCCATATAGCATTTTGCATGATTCACTACCAACGCCTCATGGCCTCGTTTTTCACAAGCTTCTACAAGTCGCATAGTAGTATAGTTTTTGGGGCCTCTTGAGAGGATAGCAATTTTCATAGTCTTATTTTACCAGTAATTTAGCAGTATCTACTAGGAATCGCCCAGCCAAAGCTCGACGACCTAACAAAGCCGGGAATATCATATTTGATCGATTACTCAATGTAAAGGGCGTTACGAAGGTCTTGCCATTTACAGCAACCTCCAAATATACGACGTACCTGGTTTCTAACACCCCACTGGTGTTACGCACTCGGACCGTTTCATAGTCGTAGGATGTTGCTGGCTTTTCGGTTGATGCTGAAGGATGTTTTTCAACCAATGGCCAATACTTGATATAGTTCTTACCTTGCTGATCAACCTCTTCGACAACATCCTGACAATGTAGTGCACTGTAGTCTGCCCCAGAGTCAACTCGTGCTTCCACACCACTAAGGCCTAGCTGCTGAAAATCAAGCATTGCTTTGCGACCAATAATGTCAGTTTGGTCAAGTTGCTTGGATGATTTGCGAGTTTTGGGACGTGCTGCAAATGAAGTACTTGCCATCAAAAACAACACATTGCGGTGTTCGGACTTAAAAATATTGTCTTTAGAGTAGGCATAATGCTCACTTGTCATAGGATCGATTAGATAATTTCCAATGCGCGAGAAGTAACTGCTAGAATCCTGCAATATTGGGTCGAACAATCTAGAGTTGTATCCACAAAGTGATGCTGCAACCAAGAACTCGTATTTATTATCAAGGCTAACACTCGCCCAAGATTTATATATTGTCCTTTCGGCGACTTTTAGTAGCGCGCTACAGCGTAGGTCATTAACTCCCACATTATAAAACTCAGACAACCCAATAATAATATGTGTTACAAAGTATAGCTGCAGTTGATCAGCAGTAGCTTGATCGATGCCTAGCCTACTTTTATTGGCTGCATAGCTATCGGCAATCTCTGTTAGTGCTGGCAATGGATCCGGCAGCTGTTTTGATAGCTTCATGTTATGTTTGCTATAGAACCTGGCAAGATACAAGAAGTTTATGGCGTGGGTTGAAAGTATCATGAGTGCGTCTTTGTCTTCAAGCAAAACATTGTATAACTCGACCATGTACTTTTCATCTACGAACTTCTTGGCTTGTTCTCGCAGATCTTGTTGGTATATAGTCTCACAAAACAGAACTTTAAATAGTATTCCGGTATAAGCTGTCAGTTGTGGATATTTAGCAAAGTACGGCGCTCTAGCCTCGGCATTCTTTGTCTTCTTACCACGAGTCTTTGAGTTTGTTTCAAAGATCTTCTGTAATTTACCAGCTGATTCCTTTGCTGAGAGACCTATGTATTCTTCTCTTAGTTCTAGCAAACGATGATGATACTGTATATCCCTACCCCAGAGATACATACGCGAGTAATAATGGAACGCTTTGTTTTGGTTTGTTTTAAACGCCTGATCAAATGTGTCTTTGACAGCAAGGTAGGTTTCTTTGTGCCGAGTTTGAGAATTTTTTAGGTAGCTACAGATATTGGCAGCAACATCAATGCCAGTAACGTTTTGGAATTCTTGCCAATCAGCGGTAGTGCCAATTTCCAAAATGTAATACTGCTTAGTACGCTCATCTTGAATAATATCAATACTTGCAAACTCCAGCCCAAAGACTGCAGTTGCTCGTAGCGACGTAGCTTTGAGCTGTTCTAATATGGCAGTATTTGACTCTTCTGCAGCCATACCACCTTGGCTAATATTGTTCACGATACTACCTGGTTTTGCACTACGATGCATTACTCCAAGTACAGATCCGTTCAACACTAAAACACGCCAGTCACCTTTGTTTGGTATGTAGGTTTGGAATATATAATCCTTGTACTTCTTATCAAACTTAGGCAAGTCAGTATTACTTTTAAGCAATACAATATTCTTGCCTTTTGTACCATAATTTGGCTTAGCAATAATAGGGAAGTATACTACACCCTGCTTGATAGCATCTTCTAAGTCACTTAAGTTCCTTGGCCGAACTGTCGGGATAGCATACTCAGGCATATTCTCAGCTATCACGCTTTGCTGATAATATTTGTAGCTTGTATATGGGTTGTTAAGCGATATTCTATTGAGTAAGTGGTTGTCTTGTTCAATCAGCCTAGCAGCTGCGGCTTTTTCGGAACGGATATCCAACGATGAACTACGCCATACCACTGCGGAATTATTGAACTTAAGCTGGCTATTTAGGTCCTTTCGAGGATTCAAGTTTACTATCTTAGTACTAAACCCATGTTTTTTGGCTGACGCTTGTAACTTTTGTACATGATAGTCTTTTGAATCTCGGGAGATTATTACTAGTTTCATACAAACTATCCAAATCTTTTCTTAAGCTCTACCACTACTTCTTCAGCAACATTTACTCCTGTCATAGCTTGGAAACCATTGTCTCCGTCCCACTCTGGTGCAGAGTTAATCTCTAAGAAAAAGAATGCACCTGTCGACTTGTCTTGTATCACATCAACTCCACACAATTTGTACCCAATATTGTTAGCCATTCGCACCGCTATATTACTAACCTCTCGTACAACCTCAGGGTCTGTCTCATGCTCTGAACTTCCTCCTTGAGAAATGTTGTTTAGATAGTGTCCTTTGCGAGCAATGCGCTTCATCACACCCAAAGCCCGCCCCTCAAACACAATAATGCGCCAATCACCGTCGTTAGGGATAAAGTTTTGGAATACCATGTCTGAAATGATTGGCTTTATTTCCTTTAGTTGAATGGCTGATTTTACTAGCACAATACCCTTGCCCTGCGCACCATAATTTGGTTTGGCTATAAACGGATAATGCAGCATATTGGCTTCAATTGCTGCCTTTAATTCTTTAAGTAGATGGAACCGATAAGTAGCTATATGTGGAACATGTTTGTCGTGTTCTGCCACCATTTGCTGTACAAATTTGTACGCCACAAATGGTCGCTGCAATACTGCGTCATTGATAACATACTTGTCTTTGAGAATCTCACCAACCACAGCTCGCTCCGATCTAATATCCAATTTGGATGCACGCCAAAGCACAACATCACCAAATTGCTCAACATCCGCTACAATTGTATTTGGATTATGCAGGTGATGCACTTGAGCCTCAACATTGTGTTTCTTACAAGCATCAATTAGCTGTTGAACATGCCAATTACTTATTGATTTTGAAACAATAGAAAACTTCACGGCAATCCTCCGCTTTGGTTAGTAAATTTGCACTTATTATACCACAAACAGATGAGTTTGCCAATTGTTATTTCTTCTTTCTCCTATGCTTCTTCTCTTCTTTGTTCTTGATAGGAAGCGCTGTAAACACAATCAATATTCCTAACTCAAACAGAATAATATACGCTCTAAGGTCATAGACCATGGCAGCAAGATTGTAGTTGGTGACAAGTTCCTGACGAGTGCCTACAGGTAAAAGAACCAAAGAGATTGACACACCAAACAGTGCAGTAGCTATGGCGAAGAAAATCGTTCTTAAACTGCGTTGAGCGTGTCGCTGGCCTATAAACGATGCACATATGAATATTATTGCCACAATCCAGATGATTGCTACCTTGCGATCAGCTTTAACGATTGTTTCTGGCAAAATATTGAGTAATGACTCTGGTAGTACTTGAGCTACTACAAACCCGGCGGTCAAACCAAACGCCATAGCTCTCACTCGAATCTCACCTAGTAACATACCGAGTGCTATACTGCTTCCGACAACAGTAGCTAATAACAGATTAAATGATGAAACAATTTGTTGCATGCTATGCCCAGTATAAGCCTAAGCATAATGCCATAACAAGCCAATCAATAGCTCAAATACAATCTAACCAAAGAATCGACGCTTACCTGATTTTTGGAACTCTCTTAGTAGTTCTTTTTGCTTGGCACTAAGCTTAGTAGGTATCTCCACTGCTATCTGCACCAAATGGTCACCATGTCGTTCACTTCCTACTACCGGCATACCTTTGCCACTTAGTTTGAGAATCTTACCATTCTGGGTACCCTCAGGTACTTTGATAGTCACATCACCGCTTATAGTCTCCACCTCAAGTTCTCCACCAATTGCTGCAGTCACCATGTCTATTGTCGCTTCAGTAATAATATCCGACCCTTGTCTGTGCCACCTACGATCAGGCCGAATTTGAACTCGTACATAAAGATCTCCCCGACTACCGTCTTGACCGACTTCACCCTTGTTAGACAACTTCACAGCCTGGCCGTCATCAATACCCGCTGGTATCTTGATCTTAACTTCTTCGTTCTTGCGCTCACCAGCCTTGTGATCAGCCACACGAAGACTCAGCTCTTTGGTTGTACCATGTATAGCTTCATCAAAATCGATTGTGATGGATATTTCAACATCACGGGCTCGCCCACGCCCGCCACTATTGAAAAACATCTCAAATATGTCATTGATACCACCCCCACCAAAATCGAACTGCACACCATCAAATCCTTGGGCACCACCAAAACCAGCACCGAATGGATTGCCACCCATGCCAGCCCCTTGATCGTTGAAACCAGCATTACCAGCTCCCGCAGCATGCCCAAACTGATCGTAAGCTTGACGCTTCTTCTCATCGCTGAGCACTTCATAGGCCTCGTTGACTTCTTTGAAGGCCGTTTCATCCCCACCCTTGTCAGGGTGATGTTCTACTGCTTTGCGGCGAAAAGCTTTTTTTATTTCGTCCTGGGTAGATGATTTTTCAACACCAAGAACTTCGTAGTAATCACGTTGGCTCATGGCTACTTATTGGACCTTTTAAAACTTTCTACAATGTCAGATTTACTAAAAGTGATAGTACTATTTACGTGGGCGACAATGGCTTTGTTCAAATTCTTGTCATATCCCACATAAGTTATCTTGTGCCCACGCTCTTTTACAATACGCAGTGCTGGGATTACATCCGAGTCGGAACTTACAATAACAAAATGCAAGTTCTTGTTCTCATAAGCAGCTTGTACCATGTCAACCGCTATGGTTACATCCACTCCCTTTTCTTGAAAAATCACATTTTCACCACGCTTGCGCGCCTTGAGGTTACCAGCCGTTATAAACTCAATCTTTTGTTTGGCTAGCCACGATCCCCAAGCACGCTTTTGTTCTACCATCTTAAGAGTCGCCTCGTGAGTTTCTTCGCCCATATCCTCAATAATATGAAGCTTGGTACCATAGTATCGTACGTTGATCGGCTTGATGTTATCCTTAACTGCATCGATAAAGAGTGAGATCATATCGATCTTGAGTAGTTCGGCACGCTCGCTTATCAACTTCTCCTTGACCAGCACGTCCACCAACTGATAGAACAAGTTTTCTCCGTCTATATAGATGTTGGCAGGCGTTTTGGTGCCTGGATTGTTATCATTCATAGTACTCATTATAAACCACCATTAGTAATGTTGGTTTATAACACTACTTATCGTCTTTCTTGTCGACTACTTCCCCTTCTTCAGCATCTTTGTCTTTTGAATCTTCAGACTTCTCCTTGGTCTCAGCCTCCTCTGGTTTGGCGCTAGCCTTTTCTTTCTCGGCGTTTTCGGTCTCTTGTTTGTACATAGCTTCGCCAACTTTTTGTAGCTTGGTGCTGAGATCATCAGTTAGCTTCTTGAGCTCTTCGAGATCTTCACTATCAAGCTTATCTTTCAACGCCTTGGTAGCATCCTCGACAGCTTTCTTGTCATCGTCAGTGACCTTACCCTCAGCATCTTTGAGAGTCTTCTCAGCTGTGTAGATAAGTGTGTCAGCCTGATTGCGGGCCTCTACTTGCTCTTTCTTTTTCTTGTCGTCTTCAGCATGAGCTTCAGCATCTTTTTGCATTTTGTCGATATCTTCTTTGCTCAAGTTACCACCGCCAGTAATCGTAATCTTCTGCTCTTTGCCGGTGGCCTTGTCTTTAGCACTAACATTTACAATACCATTAGCATCGATGTTAAAACTTACTTCAATCTGTGGTACACCACGTGGGGCTGGTGGGATACCATCAAGTACAAAGCGACCAAGAGACTTGTTGTCTGCCGACATCTCACGTTCACCCTGCAACACGTTTATCTCCACACTAGTTTGATTGTCAGCAGCCGTACTAAACACCTGACTCTTGCTAGTCGGTATAGTTGAATTACGTTCAATCAACTTAGTACTTACACCACCAAGAGTTTCAAGCCCAAGACTTAGTGGGGTAACATCGAGTAACAACACGTCCTTCACATCACCACCGAGCACGCCACCTTGGATAGCAGCGCCGAGAGCTACAACTTCGTCGGGGTTTACTCCCTGAAGTGGTTTCTTGCCAAAGAACTCCTCAACCTTTTTCTGTACCAATGGCATACGGGTCATACCACCAACTAGGATCACTTCATTGATATCTTCTTTCTTAACTCCAGCGTCTTTGAGTGCCTCTTCGCATGGTTTGAGAGTACTCTCAACTAGTTCCAGTACTAACTTTTCAAAGTCGGCGCGAGTTAGGGTCATATCGAGATGCTTTGGGCCACTCGCATCAGCAGTAACAAACGGGATGTTAACGCTAGATTCGTTGGTAGTACTAAGCTCGATCTTGGCTTTCTCAGCTGCTTCTTTGAGGCGTTGCATAGCAGCCTTATCTTCTTTGAGATCGATCCCTTGATCTTTCTTGAACTCATCGATTAGGTGGTTGATAAGTACTACATCAAAGTCATCGCCACCGAGGTGAGTATCACCATTGGTGCTTTTGACTTCAAACACACCATCACCTAGTTCGAGTACCGATACATCAAACGTACCGCCACCCAAATCGTAAACTACTACTTTTTCTTCCTTGTTTTTTTCTAGACCATATGCCAGCGCGGCGGCAGTTGGCTCATTGATAATACGCTTGACCTCAAGCCCGGCAATCTTACCGGCATCTTTGGTAGCCTGGCGTTGAGCATCATTGAAATAGGCGGGGACTGTTATAACCGCTTCTGTTACCGGCTGACCCAAAAACTTCTCAGCATCGGCCTTGAGCTTACTGAGTATCATGGCGCTAACTTCTTCAGGGGTAAACTCTTTATCACCCATTTTAACTTTGACATGACCATCAGCTTTTACAATCTTATATGGCATGATATCGATATCACGCTTCACTTCTGGATCGTCAATGGTACGCCCAATCAAACGCTTCACACTAAAAATCGTGTTGTCAGGGTTAATTACAGCCTGGCGCTTGGCAGTTTGCCCGACTAGTCGTTCACCGTTCTTATTTACTGCCACTATACTTGGTGTGGTGCGACCACCTTCTGAATTTGCAATAATTGTGGCTTCTCCACCTTCCATCACGGCCATTGCCGAGTTGGTAGTACCAAGATCAATTCCAATTATCTTACTCACTGCTTATTCTCCTTTTATTACTTTACTAGTATTTTTGGCTTGTCCACTACTTACCTTGACTCGTGCTGGACGCACTACTCGCTCGCCGATTTTGTAGCCTGGAGTAATTACCTCTACCACGATGTTCTCTGGTTTGTTCGAGTCTATGTACTCAATCGCTTCATGTTGGTTATGATCAAACTTCTGACCGACTGGATTAAGTTTGGTTATGTTCATCTCAGTAAGTTGATCGTTGAGCTGTTGGCCTATATAACTTATGCCTTTTGCCCAAGCATTGTCTGTTAGATCGTCTGGCAAATGGTTGGCCGCTAAATTCAGGTTATCTAGTGCTGGTAAAAGCTCACCCAACACGGCCTCCTTAGCATGGTCCATTAACTCACCACGTTCTGAAGCAACACGTTTTTTGTAGTTTTCAAACTCAGCTTGAAGCCTTTGCAAATGCACAGTCAACTCTCCAATCTGCTGCTCATACTCAGCCGCAGATTTAGGTTTTGACTTCTTGATAGCTGGCTTCTTTTCTGGTTTCATACTATTTATACTTCGCTAAATACTTCTTCGAGTGCTTGTGATGTGGTCTCGACTAGGTTCATAACCTTGCCATAGCTTTGTCGGGTGGGACCGACTATACCTATATAGCTATGCTGACTATATGGCGATGTGAACCGATTCACGATCATGGTAAGGCCACTGGTTTCTACCACCGGGTTCTCGCGCCCTATATAGACCTGTAAGTTATCAAGTTTGCTTTCAAACAACCAAGCCTGCATAGCATCTAGAAATCGAGCTGCTTGGCTGGCTTCAATCTGAGCAGCAAACTCTGGTTGGCTAAACAACTGGTTCAGGCCATGAAAGTAAACTGTGTCACTGAGCGTGGCAAAAGCCATATTGCCGGTCAGATCGCTCAAGGTTTCGGCAGCAATTTTTATAGCACTGTCAGTCCGATCCTTGAGCGAATCTACCCGCTTGGTTATCGTCTGGAGACTTCGTCCAGACGGGGAAGCTTGTTGTTCGGTTACGTTATTTACATAATAGCGATATCCTTTGTCGGTTGGTACGCGTCCAGCTGAAATATGTGGCTGGTGTATGTAGCCGGCTTCTTCTAAATGCGCCATCTCCGCCCGTATAGTGGCTGAAGAAAGACCAAAGGTTCGGGAAAGCTCCCGTGAGCTAACAGGCTCAGCCGAATCAGCGTAGAGCCGTACTACCTCCAAAAGAATGTCGCTTTGGCGATCTGTCATGACAGTATCTATCATATTACTCGAGTGTTTAGCAGTCAACACCCATGAGTGCTGACTACAATACTAGTGTAACTAAATTGGCACTCTCATGTCAAGAGTGCCAATAATAGTTTTATGTAACTTTTTTCTATTGTGTTGGGCAGGTTATCTTACTAACCTTCCAGACATTGCCTTCCTTGGTATTGTTCAGGCTAATAACCAGGGTAGAAGGTGGTGGCCCAGCGTACACGCCTGAGACTTTCATAGTTCCGGTGGTACCACTAACCGTTGGAGTACTGTACTGATAATCGGTGGATTTAGTAAGTGTACTCTGGCTACAAGAGATTAGGTCTACGCTCTTGTTGGCATTGTACTGATCAACTACTGCTTGAGTAATGTAGCCATTCTTGTATAGGTAGTTGATGTCTTTTTCTTTATTGTCTATCCAGTACTTATACATAGCCTGCACTTGGGCTGAAATGGCTTGCTGGTCAGTAGTAGCACTCGTTGATTGAGGTGCAGTCTTGGTAGCATCTAGCTCAGACTGCATTGTAGCAACTTTCTGATTAAGTTCGTTGATAGCGGCAGTATCCTTCTGTTTCTGCTGATTAATCTGTCGATTCATGTACCACCAGGTGCCTGCTCCTGCTAGTACTGCAACGAGTATGATTATCAGAATAGGCACTAATAGTCCACCACCTCGTTTTGGTGGCGCATCCATGCTGGCTACTAGTGGGTCAACTGCTGGCGGTTGGTTAACTGGTGTTTGATCCATATATTCTCCTTAGGTTACTGTAGTACTAAACACGAAATATTATTGGCTTTCCAAACATTCTCGGCATTTATTACGTCGACATTGGCGCCTTGCTTATTTGTACCACTAATTACAATGCCTGATACTACTTTCTTGTCTGTAGCAGAAGTTATTGTGTATACATAACTTTGTGGCTTGGTAACTGAACAAAGTACATTGGTCTTTCCTGATTTGAGAGCTGCCTCAAGCTCTGCGGTAACTAAACCTTTGTTAACTGATTCAGTGATAAGAGTATTCTTGTCTGTGTTGTTGGCAGTACCATTTATCCAAAGGTCATAAAGTGATTTGATAGTTTTGCCAGCCGCTACACTTGGGTTTTGGTTGGCCTCGTCAAGCTGTTTTTGTAAGTCTGCTATTTGTGCGTTTAATTGATCTATTTGAGCCTGAGTTTGAGATTTCTCCTGCTTGGCCTTATTGTTCATATAGTACCAAACACCACCGACAGATGCTGTTACCAACACCACTGCTAAAACGACTAACAAGGCAATTTTACCCCCGTTACGTTTTGGCAGCTGCATGGTATTAGTTGAGCTTACATCGATCGGCTCTGGTGCGCCACTCGGATTAATTGGTTGTATTGGATCTGGCATGTACCCTCCTAGTTTATTTATTGATAATCACTAAAAATATCATCTACATTGGTGTCTTCATACTGCTGCAAACGGCTAACCGCAGCGTCACGACTCTGTTGCAACTTCTGTACATCCGACTGATAAGCAGCTGCTCGCACAAAGTACAACGACCAGCCGATAATAGCCAGAGCAGCAAGGACGAAGACCAATACCCACATATATCCAAGGTGCTGTTTAGATTGATCGTCTTGTTTTGGTTTGGGCTTGTTTGACTTACTCGGCATTAAGCATATTATACCATTTTGCTAGTCATTTTTCTGCAGTAGTACCATGAACGCTTCGGATGGTATCTCCACCTTACCAATCATCTTCATTTTCTTCTTACCCGCCTTCTGTTTAGCCCAAAGTTTCTTCTTGCGGCTGATATCGCCACCATAGAGCTTGGCAGTAACATTCTTGCCTAAAGCCTTGATGTCTTCACGAGCAATGAATTTACCACCAATAGCAGCTTGCAAACTTACCTCAAACAACTGTCGGGGGATAACTCCAGATAACTTCTCTACTACCTGCCTACCTATCCGAACTGATTCACTCCGATGCACTATCATACTTAAACTGTCTACTTTTTCACCAGCAACCAAGAAGTCAACTTTTACGAGATCTTCCTCTTTATACTCCCAAAAATCATAGTTAAAACTGCCATATCCAGAAGTAGCACTTTTTAGTTGATCGTAAAAGTCCACCAGCATATTGGCTAGTGGAGCTACAAATTCTATCAACGCCACTTTTTCATCAATATAGCTAAGATTGCGCTGTTCGCCACGTAATGAATTAACTAGTTGCATAAGTGAGCCTAGATACTGGGTCGGCGTAATAAGCTCACCTTTGATCCAAGGTTCCTTGATAATTTGAATTTGTGTTGGATCTGGTAGCTCAGCGGCAGACTGAATGTGCACTTCTTCGCCAGCATGATCGACTACTATATAGTCAACACTTGGATTGGTCACAACCAAATCTAAGTCGTGCTCGCGCTCCAAACGTTCTTTGACAATCTCCATATGAAGCAACCCCAAGAATCCAACTCTAAATCCAAAACCCAACACTGTGGAATTCTCTTGAGTGTAGTCGAGCGCGGCATCATTGAGACTTAGCTTAGCCAAAGCTTCCTTGAGGCCTGGATAATCAGTGGCACTAACAGGGTATATACCAGCATAGACAAATGGTTTGACTCGTTTATAACCAGGCAATGGTTCAATTGCTGTCTGACCTTGGAGAGTAACCGTATCGCCCACACGAGCATCAGCAGTTGTCTTGAGATTACTTACAATAAAGCCAATTTGGCCACAGCTAAGCACATCATCTGAGCTCATACTCGGATTGAAGTGCCCAACATCTATCGCAATCGATTGTTTTCCTGAAGCCATAAAGTGAAGTTGATCATTCTTGTGAAGTGTCCCATCAATGACGCGTACGTAGAGGATTACGCCACGATATTCATCGTAAATTGAATCAAATATGAGCGCCCGCGTACTACCCTGTGGATTGCCTTGTGGCGCTGGCACTTCAGCCACAATCCGATCGAGCAGTTCAGATACACCCTGACCTTCCTTGGCAGAGATTCGCAGTACTTCATCGGCGTCACATCCGATTAGCTTGGCTACTTCAGCAGCAACTCTGTCTGGTTCTGCAGCTGGCAAGTCAATCTTATTAATAACTGGAATAATATGTAGATTTGCCTCCATTGCAAGATAAACATTGGCAAGCGTTTGGGCCTGAATCCCCTGGCTAGCATCTACCACCAAGACAGCCCCCTCACAGGCTTGCAAACTACGGCTTACTTCGTAGCTAAAGTCGACATGGCCGGGGGTGTCGATTAGATTCAGAATATTGTCTTGCCAAGACATGCGCACTGGCTGAAGTTTGATAGTAATGCCACGCTCACGCTCTATGTCCATTTGATCTAGCAGTTGAGCTTTCATGTCGCGCATCTGTACAGTACCGGTGATCTCCAACATACGATCAGCCAAGGTGCTCTTACCATGGTCGATGTGAGCAATGATACAAAAATTTCGAATGTGGGATTGATCGTTCATGTGTTCTTACCGGAATATATGTCCTTGATTTGACGTAGCGGATGCAGTGCCCTACGTAGAACAATATGTGCTTCGTCGACATGCATAAGAAGTGTTAAACCAAAGAAGATCGCAACACCTGCACCACTGATAACTATAAAACTTGGTGCCAACGAAAGAAATCCAGTTGTAGTCTTATATAGCGGAAACACACGACTAATAAGTAAATACATTGCAACAGAAGACGCTGCTGTTGCGAGAGTGATTTTGGTGGTCTTGATGAGTAATGCTTTGCCGCCATAATTACCAATCTTATTTCGTAACAAGTACATAAGTAGTAGTGCTTCGTAGAGTGTAGAGACAGACAGCGCCATTGCCATACCTTCAACTCCAAATCGGGCCGAAAGCGCAAAGCTCAAGCCAATGTTTATAATAATTGAACTCAAGCTAGTGTAGAGTGGGGTCTTGGTGTCTTCGATGGCATAAAACGCTCGTGCCACCATATAAAAAACACTTTGGGCGACGATTGTACCAGCCAGCCACCCAAGCGTGTTGGCAGTAGTTTGATCACCAAACCCAAACAGTAGTCGCACTATATAGCCACGCATTACAAACGCAATTGCGGCTGATGGTATCACCAAGAAAAGTATGATACCCAAATCATGAACAAATAGTTTACCCATACGAGCTTTATTGTTGCCTTTGACAGCTCGAATCAAGCTTGGGAATGCCGCCGTTGAGATTGCCGCGCCAAACAAAGCCACGGGGACATTCTTGAGATTATTCGCGTAGTAGTAAGAGGCTAGACTACCTACGCTAAGCCGAGATGCAATCGCTGTTTGGATGATCCAATTGAGTTGATCGATAGTAAGATCAATTGAGCGCGGAATCATAAGCTTGATAACCTTCCAAACCCCTGGCAAACGAAAACTTAGTATGAAACCATAACGAAAGCCTAGGCCACTGACTCCTAGTATCTGCACGACTGCTTGCAAGAATGTGCCTAACACGACACCCCATGCGACACCGTATATAGGATCACTCGGGAAGAACTTGGCAAAGAATACTATACCTACAATGATTCCAACATTGTAAAATATGCTAGCGAAGGCAAATAGAAAAAAACGATTAAAGGCTTGTTGAATAGCCCCAAACACACTGGCAAGTGCGAAAAAGAACGGCGTAACCAGCATAATACGTGTAAGGTTGACGGTCAGGTTGAAGCGTTCTTGGTCAAACCCAGGTGCAAGAAGCTTGACTAGCGGACCTGCAAACACAAAGGCAATCACTCCAAAGATCATCGTACCAACGCATAAGATGTTGAGTAATGAGTTTGCCAGCTGCCAAGCAGTGTCTTTCTTATCCTTTTCAAAATATCCTATAAAAACAGGTATAAATGCTACTGCAAACGCACCCGAAACAAGTAGTGTAAACAGTAGATCTGGGATGCGAAAAGCGGCTGTATAGGCATCAGTACTAGCACTAACACCAAAATTACTAGCCAGTAAGCGATCACGTACCAATCCAAGCACGCGTGACAACAAGTAACTCAGTGAGATGATGAAAGCCGCGATCGATAGCGAACGCGACTTATTGAGACGAGACAATAAGTTCTTCATTGGTAGCTTATTATAGCAGCTTCGTAATCTGTTGTGTAGCACCAAACCAGCTGAAGCTAGCTATCCAAATTATGGCTGAGTCGTGATAGTTTGGCTACTTGTAGTTGGCTCAGGCACTTGTGGTGACTGTTGTTTTTTGAGTAGCTCTATTTCGGCTTCAAGCTTTTTAAGTCGATCTTCGTGATCTTCTACAATTCCACTAAGCTTCTTGAGCTCGGTAGAAATAGACTCAAGCTGTAATCCTTGGTCTGCTAACAGCTTGTTAACATCGTCAATCTTACCGCCTTGTTCTTGCACGGCCTTGGTAATAAGAGCTGTAACCATATCATAGTTAAAGCCCTCAATCTTGCCGTCGCGATAGAATACTAGCCGGTCATCAACCTTTGCTGCTTCTTCCGCCACAAAACCAATTGCTGCCCTATCATCTGTATTATAGTTAAAGCTAACCGCTCGGAGCTTCATAAGATCATCCAACCCAAGGCTAAGATCCTCTATGTTATGTTTGTAGCGCTCCGATGAAACATTACAAACACCGGCTTGCTTCACTAGTAACCCGCTGGCATCAACACATACGTACTGGCTCGATGCACCACCATTGGTAACATTATTAATATCGACCGTACCACCAGCTATGGCCAACGTGTTGTTATTGGTGACAGTATACGGACCTCCTGTACCAAGTCCGATACCAACTGAGCCATCACCATCAACTGTCATGTTTTGGCCAAAAGCCGTTGATACTGATCCATTTGCAGCATTGGTATATCCAAATGATGTTGAGTCTAAACCCGTTGCAGATGTCGACTGGCCAAAAGCGGTGCCATAGTTGTCTGCCACTGTCTGGTACCCAAAGGCTGTGGCATAGAGTCCAGCATCTGTTTGAAATCCAAAAGCGGTGCCATAATCTCCACTAGCTGTTGTTTCAGCCCCAAATGCGGTAGACCCACCACCAAGCGCATTTGTCGTGAGCCCAAAAGCAGTAGAATTGTCGCCCGAGGCAATCGAACCTAACCCAAAAGCTGTAGAATACTCACCGCTGGCAGTTGTACTTGCTCCAAAGGCTGTAGCGCCTGTGTCTAATGCATTAGTATCAAACCCAAATGCGGTTGAGACTGCACCTGATGCCACTGAGGAGAACCCAAATGCGGTTGAGTACCCACCACTAGCCAAAGTACCAGATCCAAAGGCAGTGTCAGCCAAGCTTGAGGCAGTTGTAGCATTCCCAAAAGCTGTAGAAAGCGTACCACTTGCAACCGTGCCAGCACCAAAGGCAGTTGATTGACCACCACTAGCAGTACTGGTGTTACCAAAGGCTGTTGAGTAAAGACCGCTGGCAGTAGTAATGGTTCCAAAAGCTGTAGCACCCTGGCCAGTGATAGTATTGGTAAACCCAAACACAGTACCATAGACTGCGCCTGCACCAATTGTATGCTGATGTCCAAATGCAACTGCACCGGTAGCACCAAGTGGAATCACGTTATTGTCACCAAAGGCAGTAGAACCGATAGCGTTGGCTTGATTGCCTTGACCAAATGCGATACTTCCTTCTTCACTTGCAGTGTTTAGCGTCCCAAAAGCAACAGCATAAAGGCCAGATGCGGTATTATTGGTGCCAAAGGCAGTCGAGTAGTTACCGCTTGCAACTGTAGTAGCACCAAATGCCGTAGACCCAAAACCACTTGCCAATGTGTCATCACCAAAAGCGGTTGAGCGGATTCCGCTTGCCTCAGTATTAATACCAAATGCTGTAGAATCAAAATTAGAAGCAAGCGTATCGTGGCCGAAGGCTGTGGTGTTTGAGCTTGTGGCATCACTACCATTGCCAAATGCAGTTGAGCCAGTTCCCGATGCAATAGTATTTATACCAAACGCAACAGCACCGTCATTAGTGGCCTGTGTGGTAGCGCCAAATGCCACTGACCCAAATCCTGATGCCAGCGTTCCAACCCCAAAAGCGGTTGATTGATTGCCACTAGCGACCGTGCCCAACCCAAAGGCTGTAGCTGTATTACCCGAAGCATCAGTGCAAGCACCAAAAGCGGTTGCGCTAAATCCTGATGCAGTTGGATTGGGCAATAATGCACTTGCACAGTCTGTAGCTGGCACTAGATAGTAACTACTACCAAATGATGTAGCAAAGTCACCACTAGCAGTTGTAGTGGCACCAAATGCAGTGCTCTCAAAGCCGCTGGCGATTGTCCCTTGACCAAAGGCAGTTGAGCCAAAGCCGCTGGCGAGAGATGCAAAACCGAATGCAGTTGATGCTTGACCATCTGCGTGCGCGATAATTCCGAAAGCAGTTGAGTTGCTCCCACTAGCTATGGAACCGCTACCAAAAGCAGTACTTTCAAATCCACTCGCTATGGTATTGTCTCCAAAAGCGATTGAATAATCGCCTATTGCCTGTGTGGTTAAACCAAATGCTGTTGAAAATTCTCCACTAGCTAATGACCCGGATCCAAACGCAGTCGAGCCTGTTCCACTTGCTTCTGTATTGTCGCCAAGAGTTGTAGATAGTAACCCACTTGCAATTGTACTAGATCCAAGAGCGGTTGAGTTTGAACCACTAGCAATATTATTACTACCAAGAGCCATAGCATTGTCGCTCGTTGCCTGATTATGAAAGCCAAGTGCCACAGTGTAGTGATCACTGGCTACATTGGTGTCGCCCATTGCTAATGAGCTAAAACCGCTTGAAGTATTGAAGATCCCAAATGCCATTGCGTAGGAATTGTTAACAATATTGCCTGCGCCAATCGCAGTGGCAACCACACCAGACACGTTATTGTTGGAGCCGAAAGCAACTGATCCTAAGTTTGAAGTAATATTGTCTATTCCGCCTGCAATGCTAGATGTACCGCTGGCAATATTGTCTTGCCCCACTGCTATTGAGTAGTATCCAACATTGGCGTCATCCCACTGAGTCCCTGTGACAGTACCGGCTCTCAATGCTGCCTTACCTGGGTTCCAAAACATTAGAGACTTACCTGCCCCTGGAGCAGGTAGAATAGGTGCAGCCGTACCGAGAGTTCCGGTAGCAATTAGACTACCACCGGCCGTTGCGTCAAATGTCAGATCAAAACCATTTTGCGGCAAGGTAGTATTGTGAAGCAGCGGATTAGTACCAAACTCTAGTGTTGCACCACTTAGATATGTACCGTTTTGAGCTGTGGTAACTCCTGGCCCGCCTGCTGGACCGGTTGCACCAGTCGCACCTTGCAAACCAGTTGCGCCCACAGGGCCGGCCGGACCGGGTATTGGCGAGGTTGTGATTTGTTGAAGAGTTTGCTGAGTATTAGTCACAAACTGTTGCAGTTGAGAAGATAGGTTGTTGAAAGTAACTGTTTCACCAGCAATTTTTAATCCAGTCACACTGCCGTCAGCTAAGTCCGTCTTACCAACTAAGCTACTATCAGGCGAGGGACACCAGCGGTCATTGAGCCCAAGCATACGGATATACCATACATCAGTACAGAGGCCACGAAGTATAATCACTATCACTAAAAACAATGCAGCTAAGCCGACTAGTAGCCAGATGAGCCAGTGACTATTTGATTGATTCTTATCTTCTGTTGACTGACTTGTCGCCATAAATTACTCACCACAAAAACCTTATGGTAAAAGTATAGCATAAAAATATGGTTATGAAGCCAGTTATTTTGCTGGCTTGGCCTTGCGCTCGGCTGTGACTTGTTTGTCTATTGGAGCAAATAGTTTTTCGAACTCAGGTCCTTCAAGAGTTTCTTTTTCAATCAAGGTGTTGGCAATTAAGTCGAGTTGTTTGCGGTTTTTGACAATCACTTCTTGAGCTTTTTTACTTGCTTCATCTATCAGCTTTGCTACTTCGTCATCTATCTTGGCAGCCATCTCTTCAGAGTAACTACGGCCCTCGCCCATACTACGGCCCAAGAATATTGAGCTCTCACTATCACCAAAGTAGCGATTATTAAGCTGGGCGCTCATACCGTATTCAGTTACCATACGTCGAGCTAGCCCATTGGCGTGCTTAAGATCACTCTCGGCACCAGTAGTAATGCTATCATCTCCAAACACTACTTTTTCAGCCGTGCGTCCACCAAGACTCATAGCTAGGTCATCACGAAAATCAGCAATAGAATGCAGATGTTTGTCTTCTTCCGGCAAACTCCAAGTTACTCCACCCGCCATGCCACGGCTCACAATCGATACCTTATGAACAGGGTGGCAATGTGGCAACAAGTGGCTTAGCAAGGCATGTCCAGCCTCATGAAAAGCCGTGATCTTCTTTTCTTCGTCGTTTAGAATATGACTTTTGCGCTCTGGGCCGAGGGCAATTTTTTCAACTGCCTCATGGAAGTCAGACTGCTGTACCTTCTTGCGGCCCGAACGAGCAGCAAAAATCGCCGCTTCGTTGGCAATGTTGGCTAGGTCAGCACCAGATACACCAGGTGTTTTGCGAGCAACTTCTTTGAGATTTACTCCTGATTCAAGTGGCTTATTCTTGGTGTGAACTTCGAGTATTTCCTCACGAGCTTTCAGATCTGGTGCATCAAGAGTGATACGACGATCAAAACGACCTGGCCGCAACAATGCAGGGTCCAGCACATCAGGGCGATTGGTTGCCGCCATCACAATCACGTTGGTACCTTGCTCAAACCCATCCATCTCCACCAGTATTTGATTGAGAGTCTGCTCGCGCTCATCATGGCCACCACCCAAACCAGTACCACGTTGGCGACCTACTGCATCGATCTCATCAACAAATATAATACATGGCGCGTTCTTCTTGGCCTTGGCAAATAAGTCACGCACCCGGCTTGCACCAACACCAACAAACATTTCTACAAACTCTGAGCCTGAGATACTAAAGAATGGTACATCGGCTTCACCAGCGACTGCACGTGCCAACAAAGTTTTACCAGTGCCTGGACTACCAAACAACAGTACACCTTTTGGAGTTTTAGCGCCCAAAGCCTCAAACTTAGCTGGGTATTTGAGAAATTCTACAATCTCTTCAAGCTCAGTCTTGGCTTCGATGTTGCCAGCAACATCGGTAAATCTAACCTTTTCTTTTTCCAGCCCAGATACTCGCGCCTTGCTACGGCCAAAGTTCATTGCTTGATTGTTGCTGCCCTGTGCCTGGCGCATAATAAAGTAGAAGAATCCTATAATAAGAGCAATTGGCAAGAAGGCTAGTATGATATCAATCCAGCGACCTGAGCCGTCATCTGGGTTCTTTGGTTCTACCTTGACCTTGCTATAGTCTATTCCGTAGTCTTTGAGGCTAGTTGCATTTTCCTTATACGATTCTTCCTTGCCACCGTCTTTGAGGGTGACTGTGAGTTTGTTACCAACTAGCTCAATCTTCTCAACCTGTCCTTGATTGGCTTGTTCCAGCACTTTACTGAGCGATACTTGAGCTGGCTTGGGCTCGTTGTTCATGAATATCAAGTACAACAATACTAGCGCTATAGCAACGCCTGATATATAAAACACGTTTTTGGGAATATTTTTTAGATTCATACTAATTCACAAACTAGTTGAGCAGTGGCTTGGTCAGCTTGATTGGTAGTGTAGCGACGGTCATTTGCCAGTGTTGGCACCCAAACTACTTGATTGTCGGCGGTTACCACAATCGGCCAGCGACGGCGAAGATTGCGTGGGACCTTCTGATCTACAAACACATCTTGCAGCTTCTTACTACCAGTCATGCCATAAGGCTTTACACGATCACCCGGCTGCCAATAGCGCACATACAGATCTGACGTGTTGGTGTACGTTTGTGGTGCCATGGTAACTACTGGTTTTATCCGGTGTTTAAGCCGGAACATACCAGACTGATAAATTTGACCAGAACGCAACGGCACAATCGTGTCGGAGCCGACCACCTTATCTCTCGGAGCTGTCAACGTGATTATCACACTAGCATAGTCACGTATCAGATGCAACCCTGTTGACAGATGGGTGGAGACACCCACTTTAGATACATCAAAAAAATGCACGGCTTGTTCAATGTTACTTTGTGACAGTTCTACGCCAGGGCGTAATAGTTTAAATATGTATTCCAAAACATATGGCTTGATGGTCTTACTTAGTTGCTGCCATTTTTCTAAGTCAACCTCATATGTGGTGATACCTTGTTTTGTGCATAGTATATCTACCAACTGATCCAGCTGGGAATTGATACGCGCATTGAGACTATCAAGTGTATCAAGGCTGGTCGCATACTTACTCCTGAAGTTACGGTAATTCAAGCTGCCTTGTGGCATTAACTCATGACGCACAAAATTGCGTGAAAATCTTAAGTCTGAGTTAGTGCTGTCTTCGCGATAAGGTAAGTTACGTAGCCCTGCGTAAGTGATGATGCCTGCCTTATCAAATGGCAAAAGTGGGCGCAATACCTTGCCTCTTGCAGGTTGCAAAGCCGTAAGACCTAGCCGGTCAGCACCACGAATGGCGTTGAAAATACTCGTCTCGAGCCGATCGTCGGCATGGTGGGCAGTTACGATATAGTCATAATTGCCACCATCACGGATGCTTTCCAAGAAATTGTAGCGAGCCTTGCGTAGTGCAGCCTCACGGGTTTCGCTGCCACTCAATTGACCTAGATAGAATTTGTATCCTCGCTCATCTGCAAGCTGAGCAACCAGACTAGCATCTTCAGTGCTATCACTACGAACCTTATGGTCAAGATGTGCCACGGCGATCTGCCAGTTGTAGTAGTCATTGAGTTGATCTAGCAAATCAAGTAGTACTACAGAGTCCACTCCACCAGATACAGCCAGAAGTAGTCGGCTGCGTGGTGGCAACAAACTTGTGTTTTGCAAATGATAATGCAGATCTTGAAGCATACCCCTTATTGTACCGTAATATGTACAAGTTGACAGCTAGGCTTATGGTTGTATCAACAAATAAAAAGCACCACAAAAAGAGGCACTTTCAATTACTTGTTTTATGTCTAACCAATTACGCTTGTATAAGTAGCAGCACTAGCGTAGACAACAAATGCAATTCCAGCTAGAGCGACCAAGACCACCATGATCAAGAATGAACTATCAAAAAAGTTCTTGTTCTTGCTACTTAAGGGGGTTTTTTTGTTCGATTTCTTGGCAGGCATGAAAGCTCCTTATTTATTGTTCAAAATAGTTATTCTTATGGTAGCGGTTATGCTAAGTTTTTGCAAGAGATAGTATTAATACAAAAAGCACCCTTGCGATGGGTGCTTTTAATAATTCTGGTAGCGGGGGTAGGATTCGAACCTACGACCTCCAGGTTATGAGCCTGACGAGCTGCCACTGCTCTACCCCGCGTTGTGTCGTATATAGTACCAAAAACCAGCTGTTTTTTCAATGGTGGCTGCGGAAGGGATCGAACCTTCGACCTCAGGCTTATGAGTCCTGCGCTCTAACCGACTGAGCTACGCAGCCGCGTCGAAAGATTACTCAAGTTTTTATAGAAGAAGTACTTCTACTCCAACTTCCTAAATCTTTCTCCTTTCAGTTTAGCAAACAGCGGCTTGGTTTACTAAACTGGCAAAAACAGAAAGCTATTTTAACAGATATGGGACAATCCGTAAACGGCTATGTACCACGTAAGAAATCCAGCCACTGTTGCCAGTTGGGCTTGTCGCTATCATCTTCCAATTGATTCGAGTTAGACTCAGTTGGCAATGGATAAGCTGTAGTTTGTTTGGTTTGTCCATCGCTTGAAATAATAACAACAGTTTCACCTGGTGCTTGTACGCCAAGTTTCTCGCGCGCTAAACGATCTTGATAACTATCAGTCTTGTAGTAACTTATACGATACCCGAGCTGATTGATCTGGGTTTTTAACTGATCAATCTCAGTTTGTAGCTCATCAGCCTTGTTGCGCAAACGATAATTTTGACCTGTTTCGGTAGCAACTATCACAAACATATAGAGCACTAACACTAGGCCGACCCAGAATATTACTCGGCTATAATGAAAAAACTTTTTCATACTATCTATTGTATGCGCCTTGGGCTACAAAAATCAAAATACTTGTGTTTCTGTGTCAGATTGCTGCTTTGGTTTACGCCACAAAAAAAGCTTTTCTAGACGATGCTGATCTATTATCGGCCTGCGAGTTTGCTCGTACCGAACTTCTATGGTCTTGCTCAAATTTAGCCACAAACAGCTGTTCTGTGAATAATGATTGAATAGTGTTATGCCAAGCCAAGACGCAGCCCTAAGTTGTACAGGATCATTGCAACCAGAATTGGCATACCAGCCCGACTTTGTCTTGAGAATCATACCCCTGTGGGTATGTCCTATCACAAGCGCGTTATAGTGTGATTTTGACAGATACTTATCAATTTGCGCTTCATCTATATCGCCACCGGATCCAAATAATATCTTTGTTAGCCATGGCGCCAGTACAACCAACAGCCACAGTAGCATCCAACTCACTACAATTATGGCAAGTCCCCAGTAAACCACATAAATACTCTGTAGCAAGAATGATTCGACTACCATGGCCGCCAAGAAAACTGGCACTATTAGTGGTAAATATATACGGTATGCGAATCTCGACAGCCCAAATACTGGCAAGTTTCGTCGATCTACAACATCACTTATGCCATCTGCCAAGTTTGGAAAATGCTTCTTTAGCTTGGGCATAGTAGTTTGAACTATTCGTTGGCCACGAGTTATATCCCCTGGTTTCATAGGATTTTCAAGTCTATTATATGGGTCAAACTGGTGGCCGTGCTCAACATGGATAACTTGACCATTTAGCTCAATATCTAAGTTCAAGCATACTTGAGCGCCCCACTTGTTATAGATCACCTCTTGATCTGTGTCGGTATATCCAACGGTGTCATCATGATTGCCAACCACAAAATACGTGTTATGCCCAGCTGCTTTGTTGAACTCCACAATAGCCTTAGTCAGTAGTTGGTACTTAGAGATAATCTGTTCTACGCCATGTGGACGTGCCCAAAGTTCAAATATATCGCCATTTAGTACCAAGCAGGCGTTCGAACTAGCACTCAACTGCTCAATCTTGCTCGCCAAGTACTCTTCGGTGCTACTCTGCTTGTTGCCTTCGAGTGACAGATGAACATCACTAAATACAAGACAGGTTGTATCTGGCTTGGGATTATAAACAATTGTTTCCTTGGCTCGCGAATGCAACTAAACTATTCCCATTTAAAGACTCGAATGGCTATGATAAACACCACCACACCCCAAATTATCAGACCTAGTATATCGCCGCGTACCTGCCAAAGATCTGCACCTTGTGTGGAAACTTGGCGCATAGCGTCGGCCAAATACGTGAGCGGCAAGAACCCAGTAACTTTTTGTAGCCACTCTGGTAGTGTATCGCGAGGTATGAAAGTGCCTGACAAAAAAAGCATTGGAAAACTAATTAGATTTGCAACGGGGGCCGCTTGATTTTCATCTTTGGCCCATCCTGCAATTGCAAAGCCAAATGCCAAGAACACTAGAACGCCTAAAAATGCCAGTATGAAAATGTTCAGCATACTGCCAACAATTTGCACTTTGAAAATAACTACACTAAGCCCGATCAATAGCCCGACCTGTAATACTCCTATTATCATTCGGGCTACAGACTGGCCAAAGATAAATGCTACCGGATGAGTTGGTGTGACAAACAGCCGGCGAAGAGCACCGGAGCTTTTGAAACTAACGAACGCAAAGGCGATACTGAATATCCCAAGCTGCATAATACTGAGTGCCACTATGCCTGGTACTAGATAGTCTAAGTAGCTTAGTCCGTTGGTACTAACCCCCTCAGCATTTACCTTAAACAACACTGGGGTTTTAGTAACTTGATTGTTAAAACCACTTATAATTTGACCAGCTACTAGGCTAGCAGCTTGGCCAGCTTGGGGTTGCCCTTTGTTATAGTAGGTCTGGATTTGTGTGACCTTGAAAGTGTTTGTGGAAGTATCAAGTTGGCCAAATTCTGCAGGTATCACCAACACTAGATCGGTTTTACCTTTCTCCAACCTATCCTTGGCTACTCCCAGATCAGTTTGTTGGGTACTATTGAATACGTCCTTATTCTCACCAAGACTTTTGCTGAAGCTGTTACCAAGTTCAGTATTGCTTAGGTTTACAATGTCGAGTTTAAAGCTGCTTTGTTTAGTAGAGTTAAAAGCTCCAAATATTAATATAAACATCACCGGGATAAACAAAGTAAAAAAGACCGCCGTACGATTGCGAAAATACATCTTGATACTTGCTACTGTCAAAGTCTTGTAAGCAAGCCACCATTTCTTCTTGTGAGTAGGTTCTTTCATCACTAGTCCCTGATGTGCTTTCCTGTTAGATCGATGAATACGTCTTCTAAGTTGGCCTTCTGTACCGGTGCGGCTTTCTTAAACCCACGTTTGAGTAGTTGATCAATCAGGTTCTTGGGTGTATCAAGTGCTATTATTTTGCCAGCATCCATAATCGCTACGCGATCACAAAGCAACTCGGCTTCATCCATATAGTGAGTTGTAAGAATAATAGTTTTGTCGCGCTTTTTGATCTCTTGTACTAGCTCCCAAACATTTCGTCGCGCCTGAGGATCTAGCCCAGTGGTGGGCTCGTCGAGGAATAGTACTACTGGATTATTGACTAGCGCTGCCGCAATACTAAATCGTTGTTTTTGACCGCCTGATAGATCTTTGACCTTGGACTTAGCCTTGGCAGTAAGATCCACCTCACGCAACAACTCGTGTGGATCACGCCGGGTAGCATACAAGTCGCGAAATACGTGCAGTAGCTCTATCAAACTCAGATTGTCAAAAAAAGCTGAGCTTTGGAGTTGTACACCTATTATTTCTTTCACAGCTTGCGGATCGTTTTTCACATCTATGCCGTCCACCACAATTGATCCGCTATCAATAGTACGCAATCCTTCCATCATCTCGAGTGTAGTAGTCTTGCCGGCACCATTAGGCCCAAGAATTCCAAATACTTCACCCTCTTCTATTTCAAAATCAATACCTTTGACGGCGGCAAACTTCTCGTATGATTTCTTTAGTGCTTTGACAGATATGAGAGACATGGTATGGTAAAGTCATTATAGCTGAAAATTTGGTAATAACTAGCATGACCACTACCCAAGACTCCAACAACAACATTATCCGTCGCTTTGTCGACCACTATGGCGACGAGCCAGCCACCATGCCACTTATCGAAGAAGAAGTAGTTACTCAGCAAGGCACTCACCTCGACCCCTTGAGTCAACCCACTGAACCAAGCGTTATATCCAATCAGCCACCTCGTTCTGATCCAAGCCCCGCTATGCTACGGACGTTTAAGCTGCAAGAAGAGATCAATCGCCGACGTAAGAAGCAGGGCAAATAGTTACAGCTTGCTGAGTTTGGCGATCAATTGTCGATCCAGCTTCGAACCACACTTGGCCGCCCACTGCCTCTCAACACCCAGTTCAAACGCATACGCAAGATACTTATGATAGTGATCCTGAATGACCTTCAGCTCACTACTGCTTAGGTACTTTTTGAATGCAACAATTTGTGCCAAATCCTGTATACCTTCAGAGCTCAAGCGATTACTATTGACCAACCACCAGCCCGCGGCAAGACCAGCAATAGCCAACAGTATAATGGCTGAGCCTGGAAACAGATAGTTTAGCCCATAGACCACTGCCACCACTACACAGATTATTACAAATCCTAGCAGAATAGGCCCTGTTCGTTTTATCCGTGGAGGTTGGTCGTAAATACTCTCATCAATCAACTCGTCACGGATAGCATTCTGCAAACTTACAAGTAAATGTTTATATGTATCTTTGCCAATGTTGCTTAGTACTCGTTGCTTAAGCGTTCTTGTAAAGATCTTGGACAGTAACAGCGATTCAAAATCTCTGATATCTTTGTGATCTGATTGATTGAGAAATGCCGTAAGCCCTGTCTGTGCTAGTTCTAGGTGAATTATGTGTCTAGATTGTAAATCAAGTAATGTTGCCACTAGCTCATGCATAGTTAGCTTGCTATTTTGTAACATACCTATCTCAGCTGGAGCCAATCCATTTGGTGGGTGGCTTACAACACCGACATTCTGCCTGGTGACTGCATACTTTTGGATTATTAGAACTGCCCAGCGCCAGCACAATCCAAACAGCGCACCAGCCAGTCCAACCATCAATCCAATTGTGCGCCAATTCATAGTTCAATCATAACAAAAAAGATCCTCATAAGGATCAAATATGGTGGGCCCGGTTGGATTTGAACCAACGACCAAGCGATTATGAGTCGCCTGCTCTGACCACTGAGCTACGGGCCCTTATAGTACTTACCACACTATTATAAACGAAAAGTATACCTTATATCACCACATAAACAAAGAAGCACCCATCGGGTGCTTCTTTGCCATCAATCGGCTATTACATGCCGGCTTGATCGTCAGCTGGCTTAGACATAGCGTCATCGCCACCTTCAGCAGGCATAGCTGCTTGGTCACCACCATCTGGAGCAGGTGCTGCGGGAGCAGCAGCTGGATCGTCGGCTGGAGCAGCTGGAGCTGGGTTCATGTTGTCGTCTTGCATAAGTGTACCCTCCGTTATTTTTATGTTGCATCAATAATTATAACTCTTACGCTTAATAATTGAAAAACAACAGGTTAGCTACTACTTCTTGTTGGTATTCTTGTAGTCTTTGATAGCTTGAGTAACTTTGCCGTCAGGCTTGAGGTTTTCCCAGAACAAGATCTCGCTCTTGTTGATATACATAGTGTCTTCAGGGCCGTGTAGCTCACCACCTAGCTTGGTCAAACTAAGTTGTGGCTGAGCCGCAGTAGTTTGCTGGGTCTGCCCAGTAGCTGTTTGGCCTTGCTGGTTTTGGACTTGTAGGTAGTAAATGTCACTAATCTTCACATAATCACCATCTACCTGGCTCAGGTGACCAAAGTAAACCATGTTGTTACTAAGAAACACTGCCTGATAGTTGTTGGTACCAGACTTCACATTGAACTCGTTGTATCGGCCAGTCATGACCTTCCAAACAAACATCACTACAGCTGCGGCAACTAACAGGGCTACAACAATTGCAATCCACTTACCTATGCCACGACGTGGCTTGGGAGGTTGAGGTTGTGGTGAAGTGTGCTGCGGCCTTGCTGGTGGCAGCGGCGGAGGAGGTGTGGTGCTTTGGTGATGCGGGCGAGGCGCATGAGAATTGGGTCGTGGTGCATGCTGAGGGCTAGGTGCTGGTCGGCGCATCGATGGCGGTATGCCCGCTGGTCTTGATGATCGGTTTTGGTCCATTTAAGTCTCTCCTATTAGCTCTATGCATAGTATTGTAACGGTTGTGCTTGCTATCTGTAAATGGGTATCAGCAGAAAATCTGTCAGATAAAAACTTCGGCGAACCTATTGACAGTGATAGCCAGGTTGCGTAATCTTAAGTTCATAAGCATAAATTAATTGTGAGGAGGAAATGCAATGGCATTTACACACGTCAATTCAAAAGGACAAACTTATTACCTACACCGCCGCGAGGTTACACTCAAGGGTGGTCGTTTACAAACTATCTACTTCTTCGCCCGTGAAGAAAAAGATGGTGTTATCGATGAAATGCCAGAAGGTATGGAAGTTGTAGAAAACACCAAGACCGGTCTACCAATCTTGAAGAAATCCAACAAAGAATAATACTAAAACAGTATTCACAAAAAATACCCCTTAAAAACAGGGGTATTTTTTAGTTAAATGGTTATCTAAGCTTTAGCAGGAAGCTGTTTGGCACGAATAGCCGCTATTCGCTCTCGACTACGCCCCACAATGGCCCCTATGCCCGCTATGGCAGCTACAAACCCTACTAAGCTGCCCAGAAACGGTATTAGGCCTACCGCTGCTAGCAAACCAGCCCCCAACAACAACTCTAGAGTCAGTGTACCGAAGCTGTAGGTTTTGCGCTTGAGTAGCCATTTGCCGATACAGTATGCTGTCATAAGCCCGCCCAACATCAGTACTGCCACATAGATAAGTAGACCAAAGATAGCCAGCTCAAACCCCACCATGGTAATTGCTACAAGGATAAGCGCCATAGGTGTTAAGAAGGCAAAGCCTACACCGTATAGAATTGATTTACCCAAGTATGATTGTTCCCAAGTTGCTGTAGCTCGAGCGCTACCAGGCAATACGCTAAATGTCACCAAACCTAATGCCAGTGAAGCCACCAGTAAGAACAAGGCACCAAGAACCATCGCAACTACTGATGTACCTGCAGTTGGCTTAGGGGTATCCACTATCTTGGTAATTGAGCCGGTGATGTTTTTGTCATTGGATATATTCACCTTGGCATCACTGACGTAAGCTAAGTTTCCGTCGATCTGAGCATTCTTACCAAGTGTAATCTCACTAGCATAGATCTTGGTATTGCTGCCAATGGTACCATCAACAGTTACTTGTGACCCAAAAAGGTATGCTTGTGTTCCTACATTGCCCTGCTGGTTGTAAATAGAGCCAAATGCCACCATGGAGCCAGCGACTTTAGCATCTTTTCCTACGGTGATATCACTACCAGCTAGGTAGCTACTACCCCCTACTCGGCCTTCAATAGTCACCTTGCTACCAGCAGCCATTACATTACCCCTTACGGTGCCTTTGACAGTCACTTCGCTTGCTGCAGCATAGAGAGAGCCTTCGATGTCGCCATTGATCACTACTGTACTACCAGCCAGCCAAGCATCACCAGTGACCTTGCCATCAATCGTTACACTTTCACCAGACTTAGCAAGCAAACCATTGTGTATATCTGAAGCAGACAATACCACACTGGCCGGCTGATCGTTATTTGACGCCATAGCTACGCCTGCCACACTAGTGAGCGCAAACAATGCAAGCATCACTATTATCACTATTTTCTTTATCATAGAGTATCTCCTTATGTAATTCTTAACATCAGTGTAATACGTTTATCAAAACTTATGCAATAAAATCACTTGACTCGTTCGTAGTATGTTCGTTATACTATTATTCAATAGCATAAGTAATTATTGGAGGGATATGGCTACTAAACAACCACTTACTAAAAAGCAACGTAAGACGCTCGACTTTGTTACTACGTTTATTGAACAACGTGGTTACTCACCTAGTTACCGCGAGATTGCGGCTGGGCTAAATCTGCATTCAGTTGCCACAGTAGCTCAACATGTTGATACTTTGGTCAAGAAGGGGCTACTCATCAAGGGCAACAACTCCGCTCGATCCCTGATACCTGTAGAAGATATTGAAGAACAGGTCAACTCTATGGGTGTGCAGCTACCTATTATGGGTATGATTGCTGCTGGTCAGCCAATTGAAACTCTCGAAGGCCATACTGAGACCCTCGAAGTTCCACCATTTATGGTCGGCACCAAGAAGTCTTATGTGCTGCAGGTGAAGGGTCAAAGTATGATCGAAGATGGTATCAACGATGGCGACTTTGTAGTTATTCAGGAAAAAGAAGTTCCTAGCAAGGGAGACGTGGTGGTAGCTCTAGTAAACAACTCCGAGGCAACACTCAAGCGTTACTACAAGGAAGGCAATCGTGTGCGTCTGCAGCCCGCCAACTCCACTATGGAGCCTATATACGTCGAGGCTGGTACCCCACTTCAGATCCAAGGTGTTGTGATTGGCTTAATTCGCAAATACTAAATTGATTGAGAAAAATCAAAAACTATTTGACGAGCTAAGATCTCTCAACTTACCTATTGGCGAATACGCAGTTACAGCTAGTGGGCCGCTAGGAATAAGAGGTATTCGCGAGATTAGCGATATAGATTTGGTGGTAAGCAATAAGCTATGGCAACAGCTCAAAGAAGAGTATCCAGTTGATAAGTCTGGTATCAAAAAGATTATTATTAGTGACAAGATTGAAGCTTTTTGTGAACAATCGTTTGCCCATATACGTGAGCCAAACGATCCCGATGTAACTACACAAATCAAAACTGCCGAAATTATCGAAGGACTTCCTTTTGTTTCGCTCGATGTCACTAAACACTACAAGAAAAAGATGTCCCGTCCAAAGGATTTAAAAGATATTGAGCTGATAGATACTTGGATTCTAGAAAACAGCTAGCTATTCGAGCACCCAGATCCAGTCGATGCAGACTTTGAATAGGTAGAGATTCACAAACGATCCTACCAAAGCGATTACAAGTTTTAGAAGAGCATCGAGTGGCTGTGAGCCTATGGTAAGCACAAATTGTCCAAAGCTTTCTAACCAATACGGATATGTTATGTTGAGCGACACTATTCCTAGTAATACTACGGCAGCTACCAATCCTACTTGCATCAACACAGGTCGCAAGCGCTCTTGCTTGGTACCACGATTAACATATTCTCCTTCTAGCACTACCTCACTGCGTGCCTCTGAATAGAAGGAGTAAATAGAGTAGATCACTACATAAGCCACTATTCCCACTCCTGTCCAGAAGATTACCAGTGAGGCAAGATTGAGATACTGTCCCTTGCCAAATTGTTGAATTTGCTCAGCAAAACTGGCTTGCACGGCTGGCTCAGCTAGCACAGTACCGTTGGTAAGACGAAGCAATATTAGGTTGAAATTGAGTAGTATTGGTATACCAATTGTTAGTATCACCAATATATACCACTCCCTCACAGAAGGTATTAATATGCGCTCAAGCTGTTCGCGAGTTGGTTTCAACTACAATTCCTACTGTTCTTGAGTAGCAACAGTCAGACTTACCATAGTTTTCTCATCGCTACTATATTGGGTCTTGTCACCATAAATCACGTATACAAGTTGTTGGTTACCTTTTGTAAATGATTGGGTCTTGCCGACGCCTAAGTCGATGCTGCTGCTATTCGCACTACTCCAACCTTGCTTACTAAGTTCACTTTCGTACCATTGGTTAATAGACTCAGGGCTATCCTTGCTGGTAAATGTCACATTGTAAGCATTATCTTTGGATTTTACAGCCAGGCGGATTGTGGATGGTTTGTATATAGGTACGTCACTTGGAAATCCACTTGGCAAGCTTACACTATTACCAAAACTTCCGGTATTGCCTTCTTTGTCAGTCACTGAGACAGTACCCTTACCAGCGTCGTAGTTTACACCGCTTTGCTTGGCCAAGTTACCAACTGCAAGAAACGATATAAACACTGCTAACACCGTCATCACCATCATGACTATCGAGATTATTATTGAAGCTATAGCCAGGCCCTTGCCTCCCTCATTGCTCTTCTTGATTTGAGTGAGAGCCACTATACCAAGAATCAAACCTACAATAGGTATCAAAAAGGCCAATATGATAGCCGCAATCGCCAGACCATTGGTTTTTGGTTTGCCACTCGTGGTTGCAGTGGTAGCTGTAGTGGTCGTGGTAGCTTCTGGAGTTGTTTTGGTTTGTTTGACAGTCTCGGTTACTTTGGTGGGTTCGGTTGGTTTGTCGTCGGGCATGATTTTATTCCTTGTTATTAATATCTCTTAAGTTTATTGTAGGCTGGTTCGGATCTGTGGGCAAGAGTGGCTGCTCACTTACGAAGTTAGCAAATATCTGAGCACCATGCTTGGCAGAATCAATAGCTATTACATTATCTGCTGGATTGGTACCTGGAGTACGGAAGTTGTGCTCCACATTAGGATATGACAGAGACGCAATATCTGCCTTACTTCTAGCTTTGATATTCATAACTTGGTTATATCTGTCTTGAATAGGCTGGCTAATTGGTCTGTCATACTGCACCCAAGATAGCAACACGCGTCCAGAATAATTCTGTAGTGATTCAAATGATTTTGAGCTGTTCGCAGAAAAGTTCCGAGCCGCCTGCCCCCAAGTTGGACCAAAATGAGCTTGTTCAGTTTGTTTGGAGTAGGCTGCTGGCGAAACCAATACCAAATTCTTGATATCTACACCATCGCCCTTCAGTCGTTCGGCTACTTGCAGCGCTATGTGTCCGCCCATACTGTTTCCCAGCAATGTTATGTTTTGGGGGTCAAAACGATCATCTTGGGCAAGTGATTTAACGGCGTTATACCAAGCATCTATTCGGTCGGCAATACTGGTGTCAAATGTGTCCCCTTCTGACCTGCCCATTCCGACCGGGGCCATTACAAAACTAGCCTCACCGCTTGCCGCAAAAGCCTTGGCGTATTCGGAAAACACAGGAGTGAGCGGATCGTAGAGAGAGCTGTTCTCGGCATTGCGAGGTATACCTCCGATCATGCATACCAACGGCAGCTTTTGCGCAGGCAAGCGCTTCTCTGGTAATACTAGTTTGGTCTCTAGACTCAATCCATCCCACTCAAATGTACCTTGTTCTACCTCGTAATTCTGCTGTAGTTCGGGAGTTGATGACTGTTCTGGTGTACCCATTATTCTTAGTCCTCAAATACGGCTGCTATCGCGTCTACTACTTTCTTATCAAACACAGATGGGATGATGTGCTCTGCATTGGGTTGTTGAACAACTGCTGCCAAGGCTTGTGCGGCGCTAAGCTTGTGCTCAATAGTTACTTCTCGTACATTGTTGGCGATGGCCCCTCTAAACATTCCTGGAAACACCAACACATTGTTGATTTGATTGGGAAAATCACTACGGCCAGTTGCAACAACCGATGCACCCGCAGAGTGAGCCTCGTCCGGCATTATTTCGGGTGTGGGATTGGCTAGTGCAAATACAATTGGGTCGCTGTTCATAGATTGAACCATTTGAGTGTTCACTAACCCGGCCGACGATAGCCCAATTAGTACATCTATACCTTTTAGTGCTTCTGTAAGGTCGCCATCTATGTTATTTCTGTTGGTGATATTGGCTAGCTCTAATTTGTCCTTATCTAAATAGGTTCGATTAGGAGAGATAATACCTTTGCTATCTACAACTATTACGTCAGCAACACCCCATGCCACAAGTAGCTTACATACTGCGTTGCCGGCCGCACCAGCACCAATGACTGTTACTTTCAGCTTTTGTTGACTCTTGCCGGTTACTTTAATTGCATTGATCAACCCTGCAAGTACCACAATGGCTGTAGCGTGTTGGTCATCGTGAATTACTGGTATATCTAAGTCCTGTTGCAATCGTCTCTCAATATCGAAGCATTTGGGCGCTGCAATATCTTCAAGATTGATACCACCGAATACAGGCGCGATGTGCTTGATGGTGGCAACTATCTCATCGGGGTCTTGAGTATCGAGCACAATTGGCCAAGCGTTAAGACCAGCCAGCTGTGAGAACAGCATGGCCTTGCCTTCCATCACTGGCAAGGCGCCACCAGCGCCAATATTGCCAAGCCCCAGCACAGCCGAGCCGTCCGAAATTACTGCCACACTATTACCTGCAACAGTAACGTCACGCAACACTACACTGCCGTCAGCGACAGCTTGCGATACAGCACCAACACCTGGGGTATACACTTCAGCTAGCACTTGATCATCTTGAACCGCAACTGCCGGCACTACCTGTATCTTGCCTCGTAGTTTCTTATGTAACTCCAGAGATTTTTGTTTTATATTTTCATCAGCCATTTGTGCTCTATGTGGTTTCTAACTCTATTTGTACGCCACCAACGCGCTTAGCAACCACGTTGTAAATAGCTGCAGTTATAAGCCCTGCCAAGAATCCAATTCCTGCATACATAAGCACAATCAACGCGCCAATAAGAATACCGCCAAACAACCCACCTATCAAGCCCAAAGCAAGATTGTTGGAAGCCGCACCGGCTGCAGCACCAATTATCACAATAATAAATAGATAGATTACAGCAATAATCAAAGCAATTACACCATATATTACTGCCAATACTTTACCCAAGCTCATTGGGTCGACGCGTTTTACTGTCGATTTACTTAATGCCATTATATAACTCCTTGTTAGTATGTATTTATCATACTACAGCAGAGCTGATCTGTAACTATTCTAGTAGGCTTGCCAGTTGAACTCGACGTCGCTAGATTGAGCTTTGTTGAGCTCAATAGTAAAGCTGTCTTTGTCGATGGCTGTGGTACGATACGGCCCATCTACAAAATCTTGGGGGCTAACTACTACGTTTGGAACTGAAACGAAGCTCGACGCAAAAGGAACCTTGAGTTTGGTATCACCAGCGACTACCTTGGCTTTGCCTTTGTTGTCAGAGCTAAATTCTACTCGACCATTCACTACCAGGTTTCCATTTATTGTAATTGCTTTGGCCTTGGCAAGTTCTGTCAATACGTCAACCGAAACAGTAGTTTGGGAATCAAGTTGAGACTTCAGATCGTTGATCTGCGACTGTTGTTGTTTGATAGCTTGTACAAGATATGGCGTAAGCCCGGCGTAACTAACTGACTTCATACCATTTTTGTCTGTAAGTACTAAGTCTGGCATGATCGCTTCCAGCTCCTGAGCCAAGAAACCAACATGAACAGGGTCGTCGTCTTTCTCGGCTGTGAGGTTGTAGCTATACACTTTGATAGCACCAATCTTCTCAAGCGAGTCGGTAATCTCACTGATGTTTTTCTTAACTCTAATGTCTGAGGTACAAGTAACTGCTCCAACTACGTTTGGCGTAACATCACAAGTACCACCGGCGTTTTCAAAGCGTGCCACCGTAGTGCCACTAACAAGGCTTCCGTCGCCAACATGTAGGTTAAATCCTGGTGCAGAATTGTGTACACCTACATATCCAGCTGTCTGATTAAGGAGTATATTCCCATCTGTAGTACCCGTACCAGATGCAATCACCACATCACCGCCTGCAGCACCATTACCATTGGCTCCTAGGATAGACAATGCGGCGCCAGCCGTAGCAGCAGATGTTGAATCATTGATCTTTATAGTATGAGCTAACTCTTGATCAAAAAATACATCACCACCTAGTTGCGTGTTGGCAGCAAAGTTTACATCATCTAGCGCACTAACGCTTCCTCGAAATGACGAGTTACCATAAACTTGAAGTGCACCAATTATATTGGTGTTACCGGCAGTAAGCGTGGTAGCCCCACCACCATCTGTTAATGAGGTTGAAGATTCTGAATTGAAAGTAAGATCGAGTGCACCAGATACGCCTACTCTACGTGTGCTGCTCATCTGTACAGTGTCTACTGTGTTTGAGCCATCGGTAGAACCGCCAATCAAGAACACGTAGCCGTTCGTGACAACAGCTGCTTGCTGTTCAATACCAGTTGCCATATCACTCTCATGCTCCTTCCAGGTTCCTAAATCACCATCAGGCTGCAATGGGGCAGTCGAGGTAATAACTTGTGGCACTCCGACAAGATCACCACCAACCCTATAGAGATTGCCGCTATTTACAAACGCCGTATGATTGAATGTGCCATAAACAGGACCATTGCTAGCTGTACTCCAGGCGTTGTTTGAACCATCGGGATTCAATGAAGCATATTTTACGGAATCACCTCCTAAATCTAAGTAGTACAAGAACCCGTTGGCCACTACCGCATCTGCTGCCTTCCAAGAGCTTGGCAGCGGCGTGGCGCTAGTTGTCCAACTAGCGATAGTTCCATCTGAATTTGGCTTGGCATAGTAGACCGAACTGAAGTTACTGAAGTTGTCAGTACCAGCTACTACGTACATATAACCATTGTTTTGAGCCCCACCATAGAAGGCCCTTAAACCAGGTAAGCTAGTAGTGCTGCGCCAAGTACCAACACTGCCGTCGGCATTGATTCGAGCATAGTATACTGTCGAGACTGCAAATGGGCCGACTCCGTCTTCACCACCTACTACGTATATGTAACCGTTTTGGATGAATGTCTTATGCCCAGAACGAGGTACTGGTAATGGAGTGGTAGAAGACCAACTCAATGTTCCTTCAGCTCCAACCTTGGAGTAATAGACACTAGTGGTCGCCGAGCTTACGCCATCATCACCACCCGTCAGATATATATACCCATTAGCATAACCATACCCCATATTCTTGAGTGGTGTTGGAAGAGTATTGGCCGGACTACTCACCCAGCGTCCGGTTGGATTATACGGCGAGGCAATATTTGCTGTAAGGGCAGCACTATTCTCACTATTTAAGAATGTAGAACTACTGAGTGCATTGGCCGCTGCACCAGTAGTTAAAATATTGAATGCTGTGGTTGGGTATGGTCCAGACAGGGTATTGGTACCGGCCTGATCAATTATGGCAATTCCGGCCACGTTGGCAACAATTCCCCCACCATTGTTTACTGGACTTAAAACTTGAACACCTGATAGATTGGTAATTGTGCCAGTACCAGTATTACCGTATCCTACAAACAGCCCACCACCATTGGTGATGGTACCATCGGAAGTATTGAACATATATGAGCCAAGTCCGTATCCAGTAGTTATGGTGCCCGACCCCACATTGACCAATGTACCATTGACTCCCGCGCCAGCCGTGACTGTACCAGAGCCTTGATTGTAAAACGCGCCGAACTCGCCTGCACCGAGAGTAATATTCCCTGTTCCACTATGAACCGCAAGTGAAGAAGCCCCACTTAAACCAGTGTAATCAAAACCATTTTCAACCTCAACTTGGGCAGATGAGTAACTACCTGTGAAACCAGATGCTCCAGCATCAGTATCGCCTTTGATATAAATTTCACTACCTGTACCAGAGTAAACAGTCGGTGTTACTGCAAATGGTAAGCCGCTAAATTCTTCTTGAACAGCCAAAACCCTAGTAGTAGGAATGGGTGTCATGGGTATTACAGGTATATTCATCGGCCCTAAAGCAATTGGCCCTATGATGCTGCCTGTACCAAAAGTAGAATCTGCACCGATTGCAGCATGATTGTGGATCCAGCCATTGCCGTACACATCAAGTGACTGTTGTGGTGATGCTGTATTTATACCCAGACTACCCGCGGCATTGAATGTTGACATCACACTGCCTGAGCTGTTCTCCAAGGCAAACATATCTGCCAACTGGCCACTGGCACCACGAATTATACCTCCTGCAAAGTAGGGATTAGCTGACTGAATAGCAAAGTTCTTACTTGGCTCCACTGCATAGGAATTACATATTACACTCTGAACACAGCCGACAGTCGGATTGTTTGTCACAAACAGTGATGTATTGTTTGAACTGTTCGCGTTTGTGACTGACAGGTTTTGTTGGTTTTGGTTAATAGCTGACTGTAAGTACGCAGCAATACCCGGTGTAAGTTGGTCAAACCCAATCGATCCATCGGCTATTTCAGCGCTCGCGGCCGGTAATCGTCCACCACTGCCTTGTTGACTATTGCGAACATTACCCAAATCCCACCATAACAGAAGTATTAGTATTAACAACAGTATCACAGCCACAATTATCACATCGGACAATATACGTAACCATTGTACGCGCTTGGCTGTTACTTCACTTTCATGTACTAGATCGATTTGGTCGACTTGACCAGTTTGATCGTAAGGCTCTTCCACAAGCTCTCCAACTGTTACGCTTATGATTATACGTAAGCATTACCTATTTGGTCAACTAAAAAAGGCCCAAGAGTGGGCCTTTTTTAGTCTTAAGATTAACTAATTAAGATTTCTTCAAAGCTGCTGGACCAACGTATTTGGCATCGCCGAAGCCTAGGATCAAGTAACCAACAATAGAGAACAGCCATAGTGCGATTATCCCGAAGGCAGGACTCTTACCAAACGATTTGGCAAGATCAAGCGCAATCACAATGTAAACTACCATAAACGCAATTGGACCTACAAAAGGAACAATTGGTAGCAGCAATAGCACTAGCCACCAAGAAGGGCGACCAATCACTTGTAGCAAAACGTAGAAGTTATAGATTGGAATGATTGCAGCCCAACCAGGTTGACCTGCTTTTACAAATGTTTTCCAAAGTCCAATTATCCCCACAATTGCTACTGCCAACAATACGAACATATAGATCGCAAAGAAAGCACCAAAAAAACCACCTAAGGCAGCACCGTCGCCTGTGGTAGTGTACGAGTAACTATAATCTGTCATGTAACTATCTCCTTATTTACTAATTTTTTTAATTCTTAACAATATCTTGCACTATCAAGAAATATTTTGCAAGCCTTAAGCGCTATAATCTGTGGCCTTAAATCCTTCGACAATCACCTCTTTTAATGCCTTCAAATCCACGTCCTCTAGCTTCTTAAACCTAATACAGCTCCGTCCAATGCTGGCCTTAGAGAATTTGTCTCGGTATTGTTCAGCTATATAACCATGGGTATTTACCGCACACACATACACAGAAATATAGTTTTTTTGGCTAGCCAAACCAATTTTCATCCAATCGCCCTCTCTACCGCTTTTTGATTTATAGTGATAGCTGTCATAGCCGATAATACTTCCCCAAAGCTTGCGCTCACTACCCTTGGGCGCAAGTGAGCTTATAAGCTTATCAAGCTCTGTTATGTCAGAGCGCCTTGGCTCATCTATAGCATCAATATACTCCTCGACTGTCTTAGCGCTGGTTGGTTTGAACATATTCATAGTTTTGCTTCGTTAACTCTAATGCCTAGCTGTTGGTGTTTTCTTAGGCTTCGAGAAGAACTCGAGCCCTTTGGCACTAGCCAACACTTGCTTTAGGGCTTTTTGATGAGTCAGCATATAGAACATACTGCTCAATCGTCTTGGCAAGGATGCGCCCTTGCGTTGCAGAATATTCTGTAGCTTCGTGTTCTCACCAAATCCGGCCAACTTATACATATTGTCAGTAGTGTCTGCATACTGTACCGCTTCGGCAAACCCACGACCTATGTCATTGCCATCTCTATCATGTAGGTAAACGGCACCTTCGTTGTACTGGCTAGCATTGGCAAAGAAGTTGGTTTGAGCCTCTGGCACGATTTGAGTCATAGTAAACTCGCGAATATCTTTGGGCATTGTGTCGTCAAAACTAAAATGCCAACGGTTAGGATGCCAAGTGTGTGTCGCCGGATATAACTCAGGATTTGGCGTGCCATTGCTACGAATCCACTCATCGATTACAAGCGTCCCCCAGGTATTATGCAGCTGTTTGTTCTCATCCATATACTTACCAGCCACGTCGATCTTCATAACATCGGGCTTTTGCTCACCAGTTTGGAAGTAGTACTTCTGGTACGCCTTGCCATGCGGAGCAAACATAGTGATTTGACGATCACCTACAAACTGCGCCATGTACCAATCCCAGCCAGCTGGGCCAGGGATGCTAATATTGTTGGCTGCTCGCAATACATCTGAGCTGGGGTTGCCGCTCAAGAATCCCCACTGGTGGTCAAACCAGAAGGTGCCTTTCTTGAGTTTGATCTGTTTGCCACCATAGTTGATCGTGCTGCCAGACTTAAGCACTACATTGGGAATAGAGTAATATAGCGTCCCCATGCCGGCTACGCAGGGCATACAACCATCGTCACCTTGAAAGAGTGTTTCTTTGCCCTCTGTAAACTCGAGCTCAATCCCTAGCTCAAATGGTTTGTCGCCACCACGATCAACACCATGTCCGCTCAACTGCAACGGCAAGAACTTGTCCTTTGTCAACGATTTGATTTGGTTTTTGCCCACCTTATAGACATAAGGTTTTGATTGAAAATCAATTAACCCAGTTGTGCCAGCTATTAGTACAGGATCGGCCTGGTGATGTTCTTCTCCAGCCTTGCTTATACCTAACTGTAGCTCCACTGATTGATTTTCAATGTCACTCAAGCCTAGTCGTGCAGCTAACTCAGGGGGCAATAGTGGTACGCGGAAGAACATCATCTCTATGCCCCACTCTTGGCCTGATTCATCCCAAGCGCTACCTACAAAGAAATGCCAGCCAACCTGCGAACGAAGTTTGGGCTCGTGATCGCGCGGGAACTCTAAGTTTGCCGAATCAGGCATTATGTCAAAGCCCAATACTGCATTATTACCCAAGAATTTAGTGACTATTACATAGGCTTGGTGTGGTGAGAGTTCTGTGATTGCCTCGCGCAGTGCGCTATAACGCTCGTTATAGTCAGGGTTATGTGATTGCTGGTTTTGTTCTAGCCATAGCAGATATTGGCGCATGCGTTCACCGAAGCTGTGATTGGAATTCATGTCGTCTCGTAACTTATCAGTAGTGGACTTTGGTATTTTGGTAGCATCATATCGCTCTAGCCATAAGGCATCGGCAATGTGCTGCATAGTGTTTTCGTCTAGTGTGGTTGAATCATTCATAAGTATTATTGTACACCCATCTAGCCCGTGGATTAACTCTACAAATACGGCAAACGCGCCTCAAGCAGTAGCTTGGGGCGCGATATGCCAATCGTTACTTCTTCACTCAGTTGCGCACTCGACGCTTGACACGGTTGCATGCTCTGTTGAACAATGCACCATCGTCAGCTACCAGCGCCGATTGCATGTCGGCTACGTCTTGCTGCAGACCCACCACCAGATCGAGATAGAAATCGTCTTGCACTCTTGGCAGCCCTGCCACTGCCTCGGCCAACAACCAGACTGTGTCTGGACCACGAAGAGCCGGATTGTTCTGAAGCAGTGAACGAGCGTCGTCGATCTGCCACACTACACGCTCGATCTGGCAGATGTCGGCCATCTCGACCATGTTGGGTTCGCCATGATTCTTGTAGTAGTACTGTCGTACCCAAAAACCAGGCTTGATCAACAGATCTTCAAGGATTGGATCACCAATCTTCTTGGCCAGCCGAGGTCGGCCAGATCGGTACAAACACTCCAGCTGCCACAGATCATCGAGTAGCTTCTCGGCCAGCACATTGCCGACCAACCTGTGACCACTCATGGACCCAATCGTGTTGATGTCCCACTCAGCTTGGCCTGCGAGAAATGGCTTGGCACGAGTCAGCTTGGCTGCAGTTGCTCCGGGATTGTAGCGACCGAGCGAATCAGTCACATCGAGCGCGCTTAGCAAGCTCGCGAAAGCCTCCACTCGCCGACGTGTCTCGGCACGCTCCAGGCCGGCTGCCTCGGCGCTCAACACCACACAGACATAGCGCAGGCGCATCGGATCGTCGCGCAATTCCCTGCCATGATGCGCTAGCTCGGGCACAATCTCCTCGAGCTTGGACACACTGTCGAGCAACTTGATGCGGCGCATCAGAGCGTTCTCCAAACCAAGATTGCCCGTTCGCACCAGCGACGGCACAGTCCAGAATGGAAACGTGGTGCGGCGCGCATCCTCGGTGCGAGATACAGCGATGATCTCCCCCTCACGACGAGGGTCGCTTGGGTTTTCCAGCACCAAGTGATACTTGGGTGAAGCTCCTGACACCATGATCTGTCGCACCTGTGCAGTCCGTCGTACTTTCTTGCGCTTCACCCACTTGAAATATGGGTAGTCGATCAGGGGGCCAAGTTCGTAGGTAGGCTTCATGAGGCCCTCCATTTCATAGTCGATCTGTCGAAGAACTTTTGGCGGCAGTATTGTACCACCTAAGCACCTTGACTTCAACAGATATAAATGGGTATAATCGGCGGGTACTGCAGCACACATATTCCGGATCTCACTCTAGTGGACTCGGAGTAAATGCAAAACACCTTCCGGAGTAGCTCAGCGGTAGAGCAATTCGCTGTTAACGAAAAGGTCGCCGGTTCGAATCCGGCCTCCGGAGCCATAGTACTTATGCTTAAAAGACCCATTGGGGTCTTTTTTGATACAATCTAAATATGAGATTTGAAAAGAAGATATTTCCCGAATATTTTGAATTAGTAAGAACAGGCAAGAAAACATACGATTTTCGCTTGGCTGATTTTGCAATCAACCCTGGCGATACTTTAGTTCTTAAAGAATGGGACAAGCAGAAAAAAGAGTTTACTGGTCGTGAATTGGAAAAAGAGGTTACATATGTGGGGAAAACTAAGGGTGACACTACCTGGTCACAAGAGGAAATTGATAAATTTGGCTATCAAATAATCTCGTTTAAGTAGTGACTAAGATATTTCTAACTTCCATCACTACCCGGAGCCAGCAATAATTTCAGATAGAACACCAACTACCCCAAAGTGGACGTTCGAACTAAAGAGGCCCGAAAGGGTCTCTTTAGTTATTTACTAGATGGATTCAATTATCACTTTTGAATAGCCAGAGCTTTGAAGCTTTTTCCTTAACCCAGCCGAGGTTTCCTGTATTTGATCAAATGATGAGCCCTTTGGAACTATTGCGCAGCAAAGAATATATTCACTGCTTGAAACCGCCCAAACATACAGATTCTTGACTTCTTTAACTCCAGGATCAGAGTAAATTGTATTTCGGACTTTCTCTAGGTCTACATCTGATGGCACTCCTTCGAGGAAAATATTAGTAGCTTGTCGCAATATCCCAACGGCCGCGTACAGTAGCCCAAAGCCAACACCTATACTTATTACTGGGTCTATCCAGCTCTCGCCAGTAAACAATATAAGAATACCTGCAAACATACTCGCAATTGAAAAAATCATATCAAAAGCCATGTTTGTGTACGCGGCCTTTACGTTGATGTCTGACTTATACTTCCTAAATAATAATGCCACTGTACCATTGGCAAAAATACCAATTAATGCCACCACTGCAATTATGCCACCCCTCACCTCTACCGGGTGAATTAATCGTTGGTAGGCTTCATAGAAGATAAATAATGATATAGCAACAAGGATAGTACTGTTTACAAATGCAGTTAGTACTTCAACACGGCCATGCCCAAGTGTGTGACTGGCATCGGCAGGCTTCTTACCAATTCGATTCCCCAACCACGAGATTACTAATGTTATCGAATCAGTTAAGTTATGTGTGGCATCGGCCAATAATACTAAGCTACCTGTAAGTAACCCAATCGTAAACTCAAATAGCATAAATGCAGTGTTAATAAAGAAGCCAAGTTTGAATCGATTGTTGATTGACAGATCTTTTGCATGCATACATATAGGATATCAGAGATTTAACATACGAACACTTACGCGACTGTTATTGTCTAAAGAGGACATCTCAAAGGTATGCCAGCAAAAGCAGGTACGTCTCGACTAAAATAATTCTCTCACAAGACCAGTTGAGCAATTCTTGATACTATTAAGACTATGACTAAACTACTAATACTAGGTACACAACTTGCAGGTAAAACTACCTTAGTTAAATATTTGAAGCAAAATACAGACTTGCCAGTAACCGAAATTGATAAAGAGATATTAATTCGGAATAACAATACTTGGCCAAAAGACCGACATTATATAGAAAGCGTATTGTTTCCAGAGATAATCAGTCAGTTACTACAAAAAGAAGATATTATTGTTTTCGCGAGTTACTTGTCAAAAGACTATATTCACTTGTTGCGACAAAATGATTTTAAGTTATTCATACTCGAGATTAGTCGCGACGAAATTGCAAAAAGGAATCTAAAACGTGTCCAGGAAATAGAAAAAGATAATACATCCCAGTGGATAGTCGGCGAAATTGAATTACAGCAAGACATAGAGCGAGAAGGTATAGTCGATGGCTATCTAGATGCAGAGCAACCTACAATAACTATTGCTGAGAAAATATTAAAGTTATAACTTCCATTACCACCCGGAGCCAGGGTAGTTATAATTAAAAGACCCAAAGGGGTCTTTTTGGTATAATACGCCTATGCAAAGAACAGCTACAAAAGTATTTATCATTGCCTCGATTGCATTTGGTATTATTGGCATTTTAGTGGTTCTGACAGGATCTGGTCCGGATAAACCGGATTCTATCTTGAGCGGAATACTTATAAAATTATTACTTGCAACCGTCTTTGTAATTCTGCCATCATTTGCCCTAAGTGTTGCGGGTAAATACCTGAACGGTAAAAAGTAGTTATTGTTTGCGTTAATTAGAAGAAAAAATACCTTACTAGTTTAATAAGGTAAGATTATCGTGGTTTGGACTGCCCACTTAGTATCCCTTGTATTGATGGGCTGATTGCTTTGTCGGTACGGTGGATGCAGCCTATCCAGCAGCAAGGTCGGCGTTTCCCCTCTTTCAGCTCAGCAACTGTACGCTTGATGTGGTCTTTTCTTGTAGCGTCTTGTTTAACGGAAATATTCCAGCAAATCCACTCGTTGCGTGCGAGCGGGGTAAGCCCTTGCCACTTCCCTAAAGCTGCTTTGTCAGACACCAAGGCTTTGCGTAGATCGGCAGGCATCTCATGCACAGTGCCGCCAAGTATTTCTTCGTTAGTCATAAACATATCATATCCTAATTGGTACCAATTGGGAATTTGGTATGATGTAGTAAAGAAAGGATACAAATAATGCAAAAAATCATCCCTAATCTATGGTTTAACCACAATGCCCAAGAGGCAGTAGACTACTATCTATCAGTTTTTCCAGATGGCAAGGCACTATCTACAGAGTACTATCCAAAAAGTGAGGCAGAGGGCTTGGCTGACTTTCAAAAAGACCTGGCAGGACAGCCACTAGCAATTGAGTTTGAGCTCCACGGTATGCATTTTATTGCTATAAACGCTGGTCCAGAGTTTAAGTTCACTGAAGCTGTTTCGTTTGCTGTCTACTGCAAGGATCAAGAAGAGATTGATTACTATTGGGGTAAGCTCTCGGCAGATCCTAAGTTTGAACAATGCGGTTGGTGCAAAGACAAGTTTGGTCTTAGCTGGCAGATAGTTCCCGACAATATAGAAGAGCTAATGAAAAAGCCTGGAGCTTACGCCAATATGATGCAAATGCATAAGCTCGAAATAGATAAGTTCTAGAGCTATTACTTATAGTAATTTACTTCAGTCGAACCAATTCACCGCGACGCTTGACGATGTTCTGATAATCCCACTGGATTTGTCTAGACTTTTCAAGCCAGCGCTGAAGATCCGCTACGTTTACTTCATCGACACTTGTATAGCGTGCCTCGGCGGCCTTAAAACTACCCTCTGGTTTCAAGACATCTTCATCAAACGATTGACCACTCCAAAACAGCAACCTAACACAATCTTTGAGTACGTCATATCCAACTATTGGGTTGCCAGCCAAAAACCAGACCGGCGCACCATGCCAGATCTTACTCTCCGCTCCATCTAAACCTTTGCTAATTTCACGAGCCAGCAATTCACATATTTCCTGCTCGTTTACTGTCTTACTGTCATTGTATGTTTGGATGTCTTTGTTCATATTGTTGGATATTATACTAAATATCACCAAGTTCATGTTGTTATAACAATCACTTCTCCATCGCTAACAGCTTTGTACTTGATATTATGTTCGACGCAGTACTCTATACCTTTATCAATAGCATCAGACTCTGGATGGTTCGACTTATAGTGTGGCATAAAAGCAAAATCAACCAAGCCCAAACCCTCCCATATAACTTCATCCAACTCTGCATAAGGAGTTTTGGTAGCGTCACCTACAACTTGATAAGGCTTGAGTGATGGCGCAAGCACACAACCGGCCGCGCTATATCCCGAGTACAAAAAGTTGGCACGTGACTCATGCAAGTCCACAAGGATGTCATCTAGCCCACTAAGCTTCATTGCTTGTCGCAACACGAATACGTTTCCTCCCATCACAAAAACCGCGCCATATTCTAGTATCCTTGACTTAAGTAGTTCTTGGTTGCCAAAGTACTGTTTCAAATCCAAGTTTTCCGCGTTCAAACCTATTTCTTTCAATCTCATCTTTTTATTTTCTATACTTTTTACAGTCATTTCATCATTGTCGACCCTAAAATCTAAAGCATTTGGAATTATCCAAATATTATCAGTCGGGGCCATTTGTTTGATTTGAGCTTTCTTGTCACCAAACTTGAACGAGGATAAGTAAAACTTCATATAGTTATTCTAAACTGTAATCTTATTAACGGCATACATAGTTAGTAACATTTTGGTATGATACAGATATGTTAGACATAAGTTCGTACTATTCTAACTTGAATAGCCCCCAACAAGCCGAACTTGAACGAATCCGTAAGATTGCTACAAGCTTGGTTCCAGATACTGAAGAAGTAGTTAGCTACGGCATACCCACACTCAAGTACCTAGGCAAACCACTCATATACTATGCTGCGTTCAAGGACCATGTCAGTATCTTCCCGGCTTCTGACCCCATGGTAGAGGCTATCGGTGATAAACTCGGTAAGTATCGTACATCCAAGGGAACTTTTCAGTTTCCCTACGATCAGCCTATCTCAGAGGATTTATTGAAAGCAATTGTTAACTATCGCAAAAACGAGATCGATTCTAAAAAATAGCTAACAAAACTATCATTTTCCGCCCAACAGTAGTAATGTGTAAGCAATGACTCTTCACAAACTAGTACTCTCCAAATCAATAGGTTGCCTCAATACTTGCGACAACAATTGCAATCCTTCTGGTGCCTCGGTGTTCTACGCCACACACCATGACAAGCTTTATATACTAACCCACGAGGACAGTCTAAAGGTAAAACATATTAAGTCAAACCCCAATGTGTGCATGGTGATTGTAGATGACACTTACTACAAGCAGATGCAGTTATACGCTACAGCTAAGATAGCCAACGACACAGGGAAGTACTTGCCACTAATCAAACAAGTAATGGCCGAGCACTCCGAGAAGTCTGACTCCGCTATCCCCTACACTGAGATTACCACTGAAGGAACAGCACCCGTAATAATAGAGCTCACGCCCAAGCACGGCAAATATTTCGAGTCTGGTCAAGGTATAGTAGAAGAATCTTACACCAACTAAAACTATGGCAATTCAACCGATTTGTGATAAATGCCACCAAAAGCTCCAGGAGTTTGGAGCCTTGTTATTCAGCCCACCTGACGACAGTAGCAACGTCAAGAAGTTCCATCTCTGCAAAAATTGCTATCAAGAATTACATTCTGAAATTGATTCCGATAAATAGTTTTTGACACTGGTCCCAAACTGAAACTGATTCTGATATAATCCAGATATGAAGAAACCAGTTATTATTACTTTTGCGGTTATAGTGATTGCTCTAATAGTCGCTGTCATTTGGTTTTTTGCGCCTAAGACGAGCCAGTACTCTCCACAGAGCAGTACATCTGAATCTACCACAACATCACAGGCAACCTCTACTTCATCAAGCACACAGCCAGGTAAATATGTTGATTACACAGAAGACATTATTGCCTCTACAAAAGGCACCAAGATTCTGTTCTTTCATGCTCCGTGGTGCCCACAGTGTAAGGCCCTCGACTCAAGCATCAGGTCTGGCAATATTCCAGATGGTGTTACTATCATCAAAGTCGACTATGACAGCAGCCAAAAGCTTAAGCAAAAGTACGGCGTAACTGTTCAAACCACATTGGTTAGTGTAGATGACGCCGGCAATCTTATAAAGAAATATGTTGCTTATTCAACCCCTAGTCTGGAAGCTCTAATCAAGAATATTCTCTAGTCAATGCCACTAATACTAATAGCATTTCTGGCAGGCATACTCACAGCTCTTGCGCCATGCGTATTACCCATAATTCCTGCAGTAGTGGGTGGATCTGTGGGCGGCAAGCAGGATCGCAAAAAACCATATATCGTAGTGATCTCCCTGTTTATTTCGATTGTACTATTCACGCTTCTACTGAAGGGTAGTACTTTGCTAATCCGGATACCCGATAGTTTTTGGGTGTATCTATCTGGATTAATAATAGTCTTCTTTGGTCTCACGCTTGTATTCCCTCAACTTTGGGACAAACTAACTGCTCGATTCAATATATACGGGCGTTCGCAAAAGGCGCTAGGAAGCGCTTACCAGCACAAGGGTTTCTGGGGAGCTGTCCTAATAGGTGCAGCCCTTGGGCCTGTGTTCTCTAGTTGTAGCCCTGTTTACTTATTTATACTCTCTACTGTACTTCCGGGAAATTTCATATCTGGGCTAATACACATCATGGCCTATGCACTTGGTCTATGTTTGGTGCTACTACTAGTAGGTATATTTGGCCAGAAGTTAATTAACAAGTTCAAGTGGGCGAGCAACCCATACGGATGGTTTAAGCGCAGTCTAGGTATATTACTAGTTATCGCGGGACTACTAATAATTACAAGGCTTGATCGGCAAATTCAACAATTTGTGATAGATAGAGGCATACTCGACATCACCCAAGTCGAACAAAAACTTCTCAAATAAGTTACAATATTGGTCAAAAGTTGCTATAGTACTACCAATTATGCATCATGTAGTGTCAGTCAAACAGTTCCTCAACACCAATTTGCTAGATGATCTATTTGCCAGTGCCGATCGGTTTCGCGATATCAAAGACGACCAATATCCAGATATTCTCCGTAATAAGATTATTGCTCATCTGTTCTACGAGCCCTCCACCAGGACTCGTTTTTCGTTTGAAGCAGCTACATTGCGACTGGGTGGCAAAGTGATCTCGACCGAGAATGGCTCGGAGTTTAGTAGTGCTAGCAAGGGAGAAACGCTCGAAGATACCATCCGCACCGTTAACTGCTACGCCGATGGCATAGTCATGCGGCATCCTCAGGTTGGATCTGCCAAAGCTGCAGCCCTGGTGTCTGATGTGCCGGTTATCAATGCCGGTGATGGTGGTGGCGAGCACCCCACCCAAGCGCTACTCGACATGTATACTATCAGCAGAGCCAAGAAATCGCTCGACGGTTTAAACATTGGTCTAGTCGGTGACTTACGTTACGGGCGCACTGTGCATTCATTGATATATCTACTGGCAGAGTATGGAGCGTCTATTACATTTATTGCACCAGAAGATTTGCAAGTACCTGTCGCCTACACCAAATACCTCGATACCAAAGACGTTAAGTATCAACTCGTGAGCAACTGGGATAAGTCGATTGGCGATCTCGATGTAATATATATGACTCGCATCCAAAAAGAGCGCTTTGAGCATGCTGCCGAGTATGAAAGACTCAAACATAGCTTTGAGCTCAATAAGAGCGTTATGGGGAGAGTTAAGAAAGATGCTGTCGTAATGCATCCTCTGCCTCGCGTCACGGAGATAGCACCAGAGATCGATGATGACCCTCGCGCTATCTACTTCCAACAAGCCAAAAACGGTCTATTTGTACGCATGGCTTTGCTCGAGATGCTGCTCACTCCTGCGATCGATAAGCTGCCACTTGGTGATTTGCAGGCAGTGTAGACTACTTGGCTTGGTTGGCTGCTAAGAAGTTTTTAACTGAGTCACACATCGCTTGATCGATCATCCCCTCACGAAGCAAGGTGTCTAGCACGACATCAAATGTCAGCACGGCGTGTAGCTTATACCCTTTCTTGGAAAGAATCTTACTAGCTCCTTGTTGTCGATCGAGTAGTACCACTACGTCCTTTACTTTTAGACCCTCTTTTTCAAATGGAGCGATTACCTCGAGTTTGCTGGCACCATTGGTGGTCATATCATCAACCACTACAATTGTTTCGCCTGAGCTATACTCTCCCTCAATCATCTTCTTGGTGCCATAGTCTTTGGCTTCTTTGCGAGTATAAATCCATGGTTGGTTGTTCTCTGATGACGTAGCCGCTACAAGCGGTAGCGCTGCGTATGGCACTGCCGCCATGCGATCATAACTAACCGATCGTAGTAGACCGGAATAGGCTTTGGCAACCTGTTTCAACTCATCTGGATAGGATACCAATATGCGTAGGTCTAGATAAATTGGCGATATGATGCCGCTTTTGAGTGTAAATTCGCCAAATTTAATGGCGCCAATTCTATGTAGAGCTAGCACCAACTCTGTATGACGGTATTTGTTGATCTCACCACGCAGCTTTTCAGTTTCAACTCGAGCAGCTTCGGCAAAGTCATCACCATCACTGGCAAAAATGATACTACGGCTGGAATTGATGATCATACCGTCACCGTAATTATTCACTCCAGCTCGTACAGTAGCTTCAATATCTCCACCCTGAGCGCCCACACCAGGAACAAGAAATGTCATGTCGTCGCCCACCATCTCACGAATCTCCTTCATCTCTTTGGGATAAGTTGCCCCCACCACCAGTAGACAATTATTATTCACATTCCATTTATCGTGTACATTTTGAGCAACTGTTTGATACAATCTCTGACCGTTGGCTTCAAGATCCTGAAACTCAGCAGCACCAGAATTGGAAGTACGACAAAGTACTATGATGCCTCGATCCTTATACTCTAAGAACGGCTCGATTGCCTCACGGCCCAAATATGGATGGACTGTAACGGCATCGACATCGAGATACTCAAAGATAAATTTGGTATAGCCAGTGTTGGTATTACCTATATCAGCTCGCTTAGCATCTAATATCACTGGGATTCCAGGATACTTGTCGTGGATATAGGCTACAGTCTTCTGAAGCTGCTCGATGCCGCTTGGCCCCTCGGCTTCATAAAATGCCGAGTTGGCCTTGTAGGCACAGACTAAGTTTGCCGTGGCGTCGATGATTGCACAGTTAAACTCATACATTGGCTCTTTGGAGCTCTTAAACTTGCTTGGTAATTTCGATAGTTCACTATCCAAACCGACACAAACTAGCGAGTTATTCTGTGCTACACTGGTTGCAAGACGAGTTTTGAAATCCATACATTCAAGCATATAGATCGCATAACTAGGAGGCAAGCATTAGCACAATGAAAGTACAAAAATCATTCTACGACCCATCAATTGATTATGATAGCAACTTCGACAATGGTCCAGTAAAAGTTTATGACGATACCAAACCATATGAGAATAAGGGTGAGCCGAAATATGAAGTACTTGGTAAGAAAGTCTACTCGCCTTTTGGTATTCCAGCCGGGCCACTTCTCAATAGTAGCTATATCAAGTATGCCTTTGAGCACGGCTTTGATGTACTGTGTTACAAAACTCAGCGCAGCATTGTTACCAAATCAAATCAGTTCCCACAAGTACTTTATGTAGACGTCGATGGGGACCTCACACTTGAGAAGGCTGCCGAACCATTGATTGGGCTGACTGAGACTAGTAAATCCCCAACTGACCTCTCTATTACTAATTCGTTTGGTAACCCTAGCCGTGGCCCAGAATTCTGGGTGGAGGATCTCAAGAAGGCTAAGTCATACCAAAGCGACGGCCAGCTACTCATTATGAGTGTAGTAGGTAGTATTCAGGAAGGATTTAGCGAAGTAGATTACTGGGATGACTTTGCTGCCACTGCCAAGCTTGCTGCCGACGCAGGAGTGGAAGCAATCGAGCTAAATCTAAGCTGCCCCAATGTAGCTACCGAGGGTGTACTTTGCTATACCCACGACGCCGTTGTAGAGATATGTAAGCGAGTCAAAGAGAAGATTGGTAATACCCCGGTAGTGGCTAAGTTTGGCTACTTTAGCACCGATCAACAAGAGCTTCTTGAAAAGATTGTGACCGATGCCAGTCCATTCTTGAGTGCTATTTCGGCCATCAACACCATTTCTGCACCAGTGGTAGATGAAGCCGGCGAACAAGCTCTACCAGGACCCAATCGACTCAAAAGTGGGGTTTGTGGCGCAAGTATTAAGTGGGCTGGGCTCGACATGGTCGCACGGCTCAAAGCAATTCGTGAAAAGTTAAGCTTAGAATACGAAATCTTTGGTGTCGGTGGTGTTATGACGCCTAAAGACTTCCAGGCTTATCGCAAGGCCGGTGCCGACTGTGTGCAGTCCGCTACAGGTGCTATGTGGAACCCCCACTTGGCTCAAGAAATCAAAGAAACCCTTTAACATTATGGCTTACAAACGATCAAGTAACTATGCCTTTGATTTTGATGGTGTGATAGCTCAATACAGTGGCTATAAGGGCAAAGATCATGCCGGCCCACCCGTTACAGAAGTTGTGGAAGCCATTCGTGAACTCAAAGCACGTGGTCACAAGATAATTGTTTACGGCAGCACGCGTGATAATGATTTTCTGAAGGAATATTGCGAGAAACACGATATCCCAATCGATTACTACAATGAAAACCCTGAAGTTGCACCAGGAAACGGACGAAAGCCAGTCGCGCGCGTATATATAGATGATCGAGCTGTTACCTACAAGGGACAGAGTTCCAAACAACTTGTCGATGAGATCGAGAGCTTTGAACCGTATTGGAAGAAATCTAACTAATAATCTTACCGCTGCCAGGCTTGGCTAAGACTTTGCCCTTGTCATAAACTACTTCGCCGCGCAGTGTTACCTTTTCAACCTTGCCTGGCACTTTGCGGCCCGCAAATGGTGTCCAACCACACTTGGTCTTGAGATTTTCATTGCGTAGCTCAAACTCCCCCATTGCTACTTCAACCTTGGTATCTTCGCTGGTCTGAACATTAAATATCTTCTTGGGATTCTCATAAAGTTTTTGGTGAAGCTGATCCTTAGTAATCTTGCCCTCTTTTTCAGCTTGCAACATGAGAGGTAGCGTTGTTTCCAACCCAGGCACCCCAAATGGTGGTGGATCACCATCTTTTTCTTCACGGGTATGGGGAGCGTGGTCGCTCTCAATCACGTCTATGTAATCCATGTGGTCCCATAAATACTTCTTATCGGCCTCAGTCTTGAGACATGGCTTCATACAGCAATAAGCACCATGCTTGTGCTCATCTTCCACACTGAGCAACAAATGATGTGGAGTAACGCCCGAATAGACCGGTAAGCCCTCGTCTTTCATTCGTACTACAAAGCTCAGCTCTGTCTCACTACTTACATGGCACACATAGGTAGTCTTGCGGGTTTGGCGTACGGCGTCTTCTACCAGGTACAGCACATCGTCTTCGGCATGCAATAATATTGGCTTGTCGCTTGGCCAAGCTTTGTAAATCTCTATCAACTTATCTTTGTCGACTATGAAGTTACCTGTAGTAACATTCATATAGATCTTGAGGCCACAGACCTTGTCGATAACTTTGCGAAATTCGTCAAAGTTGTCTCCCAGAGTGCCAAAGTGAAAGCCCACATCACAGACAATCTGTTTACTAGCACTCTCCATTTTCTCTTCCAAACGCTCAAGCGTAGTAATCGGCTCAGCATTGTTGGGCATATCCATGATGGTGGTATAGCCACCCGCCAGAGCGGCACATGTACCTGTAAAAAAATCTTCTTTGTGGGTTTGGCCGGGATCACGCAAATGCACGTGTGGATCGATCAGGCCTGGTAAAATAATTGGTTTACTCATCGGTAGTCTCCTTTGAAATACTATACCATACCAAAAAGCACCACATTACTGCGGTGCTTTTTTGATGAATTGTCTATCTATGAGTTTTTGTAGCCAGACTTGAGCGCTGAGCTAGCTGCCATCATGACAATTCCTGTCATAATGAAGTTGATACCAAGTAGTAGACCAATCAACCAAAGGGCAGTTTCTGGGAATGCACTCCACAGTATGATTGCCAGGATTAGGTCAATCACACCCTTTACTGCCAAGAACCCACGGTTTGGCATATTCTTGTTTGCCAACGACTCTACAACATCGAAGATACCAGCTACAAAGAAGTAAGCGATGATAAACAATGTCGCAGTTGTTATGAACGCAAACGGATTACGTAGTACGAATGCACCAAGTGCAAAGAATATTAATCCCCCTATCAATCTTCCCCAGAACCCAGATTCACGCCGCACGATGGCATTGAAAATTGATATTACACCCGCAAAGATAATCAACCAGCCAAATACAGCAGTCGACAAGTATGTGCTATAGACTGGGAAGAACAACATACCTATACCTACTAATAATATTAAGCCACCAAACAAGGTAGTACTGCGCAGGCCCACCATGATTGGATCTTCATTCTTTTGTGTTTTTGCAACTGACTTAGCCATATCTATTCTCCTGTTATTTATGTGTAATTAATGCTATTATACCAAACCAAGTGAAAAAGCAGAAAATTGTCATTATTATTGTTGCGGTATTGGGGTTTGTATTGCTTAGCAACGCCTTATTACTACTACGTTTTCATAATATCACCTCCAAACAACCTGAAAAGATTGGCGTTAGTTTTAGCCAGGTACAAGCCGAGCGCTATGGTAGTGATTGGCGCCGAAACTACACTGCAATATTAGACGAGTTAGGTACAAAAAATGTTCGTGTGGCCACCTACTGGGATAGGATTGAGCACAATCCTGGAGGGTACGACTTTAGTGAACTTGACTGGATGATCGAACAAGCTAAACAGCACAATGCAAAACTAACTGTAGTAGTCGGTCAAAAAGTACTACGCGTACCAGAGTGTTACTACCCTGCTTGGCTCGATCGCAACGATACTACCAAAGTCGCCAACAGTACCAATAAGTTGATAGCCACCATCGCAGAACGATACAAGGGGGAATCAACCATTGAAAAGTGGCAGCTTGAAAATGAGTTCTTGCTAAAGGACTTTGGTGACTGCCCCGCTGCTAATCTTACCAATGGTGCATTGTTTCGCGAGTTACAAACTCTACAGCAGCACGACAGCGACAAGCGTCCCATAGTACTTACTCAATCAGACCAAAAAGGCTTTCCTGTGGTTGGACCATTTAGCTCGGATTATGGCTTTTCTATGTATCGCACGGTGTGGTGTGGAATATGTAAGAATTATTTTGTCTACCCACAAGGTGGCTGGTTCAATTGGTGGAAGGCAGCCATAATCAATTTCTACACTGGTTCACGTATCAAGATTCACGAGCTTCAAGCTGAGGCATGGGGTCCAGTCGGTAACGAGTACCTCAGCTGGGAAGAAGCTCAAAAAAGCATGAATCCATCGAAGCTAGCTGATAACATCACCTATGCCCGAGCCACTCACATCCGTGATTTCGATCTATGGGGTTCGGAATGGTGGTATTGGCTTCGCGAACATGGCCATCCAGAGATGTGGCAAGCAGTTCAAGATATTATGAAGTCCAACAATTAGTTCAAGCTCAGCGTAAACCCAAGGCTTTCTTGTACACAGCCAAGGTTTGCTTGGCGGTTTTGGCCCAAGTATATTTCTTAACTTGAGTATAACCTTTCTTCGCCAAGGCCTTACGAATATCATCATCTGATAGAACCTTGGCTATTACCTTGGCCATCTGATTCACATTGGTAGGGTCAAAATATTCAGCTGCGTCACCCAGTACTTCTGGCAAACACGAGGCATTGGAACTCACTACGGGCACACCATGGCTCATGGCTTCAAGCGCGGGCAAGCCAAAGCCTTCAGACATGGATGGAAACACGTACAGTGCTGCCTTGTTATAAAAGCCTGCTAACTCATTGTCGCTGACAAAATCCGTGAAGATAATGCGGTTTTGTAGCTTGGCCTCAGCAACATCTTTTTCTAACTCTTTGTGAAACGAGTCTTTCTTGCCTACTATTACAAGTTGGTAGTCGAGCATATATTCTGTCACCAGTTTGCCAAAAGCGATTATTAGCCGTTCGAGATTCTTGTGGGGGTAGGCATTGCCAGCATACATAAGATACGGCTTCAACACACCATAACTCTCTAAGTTTACACGTGGCGTAGCCAAGTCTTGACTGGCGGCTTGGTATGTAACAAATATCTTATTGCGACGCACCCCAAACTGCTTGGCTATGCCTTCTTTGACGTATTCGGTCGGCACTATTATCGCCTTGGATCGTTTGGCGCCAGTACGTAGAGTTACTCGCATGGCCATTTCTTTGACGGCATAAACGTAGCGATGTCCAAACTTCTTGCGAATATTGCGAAACTGCAAAAGCGTGAGATCGTGAATGGTCACTACAAACTTTCCCTTATAGCCAATAGGAAAATTGAAGTTAGTGAAGTGTACCAAGTCTGGCTTGAGCTCAGTGATCTTCTTGAGTAACAATGTTTGTTCTTTGGTGGTGTACCAACCAATATTGACTGGCACAATTGTAAGATTGTCTGCTTTGAGATCAATCTTGGGTATATCTTCATCACGCGTCAACATAAGGTATTGATTGTGTTTGTCTAGTAACAGCAACTCTCGCACGGTGTTTTCGATATAGCGACCAATGCCGGTGGCCTTGATCCAACGACCATCAATAACTATTCGCTTACCTGGTTCGGTTTTGTTCATAGGACATATTATACCCTACCTAGCAAGCTTCAAGCGTGTTGAATCTGCTCCATGCTTGCATCGCTATTTTGATTGCATTAATTTCATTTGTAATACCTGTCCCACGAGCATACTAGGAGGAATGATGGGTATCGCACGGAGGGTGTTGCGCCAATGGCGCGCACCCCTTTTTTGTTTGACAATGGTAGGTCTCGCAGCCTGCCAGCCGGTGCCTGGGCCGCTGCCAGTACCGGTACCCACCACCACAGCGCCAACCACTACTACCACAACAGCCGCACCACTGAGCGTCGGCACGGGTAGCTCCGACCCAGCAGCCTTCGTTGATGCCTACAACCGCAAGGGCGGTGAGTACGCTGTTGGCAACCCCACCAATGCCGTTCACAGCTGGGGTTGGGGTTGCAGCCAAGACCTGAGTGGTGGTGTCTACCAGCGCTCAGCCTTGATGCAGCGCAACTGCGCAGGACCGGCTTATCCAGTTGTGGGAGCCCAGTGGGCCTACATCGAGAGTCACTTCGGTAGCAATGCGCCGGCTGTGATCGGCTATCCCTACAACGATCCACACCGATGGGGCAATGGTTGGGCGCAGGACTTCGATGGTGGCAGCCTTGGCTGGACCATCCTGGTGCGCGGCGACAGCGTCGGTGCTGTCTACAAGGTCCATACTGGCTTTCGCGGCGCCTGGATCAACTACCAAGGAGTCTATGGCTATCTCGGATTCCCCACCTCCGATGAGTACGGCTGGGGCACTGGTAGCAAACAAGACTTCCAGGGTGGTTCGCTGATCTGGGACGCCGTCAATGGTGTGCGTCAGTACAACGGTCAGCCACCACCTACCAACTCACGTGAGCAGAAAGCCGCCGACTGGGCACTGGCTGAGCTGAATTCGCCAGACCCCAGCTGGAGCGACGAGTTCAATCGAGCCTGGTCCGGCTACTGCGAGGGATTCGCGGAAGTGGCCTACGGCACACGGTCCAAGTTCGCCAGCTCCAACGATCACTACAGCTGGCAAGCAGCCAACGGCCGAATCCATACCGATGCAAGCCCACCGCGTGGTGCGGTGGTGTTCTACAGCGGCCACATCGGCATCTCGATGGGAGACGGCACTACCATCTCCACTCAGGGCTACGACGGTCAGCGTCTCAAAGTATGGCGCCATGCCACCACTGGGTTCCTGTACAACGCTTACTGGGGCTGGTCGTATGCCCCAGACAGCTGGCCAGGTCGCTAGTCGCGACGGGCTGCTTGGCATTGGGGCGACGGTTCAACACTGTCGCCCCGCCCAAGAAATTATAAAATCATTTACAATGAACTGATGAACAAATCCGATAACCCTAGAATATGGCAGGACAAGTACCTTTGGATACTGGTGGGCACCAGCCTGGTAGTAATCCTTTTTCGACTTGGTGCGCACACACTGTATAGCTGGGACGAGGCCATCTATGGCCAAATCGCACGCGAGATGCTTACCAACCATCACTGGCTAATACCACATTGGCAAAACGTGCCATGGTTTGAAAAGCCACCTCTGGCAATATGGTTTATGGTAGCGAGTTTTAAACTGTTTGGGATTGGTGAATTTGCCGCACGTTTGCCTTCAGCACTAGCGGGTCTTGGTAGTATTGCTATAACCTACATACTATCTAGACGTTTTATACCAAAGTTAGCTAGTTTTGCAATTGGCATAGTACTGCTTACAAGTTTTCTATTCCTACACTTGGCTCGCTTTGCCACTACAGACTCACTACTAGTCTTCTTTGCTTTGTTCGCTGTATTAGGACTCGCTAAACTTTTTGAGACCAAGCAACCTATGTGGTGGCTTGGCGTAATACTACCGCTCAGTCTTGGTTTTATGGTCAAGAACGTCGCAATACTGCCGGCAGTTGTGGCTATTGTGGTAGTGTTGTTGGTTTTTTGGAAGCGGTCGTTGCCACTACTCCGCTCTAAATGGTTATTGATATCTATTGGCCTAGGCCTATTGGTTGTTGTGCCATGGCACATAATCATGAACACCAACTTTGGTAGTGGGTTCTGGCAACAATACCTAGGCTATCACGTCCTGTCACGGACTACTGGTCTTGAGAACAACACCAGTAGTATATTGGCACCATTCTATGCCAAAGCATTGCTTGCGAAGTACTGGTACCCTTGGTCCTATTTGGCCGTACCAGCGACATTGCTATGGCTATTTGCAATTAAACGCTTTGCCAAACAACAGCCACTTGCTTTGCTATTACTTCTATTTACTGTTGCAACCGCCCTAACCTATCAGCTATCGAGCACCAAACTATATTGGTATATGTTACCGATACTACCACCGCTTACAATTATAATTGGCTGGTGGGTGTGGAGTGTGTATAGCAAGCTTCGCACCATACCCACCTTGCTGTTGCTACTAACATTTGGTGTCGCCTTGCGCGCTCACCCATGGATATATTTAGTTGTCTCGATAGTACTGTTAGCCGGCCTACTCACTAAGAAAAAGATGGTTCAGCAAACCAGCATAATACTACTGGTGATAGCCTGCCTGGGGTACTCAATACTTAGCTTACGCCCGATCTATCAGCAGGCTCGTGAGTTTGTCGAGCCGCTTGGCCAGCTCATGCCTGCAAATTCAGAGATACAACCAATGATTCAATACAAGCTGTTTGTGCAGGGGCCAGATCAGATATACTATACAAACCGCGTGGCTATTGCTATGAGTAGTCCAAGTGAAGTAACTAGTTTGCTACAAAATGGCTATCAAGCCAACAATCTTTTTACCGCCCTGAATCCTATCGCCTACCAGTACGCCAAAGAATACTTACCAAATACCACCGTTAAACTACCTAGCTACACCCTATTAGTGCCTGAGCAATATGTTGATGAGATCAATGCTATTGGAAGGTTTGAACAGCTCGGCAAGGTTGGCACCATAGTTGTTGGTACTATTGCTGCACCACAGGAGTAACTTCCAGCGGCTTTATAAAATAGACCACGAAGTTGTCGTCTTCATATGGCTTTTGGAAGAAATAGTCGTAGTAGAGTTTGTTCTCGGGTAGAGCAAATCGTTTATCGACCACTAAGTAGTCGACGTGATCCTTTTGTAATATCCCAATATTAGTAATCGTGAGATCTTCAGGGTTTAGCGCAAATCCCTTGCGTGCCGTAAAGTACATGAGAATTGGATTGTTGCCAGTATTGGTAGCGATCCTGGCATTCTTGTCGGCAAATTGGTTGAGGATAGTCTCGATCTGAGTGTATTGTGGAGTACCTTGCGCATAGAGCGGGCGCACTCGCCATAGACAAAAGCCAATACTACCCACTACCACCAAACTAGCCAACACCAAGTTGATAGTTCTGTTCTTAACCAAGCCAAGCAGCCACACAATTGCGATCGCTGCTAAGGCAGCCATAACTGGCACGAACGGCAGGCTGTAGTAGGTGTGTGCAATAAACTTAGCTGGGAACAAGATTGTAAACCCTACCAAAGATACCAGCCAACTCACCACAAACAAGTCTTTCTTGATCAAGCTTCGTACTAATCCAACCAGCGCCAACGCAGAGCCAATTAATCCTACCACCTGAGAGGGCATGCGCTGAGCATATACGTGTTTCCACAGCTCTGGTTTCATAATCTGTGCCAAGCTAGCTTTGAGGTTGAGTGGTTCGTAGAAGTAACTACCAAGCCCATAGCTCTTGCTCAATACTTGTGAGTGTTGGTACCAAGTAACCGAAGGCGCTACTACCAATCCAGCTGCCAGTAGTACATGCCAGGCCCGAAGTTGCGCTCTAGCTTCCCACAGGATTACACCAAGTGGTAGCACTATAAACACTGCTGGTAGTTTGACTAGCATAGCGACAGACAACATCAGTAGTGATAACACTAACCAATACTGCTTCTTGCTATCGCGAAATAGCTGTGCAAGATAAAGCGAGCCAACTGACAGTGCTACCATCATGACATCGGGCTGGACATTGCGTGAGAAGTAGAACCATAGGCCACTGGTAGCCATAAATAGTGCGCCCCAATTGGCTACAGATTGATTGTAGCGACGGCGTAGCAAGCCATATAAGAATACTATCCCTAACACGCCAAATAATGTCGATAGCGCACGCCCAATCCAAAACCCAAAACCACTAACCTTGGCCACCAAGAAAATTAGATAGTTGTAGAGCGGAAACTCCATACCTGTAATGCCACTATAGGTTTGGCGAATATCGATTCGTGGGTAGAATATATTGGCTGACTCTTGCAAGAAGTTGCGAGCCACAGCAAGAGTGTCGGCTTGTCGCCAAGCATGAGTGTCCAAGACCGGAGCAGTCAGTTTGTACAGGTGTGTTACACCAAACAATCCAATTATCAGTAGCAGGACCCAGTGTTGCGATATGAATTTGCGCAGCCAAATCATTGCTCCATCAAACCACTTTTCTAATCTTGTAGATTTGGTTCGAGCTGGGCGCAACAGCATACCACTCAGCGCCATAACTAGTCCGACACCAAACCACACACTGGTAATATATAGTGTCGAGTAGCTTTGATATTGCACGGCAGTGGCTACCAAGAATCCTAGCAAGGCAAGTTGAGTGATGTTTTCTGGGCTATATTTTTTGACCTTGCGAAGCTGGGCAACCACAAATAGTACTAAGCCCATAAAAAAGCCAGCGATCAACACAAACCCTACCACGCCTGACTCGGCTAGTATCTCGACCGGTTCGTTGTTGACGATCGGATAGCCAGGAAAATCCGATGGGTATTGTTGCTTTGTGTAAACTCCAAACTGGCCTGGGCCAACCCCGGCAATTGGGTGTTGAGTAAATAGCGTAATACCATAATTGCGTGTTACACCACGAGTGTCGCCTTCACCACTAAGATTACTAATTTGGTTGGTGTAGCTACCTACCCCAGTATTTTTGTTGTCAGTACCAAGCGCTGGCTTATTGATGAAGTAAAAGGTGGTAATAGATAATCCATAAGCCAATATTACTGCACCAACATACCACCACACCTTGCCACTACGGAGTTTCTTTAGTACCAAATAAGTCGCTAGTGACAGCAGTATCAATACTGCCATGGCGACAGTGCCGCCGCGCGAAACTGCCAAGAACAGTACGTAACTACTCAAAAATAGCGACGCTAGGTACCAGTAAAATCGCTTAGGTTTCTCAAACAGTACTTTGGCTGAGGCCAGCACAATTGGCAGCAGCAAATAGGCGCTTAAGTAAAGTGGCTCAAGCAAAGTACCTTGGACACGTGGATAACCAAACACCTGCGATTGATAGCGCACCTGAAGCCCAGTAAGGCTGCGTGGCAAACCGTAGATGTCACCGATATACTGAAACAGTGCAAAGCCACATATTATAGCCGTCACTAACAGGATAGTGTTTATGATCGGCTGTAGATACTTTTTCTGGTAGAGAATCCCAACTGCCATGGCCAGAGCTACTACGTAGCCTGTGGAGCCAATTACTACCAAGGACCGACTTTTGGATACTGCCATCGGCCCGAGTAGTACTATCCATATAAGGTAGCCTAACAACATTAGTATTGGCCAGCTGATTTTAAGCTTGGCTTTGCCTTGTATCAGAGTGTAAGCAGCTCGTACTATTAGAGCTAGGCCAAATATCATACTTAGGCGCAGGTTGACTCCACCTATGTTGTAGCTAGGAATGCGCTCGAGTGGCAATGTTGCAGCCAAACCAAGCAATAAATACTTATTTGGATCTTTTTTGGCGCTTTGCCAGAATTTCTTTATAGAGCTCAACATGTTTGCGTGCAATTCTCTCCCAATTAAAATCAGCCGCTAATCTGGCGGCCCTCTCAGCTAGCATTGTACATAGCTTTGGATTATTTCTCAACTCTTCGACAGCATTTACAATCGTATCCGGATCATTGCTGTCTATTAAGAAGCAGTTCTGCTTGTTACCGAGCGGAAGTGCGGCCGGTCCGGTGGTCACTACAGCCTTGCCGTGTACCAATGAACTTAGCAGTGTGCTACGTCGCAAGCTTACCGGTTGAGCATACGGCAATACCACCATATTAGTTATTTGCAGCAATCTCGAGGTAGCCGCATCGTCCAAGAATCCCACCCACTCAATGTCGGCCTTGGAAGCCGCTATCAATGCTTTTAGCTCACGATGAAAGGCTTGATGCTGGTCGTACTCCCCAACTATTACCAGCCGACAAGCCTCCAAGTCACTCATCGCCAATACCAACTGATCAGTGCCCTTGCCGGCATCGATGATCCCCCAGGTGGTTATGAGTGTCTTACCATTTGGATTGTATTTGCGCTTCGCAGTGGCTAGCTCACTACTACTAAACTTCACAGGCTCTACCATAGGCCCAATCGGTATTATTTGGATGTTTTTGTGCTTGTACTTGGCTTGGAGCTCAGCCTTGTCCTCTTGATTGGACACTACAATGTCGCGTACCGGAGCAATCATGCTTAGAATGCGCCATTTACCTAAAGAAGAAGTGTCGTGATACTCGTGTAGTGTTACCACTTGGCGTAGCTTGGGAAAGCGAGCCTTGATAAGACCAGGTAGTAGAGTGCTAAATGGCCGTCGACCATAGCGGACCGAATGAAACTGAAGATGCACTACATCGGGCTTGGTTTGCTTGATAGCGCGCACTATTTGCGGCCAAGCGCGCGCACTCCACTTCTCCACCCAAGGCAGCACATGCGGATCACGGTCGACATCGTTTGAGCTTAGAATAGTGAAGTCTTCAAAACCAACATCTTCAAAAGCCTGTTCAAGCCGTTTGGTATAGTAGCCAATACCGCAATTGATGGGTGGATATGATCCAGAGATTATTAACACTCTCATAGTTTGCCAAACCTCCGCTTACGATAGTCATTCCTAGCTCGCCATAACATGGCTAGGCTGGTAATACGACTACCCTTGCTGCGCAGCAACACTTTTACTATCTCGCGACAAAGGTTTTTGTTGTATACCAGCTTGGCCAGCCAACGCTTGCCCTGTGGCGTGTTGCGCTCTATAAACAGCAGATTGTTGCGATAAAAGTAGTACAGATATGTAGGTGAGTTCACACCCAACGCTTGCGAAACCTTATGAACCACCATAGCATCAGGTCTCCAATACAGATCCAAACCATGTCGCAAGGCTTGGGCTGACCAATCAGTATCTTCCCAGTAAACAAAGTAGCGTTCCTCGAGCGGCCCCACCACCTCTAATGCTTTTCGACTTATGAGCACACAACCGCCACTGACAAACCCAGTTGGTTGTGGACTCAGTCTTGCTACAGTCGACTTACGGGAGCCGATGTAGTTATGGTGTGAGTAACCGCGTTTGAGCTCCAGAGTACCACCACCATACCAGATTGAATCATGTGGCTTGCTATTGAGTATAGTTGGCGACACAGCAGCAATGTTGTTGGCTTTTGAAAATGTATCGACTAGTTTGGCCAGTGCATCGGGCTCAATCGTAGCATCGTTGTTAAACAACATCACATAGTCGAAATGCTCTTCCAAGGCTTTTTGGATCACCAAGTTATTACCCCCGGCAAAACCCAAATTCTTGCCAGGCACTATCAGCTCGGCCTTGCGAAACTTTGTCTTGTCGAGCTCGTCAGCCTGATCGACCACAAAGATTTGAAAGTTGGGGTACTTCAGCTTGATCAGTGAGTGGTAAGCGGCAAGAGTGTCGGCTTGAGAGCCCCAATGCAACACACTAATTGCTACCGATTTGCGAGATGGTTTGAGTAGATTTGGCATATGTTACAATTATACCTTGAATAGGAGAAAAAATGGCTACTAAACAAGCAAAGCGAGCACTTATAACAGGTATAACTGGGCAAGATGGGTCGTATTTGGCCGAGCTTTTACTCGAAAAAGGCTACGAAGTATATGGAATTATTCGTCGCAGCAGCTCATTTAACACCCAGCGCATCAATCATATATACCAAGATCCGCATGAGAAAGATGTAAAACTCAAACTCATATTTGGTGATCTTAGTGATGCCAGCTCTATCAACCAGATAATCAAAGACGTCAACCCGCATGAGATATACAACCTAGCCGCGCAAAGCCATGTACGCGTGAGCTTTGATGTGCCTGAGTACACTGGTGATGCCACCGCCATTGGCGTAACTCGACTGCTCGAAGCGATTCGCGACAATAAGATCAAAACCAAGTTCTACCAAGCAAGCTCTAGTGAGATGTTTGGCAAGGTACAGGCTGTGCCACAACGCGAAGACACGCCGTTTTACCCTCGCTCTCCTTATGCTGTAGCCAAGCTCTATGGACACTGGATCACCAAAAACTTTCGCGAAAGCTACGATATGTATGCTTGCAGTGGCATACTATTCAATCACGAAAGTCCTCGTCGAGGTGAGACCTTCGTAACTCGTAAGATTACTCGAGCTGTGGCCAACATACGTCACGGCTTGCAACAAGATCTGTTCTTGGGCAATCTCGACGCCAAACGCGACTGGGGCTATGCCCGCGATTATGTCGAGGCCATGTGGCTAATGTTGCAACAAGATAAGGCTGACGATTATGTGGTAGCAACTGGTGAGACTCACAGCGTGCAAGAGTTTGTGGAGCGCGCCTTCGAACATGCCCAGCTAGATTGGAAGAAATTTGTGAAGTTCGACAAGCGCTATATGCGGCCAGCCGAAGTCGATCTACTAATCGGCGACGCAACTAAGGCCAAGAAGGTGTTAGGATGGAAGCCCAAGGTGAAGTTCGACGAACTAGTGACTATGATGGTCGATGCCGATATGGCTGATGTGGCTCGCCGAGTCAGTGGCGATAAATCAGTCGAGACCGCACTGTAGCAGTTATTTGCGATACATCAGACCAGCTGCCAACGGATGGCGGAGATGAAAGCGCAGGGCACTGCCCATCTGGCGCTGATAAGTTTTGTCGTTGGTAGTGGACTTCTTGAGCAGTTTCTTGGCTCCTCGATATGGATACATAAGAGCGTAGTTGGCACTGAGGCCTAGTACTGCTGAGCACCAAGCTAGTCGGGCTAGCATATTTGATTTGTGCTTGGAGAGATATTGGTAGCTGCTTTTGATGTAGTGTTGACCCAGCTGAGTGTGACTACTCACGCCGGTCGCACCACCCCAGGCGTGCTTGACCTGTACCTCAGGGCTATACAATAGCCAAAATCCTTGGTCGTTGAGACGTTTTTGCAGGTCGGTCTCTTCTTTGTAGAGAAAGAACTGTTCGTCGAAGCCACCAAGATCTTCGAACATCTTGCGCGGGATCAGCATAGCTGCGCCTACACTGTGGAGCGGCTTTTGGTTGGACTTGTGGTCATGACTAGAGTAAACACTAGGGTGCGCACCTGCATAAAGCTTGGTCGCCATATCACTAGTCAATGGCCAATATTCATAGGTATGTCCCCACAACGATGGGTATTTGCGATAAATTGATGGTTGTGACTCACCATCTAAGTCTGTGATCTGTGGTACCACCATACTCTGTTGGTGCTCATGTGCCAACTCTACCCACTTTTGCAAAGTATCGCTGTAAACTTCGGTGTCAGGATTGAGAAATATAAGGTACTTGCCTTGAGCCTGCCTGGCTGCCAAGTTGTTGGCAGTGCCAAAGCCGACATTGTGCGGGCTTACTATCACTTCTACCTTCGGTAGCTTTCGCAACCGAGCTACCTCTTGGCTGCTCTCGGAATTATCAACTATCAGTACTTCAAAATCCTGGTAGGTGGATTTAGCTAGTGATTTTACCAAGCGCTTGACCAGATCGGCGCTTCGATAATTGACAATGATAATGGAACACTGTGGCTTGGTGGCCATGACGATTAGGGAAGCTCCATAAATGATTGATAGGCAGCCTCAAGGTTTTTTGCCCCAGATTGCCAAGACCATTGTTTGGCAACATAATCATGGAGTTTCTGTCCTGACAGCTCAGGCTTCTTACTGCCCGACAGTACATCGGCAATTACTTGGCTTAGCGATACCACTGATTGGTCGGCAAACCAACCATTCACACCTTCGACTACTGTCTCTTTGTAGCCACCTTGGCGAATTGCTACTACTGGCGTGCCGCAGGCCATGCTCTCGAGCGGAGTCAGCCCAAACGGCTCGAGCTCAGCCGCGCACACCACCATACTAGCTTGGCCATACAGCTGGGTTAACTCACTATCAGTAACTTGCGACTGTATATCCAGATCTACACTCCGATTGCTTGCCAATGATTGCAGCTCAGCGCGATGCCGCTCCGAACCACGATCGGCCACTATTACAAACTTGGGCTGGTACTGTTTGGATATATTGCTTAGAGCCTCGAGTGTGAGCATATGGCCCTTGAATGGATCGATTGCTCCTACCGACAACACATACGGCATATCTGGCCGCGATTTGGCCACTTGGAATAGCTGCGAATCTATACCTTGGTAGCACACTTGAGCATAGAGACCATATGAGCGCAGTATATTCTCTTGAGTAAAGTATGAATTGCAGATCTGTCGAGTAGAGCTGCGGGCTGACTCAACATCGTAGCTATGGACGCGATTGTTGGCCATATGCTTAAGCGCCCCCTTGGCGCCACTAAACATACCGACGTTATGATGCATGATGTTGTACTCGTAGTCTTGGCGGCGAGGCTCATGGATGTAGTACAGACTAGGTGTAGAAAGGTATTTCAGCACACCTGGCGACTGCGTAAACTGGCAGTGAGTCACGTATACCAGATCGTAGCCAGCAGCATCGATATCTGCGGCTATCTTGCGCTGCAATTGATCGATCTTGCGTAGATCACGCAAGGCTGAGAAACGATAGTTGTCGCCCAGGCTGTAGTTGAACACCTCTTTGACCATTGGCCGCAGATCGAGATAACTCTCATTGGCATCGAAGTCGAATCGATACAGATGGTACTCGTGGTGCGCCTTAGTATGCTTAATCTGCTCGTAGAGTGCTCGTTTGGCGCCCCCACTTGGCAGATTATGATAAATAGCTATCTTCATATGGCTCTATTCTAACAGATCGAACTGCTAATCATTAAACCCTTTGCCGTCAAACGGCTTGGTGTGAACCAGAAACGACTCGATATAGTCATTGCTCACCACCATACTGCGATGGATTTTTTTGCGCTCGCGCCTGATGTGCGGATAGAGACGCAGCAGCGATACATACGATTTGAGCACATTGAGCTTCCAGCGCGGGCCGCCCAAGCGCCACCAAGCTCGACGGGCTTGTTTGATCTCACGACGGTACTTGTGTCGCAAGGCCTTCGGCCAATCCTTGAGCACATACATCATGGTATTGCGGCCAGTCAAAAACTCAGCCATACCAGGATGACGCTTGGAGGTAGTACTTACCTCATGCAATACCTCGGCATTGGCCACATACAAACACTTGTGTCCGGCTAGTTGAGCCCGAAACGATAGGTCGACATCTTCGAGATAGGCAAAAAACTTCTCATCGAACAAGCCGAGCTCGTTGAGCATGGTGCGCTTGTAGATCGCTGCCCCACCGCAGGCCGAGAACACTGGCTTATTGGCATTGTACTTGGCTGCCGGCTCGCCCATACCAATTGGCAGAGCCACACCGTAGATAGTGGGAGTGTCGCCGGCTGAGTTGATCTTACTGGGCTCGCTCATATACACCATCTTGGAGGTAGCGAAGTCGTACTCTGGGTTGTCTTGCAGACCCCCAACTAGGCGTTTAAGCCAATCACGACCGACTGTAGTGTCGTTGTTGAGCAGCACTACGTAGTCAGCCACGCTAGCTCGGATACCAGCATTTACCCCACCAGCAAAGCCACGATTCTTGGGTAGTGCGACCACATTGACAGTCGGGAAGTTCTGATGCAAATACTCTACACTACCGTCGTGGCTGCCATTGTCGACCACAATCACCTCAAAGCTCTTGTGACTCTGTTTAAGTACTGTGGGCAAGCAGGCCTTAAGCTCCTTGAGCCCATTCCAATTAGGTATTACTACACTTACTTCAGCGGACATAGCTACTTCTTATTCAAATTAGCTAGTACGTGTTTTAACTTTCGCGTCCAGCGACTGTATTCGATTTTTTCTCTAGTATTGAGTGGTCGCATGGGTCTTTGGCAAGTTTTTTCTAACAGTTCTTCGAGTTTGATTGCTGAGTTCTGCCAGCTATAGTGCTGTTTAACCTCTTCAAAGTCTCTAGGTCCCTTGGTCTGAATAACTTTGGCAACAGCATCTGCAAATGCTTGTGCGTTACCAGCTGGAGCAACTTCACCGATACCATATTTCTCAACCACTTCGGAAAGCACATCGCCTGCCGAGCAAACCACTGGCAACTCACACCAAAAACTATCGAGCATACGGGTACGAAAGGCAAATTGCGTCTCCAGGTGATTTTCATGTGCCGATACACTTATGTCAGCATCTAGTAGGAAATTTTGCCTATCTAGATATTCCACCTTTTCTTGATTGAAGAAAACATGCTTGTTTACGAGCTCTAGTTTAGTGGCCAGTGCGAGAGCCTCAGTTAGTTTGGTTTGTGGCGTGGTAGTACGACTTGGATTCTGAGTAGTAAGAAAAACTAGTCGTATATTCTTGTATTTGGATTTGAGCAAATCAATCGCTTTAATCGGAGTGACTGGATCTAGCCAATTCCAGATACCACCACCCCAAAGCAGTACGATATCGTCTTTGGCAAACCCGAATTGGTCACGCATACCTGGGCCAGACTTAGTAGGTTTATCAGCAGGCACTCCAAAAGGTACTGTTTGTATATATGAATAAAATGTAGGGTCAAGTTGGTAATTCTCAGGCGTAACCCACCCAAGAGCAAGCATTGTGCCAAGCCAAAGGTTGCGTTGTCGCCCACTCGCACAAACCACCCCATCTGCAACCATATACCCATCTGTCAGTTGGTTGTAAACATGATTGACAGCTTTATGCTGCTGTTCCATGCTGTCGTGAGAAAAGATCTCGAGTGTTTCAAATATTTCTGGATCGTATGCGTCGAGCACAAAGCGTGTATCGTGACTCTTGCAAGCTTCTATCACTTCTGGCAAAGCCACTTGGCTCACCACCACATCTGTTGAAGCTATGAGCTTCGCAAGTCCGTCATGTCGCGGCATCTTCACGACTTCAAATGGTACATCTTGTATATCACTCTGGTTAGGCGTAACCACAGTTACAGTGTGTCTCTGACTTAGTTCATGCGCCAAGTAGCTAATTCGAATACCAGGACCAGCCATGTTGCTGCCAAAGTTCTCGATTGCTACAAAGGTAATCTTCATCGGTTTGATAGTTTCTTGAGTCTAGACTTTATTTTACCTTTTATTGAGAGTTTTTTCTTGTTGTACTTGCGAAGTTGAGGGTAACTGTCACGAATTGAACGAATAATCTCCTGCTTTTGAGGCTCAGTCATGTCATCGCGTGAACCTTGGTGACGCCGATAGTAGTAGAGTGGTTTAGGAACATATGTTCCTACGCTACCTGACATTACCATCCGCAACCATAAATCCCAATCTTCAAAAGCTGGAAGCTTCTTAAATCCACCAACTTCTATAAACTTACGCTTGTCGACTAAAGCGGCTATATTGATATAGTTACCTTCTCTTTTCAGGTACTCAGCATCAAAAGGCATTGCTTTATGTATATGAGTTTCGCGACCAAACATTTGCATATCAGTATAGGCAAAATCAGCACTTGGATTGTCGGCAAGTGCTTTCATACAATCCGACACGTACTCTGGAGATAGCTTGTCGTCGGCATCTAGAAACACCAAATACTTGCCACTAGCATGCTTGGCGCCATAATTTCGAGCTCCTGACGGACCAAGATTTGTTTTTGTTCTGAGATAATTCACTTTATCAAATGTTTGGATTACTTGCGCAGAATTATCGGTCGATCCATTGTCCACCACTATGGCTTCGATATCTGGATAGGTTTGTGTAAATACACTATCGAGACACTCCTTGATATAGCCACCATAGTTGTAGCAAGGAATAATAACACTTATTAGGTTATGGTTTAAATATTCTCTCATACTCGTCGGCCATCTTCTCTAGCGAAAAATGCTCAATTGTATAATCTCTAATAAACTTACTACTAAATGCATTGCCACTTAATATTACTTTAATCCTTTTTACATACTCTGAAGCACTATTCCTATCTGGATCTACTAACATACCATTTTGCCCCTCCAGGACATATTCGGGTATACCACCAACTGCCGGCGCAACCACCGGTACCCCCATAGCGCCAGCATCTAGTAGCGAGAGTGGAAGTCCTTCCATCTCTGAAGTCATTACCAATACATCCGTTGCGGCGAGAAAGACTTTAGCATCCTCATACTCCCCAAATTGGTAAATGGTGTCCTTTAGACCTGCGTCTTCTATATAGTCATTTACTTCCTGCTGCATGGGACCAGTACCTGCCATAATATACTTAACACCAGTGCTTGAAGCCATTCGCTTTGCAATATCCAAGAATACCAGTGGACGTTTTTCTACAGATAGTCTACCTAAAAAGCTTACTACAAACGCCCGCTTTGGCAACCCAAGTGTATTCCTAGCTTCTTCGCTTGATATATCATTAGGGTTAAAATATTTAGTATCTACTCCATTGTGAATAGTAACAATCTTTTTAGGACTGTTATTGTAAGTAGATTGCAGATAGTTGTTTAGGTACTTTGTAACGGTAATATGCGTACTAATATACTCCTCATAGGGTTGCATTAAATATGGCGACCCACCTCCCTCGGCAATGCCACCTTGTCCGTGCAACAGATCAATAATCTTTACTTTTGGATGGTCCTTAACAATTTGTGGGATTGATCGGTATCCAGAAATACTATTGGAGATTAGTATTGTATCAATATCATAGGAGACACAATACTTAGCTAGAAAGAATGATTTGTTTTGTAAGTATTTAACTAGCTGTGGTAAATGTACAATGTTCTTAGAAAACTTATCATATCTGCCTCTCCATTCATTATTTAGCTCAACTTCTGTAGTAATAATATGTATTTCGTAACTCGATCTTAGAAAACTACAAATATCCAACATAACCTTATCCCCTCCACCGGGAGTCATCCATGGTATTAACACAAGCAATCTTGGCTTGGTGGAAGTAATTGGTGGTTTTTTGAAGTACTGATTTGTTAGAGAATTACGTTCAATACGGATACTTGAGAATCTTGAAATCTTCTTTGAAGCTCTTAACCCCTTACGGGCTAATTTGAAGCCATACTTCTTAAACTTTGAGTTGCCATTGGTTTCTATTTTAGTTTGACTATCTACAAAGTAAGATTTCAATACCGCCTTCTCTACCCCGCCCCACTTTTTCTTCTTTAACTGATGCATCAGGTAATTCTTCTTCAATCTTAGCTGTTTTTCTATACCTTCAGCCCTATTAGCACTTTGGGTGATAGATTTAGGATGTACTCGATACTTTAATAGTTTTTGAGGCAGCTTTTCAATCACTACTCCATCAGACAACATTCTTAGCCATAAGTCAGCATCTTCTGCATGAAGTTGATTTCGATAGCCATACCTTCTTAGTAGTTTTGTTGAAGCCATCACACTCGGATGAGCAATACAGTTTGAGATAGGTAATTGTTGTAGAATCTGTTCATATGATAAACATTTATCCTCAGGCCATATGTCGCCCAAATCTTTCCCATGTTCATCTACAATTCTTACACGACTAGCTATGACACCAACACTACTATGCTCTTCTAAAAAATGATACTGTTTATCAAGTCTTCCTGGTAGTGCAATATCATCTGCATCCATTCTCGCTATGTACTTACCCCGTGCATGTCTTATTCCACTGTTTAGGGCGTGAACGATGCCTTGGTTTGATTGACTATATAATCTAATCCGATTGTCTTTTTCTGACCATTTTTTAATAATTTCTGGTGATGAATCAGTAGAGCCGTCATCAATTATAATGAACTCAAAATCTTTAAAAGTCTGCTCTAGAATACTTGATATGGCTTCATCCAAAAACAACTTAGAATTATAGACAGGCATTAGAACTGTTACCTTCGGGTTTGAAAGAGTCACGCTAAAATTCCTGCTACTTGCTTGATACTACAGCTTTTTTGCAGTACTTTTGATAGTCTTTCGGCTAACTCGAGCTGTTTATAGCAAGATATGATATATGCAATTTTTATAGTTTTAGCCATGACGTAGGTATTATATCAGTTTGCTCTTGGTGCTCTGAATCTGCAAACCAAACACGTGGGGCTATTACAACCTTTTGGTTGTTTTTATTTAACCAAGCGCCCCACCAGCTAAAACTACTGTTAGCTATAATATTATGCTTGCACTCTTTCATAATTCGTAGGTCTTCTGCTCCAGTTGAATTGTGTGTAACAAACACAGTAGGGTGTGATATCTTTAGTTCTTTCTTGCACCATTCTATGTCATCAGAAAATACGTAGAACGATGGTTTTGGAACACTTTCACTTATCTTCTCTATCGCTAACTTATAGTATTCGAGGTTTGTTACTCCATGAAACTTGTTAGCAAATTTGTTAGTAACATAGTCACCCCGTCTCACATGAAGTGAAACGGACTCTTGCGCCTTTACCTTATCAATAATTTTAGAGCTTTCAGTGCATGGGTCAGTAATGTAGCTAAAATCTCTGATTATAATCTCTCTTATATCCTTGAAGTACTTTTCATTTTGAAACCAACCTACTAAATAGTAATTGTCCTTTAACTGCAAGACTTTCTTGTCAAATGTTTGACTTGGGTTGCTGTACTCATGTAGCTTATTTTTTGATAAATTATTAATAACTGACTTAATCAAGAAGCGATTAGGGGCACTACTACCTACAACATTAATTGTTTTAGGATCAATAATCTTGCAGTTGAGCGCGAAGCAATCCAACTCATAGTGCCTAGGAGTATCAGTGTCTGGCATATTTTGATACGCAGAGATATCAACGCAAAGCTCAGTATTGTTGTTGTTTGCAAGCCGCCGAGCACAAGCATATTGAAACATTTGATTGCCAAGACCGCCCTGTAGCTTAACTACAATCATTTAGTTAGGATTCTTTCATAAATATTTAGATATTGATCTGCTATTTTATTCCAAGTAAATTTCTTCAACCACGATTTGTGGCCGTTAGCCCCTAGTTTTCTAACAGCATCTGGGTCAGAGGTAAGTTCTTCAAGCATCTTTGCCGAGCCTTTTATCTCTGCATGTGACATATTATTGTGATCCTTCTTTGTTGGCAATATCATACCACCACCTGTCCATTTGGCAATTTCAACTGAGTTGCCAACATCGGTTGATAAGAAAGGGGTCTTTGCTGCGCAGGCTTCATAGAGCACTATTGGTGAAGCTTCGATATTTGACGGAAACAAGAATACATCAGACTGTTTAAATGTGGCTACAGTCTTTTCCCTATCCCAAGTTTGAATTACTATTTTTCTACCAGCAAGCACATTCTTTGGATTTATGTTAAACAGCCTCGCATACCTTTTGCATACTCTGAAACTTTCTTTGTCGACCACATTGCCTACCAATAGTAAGCACGTATTCCGTAAGTTACTTGCAGAAAATATTTTTATCGACTCTAACTGACCCTTTTCACCAGTAAAACTGCATCCGGCTTGCGATATCAGCTTAGTACCAGCCGCTAATCCAAGCTCCTTTCTTACGTCTAACTTAGAATCTTTGCTGAATTCATCTTCCGATGCACCATTTGGGATAATATGGCAATTCTTTATATGATGTTTTTTTGCAAAATCTATATCTCTATAACTACTTGAGAGGTATACAGTAGCATCATATTTACTCAATATCTCTGGCATTTTACTAAAATACTCCTTATAGTCAGGGTTATATAAGTTTGAAAATCCGCAGGGCACTAACACTTTTTTTGCCTTGACGCTGTCAATGACATCAAAGAACAAGTCAGATGCCCACTGTTGAGCAGCATAGTTCATAACTACATCGTAGTCTGATCTAATTAAGAAATCTTTATATACTTCAGTCTCTCCATGATACCCTCTAACTTCATTGTCTGTGACGTTAAACTCTTTTATCTTCACCCCATTCAAGCAAGAGAACTTACGGTCAGGGAGTGCGCCGGTAGCAACAGCTACATCATGTCCTTTAGCAACCATTCTCTCGCTTAATTGTCTTACAACCTCTTGCGAGCCACCTTTAAACGGCTCATAGAACTCTACTGTATGAAGAATTCTCATCCTTATTTCTTAACGGCATAGGCCACACGTGTTTTACCAACCCTATACAACTCATATGGCTGGCCAGCCATCGTTTCTTCTACTGCATCACGTACTCCTTTTATTTGAATATCGTGCCACAGTATTAGCATTGGTTCTGACTTTAAAGCTTGTTTTGTATCTTTTGAGCAGTATTCAAAGTCATGCTTACCATCAATAAACCATGCCTCTAACGGGTAGTATGGCTCAAAATCAAATTTAATTGAACTACCAAAAAGCTGTGTGAAAGGAAATGTACAATATATCCCTGGGGCGCTTGGATGTCCATCTTCCTTATCTGGATATATTATTGAGGCATCTGTGCCTACTGGAACATCAATAGAGACAACCTTTTTCTTATCAAATAGCTTACCAATAATTCCCTTTCGCACTCTCATTGCATTACATATTATATTTGTTCCGCTCCCTGAACTTGTACCAATTTCTAGAATATTTGCAGGCTCATACTTCCGCAGCAAAGAGTGAATTGCCAGATAGTCCTCGTGGAATCCAGGGAAATCATTACGCTCAATTGCACCATTAGAATATGGAGCTCTAACTATATCTTTATATGGAATTGTCTTAATGGTTGCTTTATTATTCTTTGGCATTTACTTCTCCTTTTTTGTCTATTATACCGATAATTGAGCTGGGTCAGCCAAGATGTCCTTGAGTTTCTGCTTCTTTTCACCAATACCTACACCAGCCCAGTCTGAGCCGTTAATAAGGTGAATCCATGCGTCGTCAATAATCTCCATCATATCTGCTTGAGCTGAGCCGTGATTAAAGAATTTTTTGTGTTTTTGAGTTGCAAATTCCATGTCATGAGGCAAATATCGTGCTAACTGTGCGGCCGTGTCACCATGTTCACCTGGCATACAATCAATTTGTTCTTCGCCAATTATCGACCTATTAAAGAACATATAGCCAGGCCATAGATAAAGTAAATTCTTTCGATCTTGCCTTAGCCCAAAAGCTTTTTGCTCCGTAAGCCTCTGTACCAACCTAACGTTCTGGAAGGGAAAGATATCATGATCTAGTACACCAAAGTTTATAATATTCTCATTCTCTTTAACATCTTGAAAAATATAATTGAGCGCATATGCATGTGATCGGCTTGGATCTATACCGGTATGGGGATTACTTTCGATTCTATGATATTTAATGCCATTTTTCCTGCAATACTTCTTTATCCTAAAACAAGCTACGCGACTTGATGAGTTGTCAACTACGCAATAGACAAAATCGTCTTGCAATAAACGAGATAATTGCTGATGTTGCAGCTCTACGAACCAAGGCTCATTAAAAGCTACTGTAAATAGAAAAATCGACTCACCCTTCTGCATCAATACATTATATACTAGTCAAACTAATGAGTGTGTATTAGTGCCACAAGAAGCGTAGTTCATAAAAAAGCTTCTTTTAAGTTATGTTAATTGGAGTGCTATGTAGGGTAAAAAAGTAGATGCTAAGCTGGTTCGTCGTTATTCTACTAGAGCCTAGATTTTAAACGCCAAAAATGCTTCTTAAGAAAGTTTGAAGAGTGTGTAGCAACATTGTTTCTGTTATTACTTAACTTAATCTTCAATAAGGATAACTGTTCGCTGCTGAAATAGTCTCGCCGTTCCAAAAGGTCTTTTACCATCTCATCTAGCCGTTGATAGCTAATAAGCGGATTCTGTGTACTAATATTGTCATCATGCGAGCGGTATTTCGCCAGAATGGAATTTACGCTGGTTATCGGATACTTGGCCGCGATTCTGAGCCAAAGATGGTAGTCTTCTACGGCGGTAAGCCTAGGTGATTCATCAAAGCCGCCAAGCTTAATCAGCACATCTTTTCTTGCAATTGTAGTAAGCGTAGACACATAGTTCTCTTCAACTAATTCTTCAAAGACATTGCCACTCAAAAACTGATGCTTACTATTAAGAATATTTTTTCCTGTACTTTTGCCATTAGCATCTATTACCTCTGCGTTGCCATAGCTCAATGTAGCCTTGGACTTTAATAGATCAGGTAACTGGAGTTTAAGCTTATTTGGCACCCACAAATCATCGGAGTCCTGAAATGCTATATATTCTCCCTTGGCCATTCCAATGCCAATGTTGCGTGGTACGGCTGGTCTACCAGAATTATCTATTCGTTTGTAACGGATCTTGCTACCAAACTTTTTTAGTACTTCGGACGTCCCATCAGTCGATCCATCGTCAACCACAATTACTTCATGCTCACAACCAGGGTAAACTTGATTTAGTACGCTATTTACGCAGCTCTTGATGTACTTTTCCCGGTTATAAACTGGTATTACTATGCTGATTTTGATTTCTTTGCCCAAGTCTTTTTTGCCTGTTCCTGGTATTCTTTCAACCAAAAGTCTAACAGTGTTACTTCGCTTGCTGATTTATCTACCATAAAGTCTTCGAGGTATAGTTTAGTAACTCTTGCTGCTTTAGCCTTGGTAATATCCTTGGTTTTTTGGGCCACAATTGTGAAGTTATACAGCCCTGCCCAAGAGTTAGTAATGATATTCTGATCAACAAAGCCTAGCTCCCGCAGTAGATAGCTAAGCCTTTGGGGGGTCCAGCCTTCATAGTGAGTTGCCCACTCAGCTTCATTAGAACCAAAAATGTGCCTTAGCGCCACAGACTTACGCTGTTGAGAGCTAACACGGCTCAAGACAACCTTTGCATTCTTTTCAAAGTCAGGCACTTCTACATGTAAGGTACCTCCATTTTGTAGCCAAGAGTTCCAGCTAGAAACTAGCGCGCAAGCTATATGTCTTGGGAAATGTTCAAAAACATGGTGCAGCCTAACTTCTTCTATACTTCCTTTTTTGTATTGCAACTTGGTTAGATCTGCAAACTTGTCAGCTACGGACTTTTGTTGAACGTTATGCTCACTTAAAGGGTAGTCAATGTTTACATAGCCTTCTAGGTAATTTTGTCCACAACCTAAGTGAAGTCTCATTTTTTAGTTTTCTCCTTGTTTGTCATATCTTGCCATACTTCATTATCTATAAAAATCGTGTTAATAAAAGTGTCGGCATATACAAAGTAGTTTTGACTTTTAATGTAATCAATTGTTTTTTGGATCTTTTTACCAGTTCCATCTTGTTCGTAAGTAAGTGTTTCGACACAGAGTATTTTTGGTCGGTATCGCTTGTAATCTATTGCTGAGATTATTTCAAAGTCCATACCCTCAACATCTACTGTAACTACATCAAAGTTCTTTTTTTTGCAATACTTAGAGAATATACTGTCCATAGACACTATTGGAAGCTCTATTGTTTCTTTAATATCTATATTGTCATGCTTCGAATACCGCTCGGCTTCGACTTTTGAAAATGTATTTAGTGTGGAAGAAGTCATTACATAAAATGTTGCCTTACCTGATTTAGCACCAACACCCGCATTAATGCACTTATCTTCAGCACGACTACTTTCTATCACAGAGAATAATTCAGGGTCGGGCTCAATTAGTACCCCTCGATTACCCTTTTCGTAGAAATGATAGGTATTGCTTAAGTAAAACGGGTGGTGTGCTCCTATATCTAAATAGTATGGATATGAGACCTTTAGACTGCTACTCAAAATGAAGTCTATAATTAAGTCTTCTCCACACTGTGAATAGCTGATGTTTTGGTACGATTTGCTACTCTTGTTCAATCTATAGTCTAGTATACCTGTCCTTTGTGCTAGTTTTTTTAGCATAGCTTTCATAGTTTTCTCACATCCCACTCAATGACCGGGGAAAGAATTGTTGGTCTTTTTGAGTTGTATAATTCGGAGGCATTAGTATTTGCTAACTTCAGTTTAAAATCTACTGCAATCGGGCTATTTTCTGGGCTATATATCCATTCACTGAAATGAATTCCTCCAATTACAGTAAGTGTATATTCACCCTCGTTAAGTATTTCAGTTTTTAGCTTGCTAATGATGTTATATTTACCCTTTCGTAGCATTCGATAATTTTTATGATCGGTCTGATAGGACCAATAAATACTATCTCCATTGGTATTGTTTAGGCAGTAGCCGACAGTTAGGTTATCATTTTGTTCTAGCACTTCCAGATCTATGTCTACAGTTATTTCCGACGTATTTAATATTGGCTTTTCTATAAGTCGACCAGACTTATCAAGTAGCTTTACTGACTCTACCTTTACATATCTATTATGCTCTATCTTACTGCTGTGTTTCCATTCAGCTGTTGACTCTTGAAGTCCGAAGCTTCTAGTAAAGTACTCTTCCGATACCTCAGCAACACTCCCTGAACTTACAATAGCACCGGACTCTAAAAGTATAGCGCTGCTACACAGCTGCCTAACCGAGTGCATATTGTGACTTACAAATAGTACGGTTCGGCCTTGACTAGCTACATCTTTCATTTTACCCAGACACTTCTTTTGGAAAGCAGTATCTCCAACAGCCAGCACTTCATCAACGATCAATATATCTGGCTCTAGATGAGCTGCTACTGCAAATGCCAGCCGTACATACATGCCGGAACTGTAAAATTTTACTGGGGTGTCCAAGAACTTCTCTACTTCGCTAAAAGCAACTATCTCATCAAACTTTGACTCTATCTCTTTCTTGCGCATACCAAGGATTGAGCCGTTGAAGTATACATTTTCTCGACCAGTTAGCTCTGGGTGAAAGCCAGTTCCAACCTCAAGCAAGCTTGCTACACGTCCATGCATACGTATCTCGCCTGTAGTTGGTTCAGTTATGCGCGATAGTATTTTAAGAAGTGTCGACTTGCCTGATCCATTCTTACCAATTATTCCTACCACTTCGCCTTGGTTGACTTCGAAGTTGACGTCTTTGAGCGCCCAGAATTTCTCCTGTCGCATGCGGTGGCCCGTAATTAGCTCAATTGGCTTACGCGCAATGTTGTTGATGCCATCACGTATGCTCACATTGCCCACACTTGCCTTGAGCTCATGGCTGATCTTGTAGCTTTTACCGATACCTTCAACTTGTATAATTGGCTTGCTCATATGATGTCCGCAAATTCCCGCTCAGTGAGCCTAAAGTATAGTAATCCGAGCACAAATGCCACCACTGCAACGGCAATAGATAGAAAAGTTAGGGGCCAGTTGATAGGCGTGGTGTGCAAGAAGCTACCTCGCATCATGTTGATTACGCCAGTCATGGGGTTGAGGTAGAGTATCCACTGTAAGTTTTGTGGAACGGCGTTGACTGGGTATATCACTGGTGTTATGAACAAGCCTATTTGCACTAAGAATGGTACTACTTGGCGCACATCGCGATACTTCACATTGAGTGAGGCAAAGAACAAGCCTGGCCCTAATGCTGCCAAGATGGTAATGAGTAGTGCAGGTATCACCAGTAAGGCAGCCTCGAGCGTTGGTGGAAACTTGAAGAAGATCATGAGACCTATGAATACCAAGAAGGCAAAGCCAAAGTCGAGCAAGCCAACTATTACCGATGAGAATGGCAAAATTAGGCGCGGGAAGTAGATCTTGGTGATTACGCCTTGGTTGTCGACCATACTGTTGCTGATCTTAGTGATGGTGTTGCTAAAGTAGTTCCAGAAGAGAAGACCAGTGTAGCTGAATATAGCGTATGGCACGGCCTCGTTGCCACTACCTATGCCCGCAACTTTGTTGAAGAATACTGTGAATATCACCATTTGCGAGAATGGCTGGATTATTACCCAGCTAGCACCAATTACAGTTTGTTTGTAGCGGACCTTAATGTCGCGCCAAGCAAAATAAAAGAATAGCTCGCGGTAGGCGAACAGTTCACTCAGATTTATAGCAAATTTGTGCTTGGGGCGGATTACCACCGATTCGGTATGCATAGCAAGTCTATATTATACCAGATGAAAGGCTGATTTATGAAGGCTGAAGTAAAGAGCTGTTGCTTGCAGTTAATTCTAATAATTAATACAGTTTTATAATGCAAACCAACCAGAACTCAATTGAGCCGAGATTAGTTGATTTTAGTGTCGCCACAATAGCTCTTTGCCGGACAATAAAAGACATTGATTTGCGGCCAATCAAAAGCCAGTTAATTCGCTCGGCTAGTAGTGTTGGTGCAAATTACTCAGAGTCTCAGGCGGCGATATCTAAGGCGGATTTTAAGAACAAGATTTACATAGCCAAGAAAGAGGCTCGTGAAACACTATATTGGCTGGAAGTACTTAGTAGGACTCACACCGACAGTCAGACTGTAAGCAAATTACAAGATGAATGTATCCAGATAACACGTATACTACAATCGATTACAAACAAACTAAGTACCTAACTTCTAACTTCTGCCTTCTGCCTTATTACTTGCGAATTCTAAGAATTCGCCTTGTACCAGTCGATGGTGCTTTTCACACCGTCTTCAAGCTCTATGCTGTGCTGCCAGCCAAGCTTATGTAACTTGTCTACGCTCAAAAGCTTACGCGGGGTGCCATCTGGCTTGGTACTATCAAATTCAAGCTCGCCTCCAAACCCAACATAGTCCTTGATGAGCTCTGCTAGCTCGCGGATGGTTACGTCCTTGCCAGTGCCTATGTTGATCTGAGTATTCTTGATCTCCTTCTGCCCTTTGGTAAGGTCGGCAAAGTCTACATTGTTCATGAGGTATATACAGGCATCAGCCATGTCGTCGACGTGCATGAACTCACGATATGGCTTGCCAGTGCCCCATAGTGCTAATACTACCTTGTCTCGCCGCTTTTCTATACCAATATTGGCTAGCTCAGCATCGATAGTTAATTCTTCTATACCAAGATTGCGAGCAATTGCAGCTCGGTCGCCGCTCTCAAGATATTTACACAAAATCATCTTACGAATAATCATGGGCATCACGTGGGCTTTTTCGAGGTCAAAGTTGTCGTTCTCGCCATATAGGTTGGTGGGCATGACGGACAGGTAGTTGGTACCATACTGAATGTTGAAGCTTTCAACTAACTTAATGCCAGCGATCTTGGCAATGGCGTATGGTTCGTTGGTGTACTCAAGCTCACTTGTGAGCAAGGAGTCTTCAGTAATTGGCTGTGGAGCTAGCTTGGGATAGATGCAGCTACTACCCAAGAACATCAGCTTCTTGGCACCATTTTGGTAGGCAGCATTTACTACATTGTTTTGGATCTCGAGATTGCTATATATAAAGTCTGCTCGATAGGTATTGTTGGCCACAATCCCGCCAACTTTTGCGGCAGCCAAGAACACATATTCTGGCTTTTCGGCTGCAAAGAATGCATCGGTGGCTTTTTGGTCTGTTAGATCTAGCTCTTGTGAAGTCTTGCCAATGATGTTGGTGTAGCCTTGCGACTCCAGATTCCGCTTGATTGAGCTACCAACTAAGCCACGGTGTCCTGCAATATAAATCTTACTGTCTTTGTTCACTAGAAATCCTTTTTCAGAAAATATTTAACTACGGCATGCCATACCAAGCAATACCTTCATAATTCCAACCTTGGCTGCGTATTATGTTTGATTCGTTTATATCAATTGTATAGAAGTGAGCTTTTATTGAAGAGTTGTAATGTCTATAAACTGGTATGGAAGTCGTAATCTCAGATGCGTACCAGGCGATACCTTCGTAGTTCCAACCTTGACCACGGATGTTGTTTGATTCGTTGGCATCGGTAGTATAGAAGTGCCTCCCCACAGAAGGGTTGTAATGTCGATACACTGGTTTGTTGTTTGGTGATGCACTCACTTGATAGGCAATACCTTCATAATTCCAGCCTTGGCCTCGAATGATGTTTGATTCGTTTAGATTAGTGGTGTAGAAGTGAGATTGTCTTACGGGATTGTAATGGCGATAAACCGGTTTATTGGGAGCTACTTGTCCATTAGTAACCGCAATAGTTTGTCCAACATACGCATCTAGCCAGCCAATATTTGACATGCCAAGCCTGAAAACTTCAGTATAAGTACCATTTTCTGATGGCGCTTTCATACTGAAAGTAAATGTACCTATTTGTCCAGGTAGTACGCTCGCCTCATTTAGCCTTGCTGGCTTGCGTGGCTCAATCCAGCCACTGCCTTGAAATACACTTTGTCTATCGTAAGGGTCAGTATATATGTCGACTGGGTTATTACCTGAGTTATACCAAGTACTATTGCCTGTGTTCTTAACTTTAATAGTCACACTTGTTGTGCTATTTGCAGTCATGGTAGTAGGTATGTTGTTTTCTGTTATTTGGCCAGATAGTAGAGGGTTTAAAACCCCAAACCCAAGATAGAAACTTAAGTCATTAAACCACCCAGAGTTCTCTGCTACTAACGAAAAGTATTCATTGTAGTTTCCAGCCGGAGGATTTGCTTGAACTTCGAATACAAAAGTACCTATTTGGTTTGGTGCTACTGTTGATTCACTAAGATTAACTACTCTACTACCACTAAGCCATCCACTATTAAATCCACTCCCCCTGTCAATTGGTCTAGTAGTGGCAAGTCGCACTGGATTAGGGCCAGAATTACTCCAAGTATTTGAGCCTATATTACGAGCCTTGAGACTAACGGTACCTTTCTCTCCTCGAGGCAAGTTGGTAAGATCTCTACTCCAACTCTGAGTCACAAATTCCCATCGCCACGGTGCTGCATAGGTACTACCAAACCAACCTTCATATATCTCATCGAAAGCTTGGTTGAGAAACGGCGTGTAGTTGTAAAACGATGCCGTGGCACCTGTCTGAACATCTACGCCATTGAAGTAGCCATCGTGATAAATCGGTGCACAACTAGAGCAGCGTTTGTGCATGCCTGCATTGGTAAACACCCCGTAGTACTGCACATTGCCATCGTCTGGAACCAACCAGTTTAAGTTGTCATTGGCCCGCTCCTTGGCAAACTTGAGCACCCAAGCACCTTTGGTGATCTGTCGCGAGAATCCCATAGCAGCATCGTGCTGTACACAGGTTTGCAAAGTAGTACCACGGAAGACTGCTGTCCGGATTGAGCCAGGGCAGTCATAGCCAACTGCACTGACGTATTGGTACAGATTACAACCGGAGTTGCCTGTAACTAGATTTTCTTCCTGCTCGAGCTTACCCAGCAACACCCGTGGGTTGATACCCCACAAGTCACTGGCGCGACGAATTACTGTGGCGGCCGACACTGCCCCGCCATAACTAAAGTAGTCGTTGGGATACTCATCGGAATAATTTTTGAGACAGCTGTTGGGAAACTGGTTGAGGAAGTTTTGGATGTCAGAGGCACTCATACTGCCAGAGTTGTCAAACACAGCATCGTCCATCATGCGCTCGTTACTGGCTGCGCGAGCTTGGTTGCTACCAGCTACCAAAAATAACCCAGCGACAGCAAGGCCAAAAACTACCAGTGTAATTGTTCGTAAAAATTTCTTCATTGTACCTCAAAGCTTTGAGATGGCGAGCTATTACTAGCGCCACTACTATTATACAACACTGCGCGCACTTCCCACTTGCCAGACACGGTTTGCCAATTCCAAATGGCCCCATTGGTACCCGATCTGTCAGCTTGCATGTTGAGTTTGGCAAAGTTGGGCTGTGGCTGACCACTCTTGGGAGTTAATACCAGTTGACACTGATAGTTGCCAACAGGTGCTGTACAAACAAAGTCTATCATGACATTTTTGGGTGCAGCCGATACATTACCAGCACTCTTGGATAGGCCGGGTACTGGTACGCCAGAGCTACTGGCTTGTTTACTAGGGTCTTGCTGGTTGGGAGCAACACCTGGATCAACAGCTCTACCTTGACCATTCTCGAGCTCGGCATCGGTCTTGCTTACGCTGCTAGCAGGTGGCACACCTGCTTCGGTGGTAGTACTAGCTTTCTTATATTTACGATACCCAAACCAACCACCTACAGCAAGAATGGCGACAAGCAGCACCGCAATGGTAGCAAATATAAGAGTTCTCTTCCTGGATTTAGGATTTTTCATGAGCTATAGCCTCTAAGTATAAACCGTAACCACTCTTGCGTTGTGACTCCGCCATCTGAAGAATTTGAGCCTTGTCGATAAAGCCCTCTCTGTAAGCTACCTCTTCAATACAGCCAATCTTGTAGCCAGTGCGCTGCTCTATCACCTCTACATATTGGGCGGCCGCCATCATACTATCAAAGGTGCCGGTATCGAGCCAGGCCGAGCCACGGTCCATGATCTGTACAGCTAGCTTGCCGGCCTGCAAATAGTGTTCGTTGATGGTGGTAATCTCCAACTCACCACGATCACTGGGCTCAATGCTCTTGGCAATCTCTACCACTTGATTGTCGTAGAAATACAGTCCTACCACAGCGTAGTTGGACTTGGGTTTTTGGGGCTTTTCTTCGATCGAAGTCGCTTGGTGTGACTTGTCGAAAGCTACTACGCCATAGCGCTCCGGATCAGATACTGGGTAGGCAAATATGGTAGCACCCGGCTTATCAACACACCCTTTGAGGCTGTCACCAAAACCATGACCGTGGAAGATGTTGTCACCAAGCACTAAGGCCACCGAATCTTGCCCAATAAATTTCTCACCAATCAGGAAAGCCTGGGCCAAACCTTCTGGCTTGGGCTGTGTGGCATAACTGAGCTTGATGCCGAGCTGGCTGCCATCGCCCAGCAGGCGCTCAAACTGATCACGATCGTGCGGGGTGGTGATAATCAAAATATCAGATATACCAGCCATCATAAGTGTACTAAGTGGGTAGTACACCATGGGTTTGTCGTAGATGGGCATGAGTTGCTTACTGATGCCACGAGTAATGGGATGAAGCCGAGTGCCAGAGCCACCAGCCAAAATAATACCTTTCATACTCGTCATTATACTATCTGTTGGTAAGATAACAACTAGTGATTGCCAAAAAGTCACAAATGTTGTATACTTGGAGTAATATTAAGCAGGTGTTGGTAGCTTATGGATAAACAAGCCATCAAAAAAGCAGCTCTAGGGGGTGCGATATTAATCGCACTTGTTTTTGCCGTACTGATAGCTTTTCGAATTGCCTACTGGAACCGCATACTACCAGGAGTAAAGGTTGGCGCTACTTACGTAGGCGGTCTTAGTACTCAAGAAGCTTCCAACCTGATAGCTCAAGATATTTCTCAGGCTCAAAAGCAAACTTACACCATCAGCTCAAGTAGCGGCGGCATGCCTGTTACTGTAACCAACAAAGATCTAATTACTAGCTACGACACTGCTGCCGCGGCTACCTACGCGCAATCAGTTGGCCGCACGGGCACACCTTGGCATCAGATCAAAGACCAAGTCAGCGCCCTAATCGGCACTACAGCTCCCGTATATATTCCAACCAAGCTTAATCCAGAGGTTGCCGCAACTGTTGTAGCTTCAGCTGCCATGGTAAGCAATACACCAGCCGAGAATGCCCGCTTCGACGCTAGCAACAACTTCCAGCTTATTGCCGAAAAGTCTGGCAACCGAGTTGAGCCAAGTAAGTTATTGTCCGCTCTCAAACTCCGTGCGGGGCTAATGGATACTAGCTCCATAGCGGTACACACATATCAGATCCAGCCACCACTCACCACTTCTACCCTTGCAACACATGGAGACTTCATAAAACGCGTAGCCCAAAAGCCCATCAATCTCACCGGCGATGGCAAGACTTGGCAGATCACGAGCGATCAATTGCTCAATTGGCTAGTAATAGATAGCAACATCAAGCCTTCTATAGCTCAACCAATGCTAGGCTATTACCAATTGCCTCCTCAGATCAACGGTCCACAATTCAATCAAAAAGCCATTCGTGACTATGTAAATGGCCTATCTGAGGTGATCAACCAAGACCCTGTCGACGCGACTCTTGGTTTCAATGGCACAAACGTAGTAGTTACCAAGGCCAGCGCCAATGGCCGCAAGCTCGATGCCACTGCTACTGCCGATACCCTCATAGCAGCTCTTGAAGCTGGTGATGCTCAAGCGGTGCCACTTGTAATCGCTATCCAAAAGCCGGATATCCGCGAAGACAACCTTGAAAGCTTGGGCATCAAAGAACTAGTAAGCGAAGGTGTGAGCTACTTCCCTCATAGTTCGGCCGAGCGTATGCAAAATGTCCGAGTAGGCGCCAGTAAGTTTCAAAATGCGATTGTTAAGCCCAACAGTGTATTTGGCTTTGGTGACATCATGGGCTACGTCGGGCCAGAGACTGGCTACGCGTCGAGTAAGGTGATATTGGGCGACCACCAAGAGTTTCAGTACGGTGGTGGAATGTGCCAAGTAAGCTCCACAGCGTTTCGTGCAGCCCTCAATGGTGGCTACCCTATACTCGAACGTACCAATCATGCCTTCCAGGTAAGCTATTACACTCAACCATACGGTGTGCCTGGTGTCGATGCCACGGTCTATGCCCCAGAAGTAGACTTTAAGTTTAAAAATGACACCCCATACTACATACTCATCCAAACCGAGATGGTGGGTACTACACTGAAGTTTCGCTACTTCAGTACCAAGACCAAGACTGGCACTATCCGTGGGCCATACTTCGTAACTGGTAGCTTAGATCCCAATACACCATCTCAAACTGTGTTTTATCGTGATGTGATAGTAAATGGCCAGGTTGCCAAGACCGATACATTCAACACATATTACAAGTCAGCGCTCGACTTCCCTACCAGTAACTAAGCTTTGGCTCAATAACTTCGTCATAGTTATCATTCGCCATGTGGGAATTCATTCTGGTCGGATGATATTCGGCCGTCAGAAGAATTTTGATCCTCCAAGACTCAGTGTAACGATCCAGATAGTCCACTTCGGCCTTCAAACTTCAGCCTTTATTGATTATTTGCCAATGCAAAAGTTGCGGAAGATCTCAGCGATAATAGCTTCACTAGCTGAACTGCCATCGAGCTCAGCTATAGCCTCGACACAATCCTGAAGTGTCACTAATAGTACATCTCTAGGATCGTTATGTTTCAATCCCGACTCCACCTCACTCAATAGCTTGGCTAACTTCTTGAGTACCAAAAACTGTCGCTCGGTAATAACACTTATATCAAGCTGTGACGGCTGATCAACTACCAAAGCATAGATTGCCTGTAGTAAATCATTTATACCGGATTTGGCCTTGGCAGATACCTCAATACTCTGGTAGTCGTTTAGCTGGTTTTTGACTAACTTAGGCTTAGCTATATCTGCCTTACTATAGACCACAAGGGTATTTGCTGGCTGAATAGAGTCGATCAGCGATTGTGACTGCAAGTACTCGATAGTCTGGTCTTGTTTGGTGGGCTCAATCAGCACTAATACCACATCACTAGTTTGTAAGGCTTGCTTGGTACGCTCCACACCGATTAATTCAACCTTATCTGTGGTAGATCGTAGCCCGGCAGTGTCGGTAAAGTGTAGTTGGATACCTTTGTAGCCGATGGCTTCCGTGATGGTGTCACGCGTGGTACCAGATATCTCAGTCACTATGCTGCGCTCGTAACCCAATATGGCGTTAAGAAGAGTGCTCTTGCCAGCATTGGGCAAGCCAACAATGGAAACTGCTATGCCGTGTTGAACTATCGGCAAGTACTTCTGCTGTTGTAATAAGTTGGCTACCGCTAGGCTCACTTGTTGTATCTTGTCTAAGTATTGTTGATCCGACATATCCGCAATGTCTTCTTCGGAAAAGTCCAAGCTAGCTGTCTCTGCCGCTGCCAAGCTAACTAACTGCTGCTTGATACTACTTATTTCTTTGGATAATCCACCCGCTAATTGGCGCGAGGCGACGCGAGCCTGTTGCTCACTCTCGGCGTGAATTAGCTCACCGACGGCCTCAGCCTGAGTAAGATCAAGCTTGCCAGCCAAGAAGGCGCGTTTGGTAAACTCACCTGCTTCGGCACGACGAGCCCCTGAGCTAACACAAAGTTCTATAACGGTTTGCAATATCACTGGCGCACCATGACAGTGGATCTCAGCCATATCTTCACCGGTATAAGAGTTGGGAGACTCGAACTGCAGGAGTAATACCTGGTCAACCGGGTTTTTGCCGTCGTAAATCCAACCGAGCTGTACCTGATTGGGTTTGGTGCTGCCATTGCCCTTGAATAACTTGGCCACTATTTCTGTAGTTTTTGGACCACTCAGGCGCACAATCCCAATCGCCCCCACACCTATAGGTGTAGAGATGGCCACGATTGTGTCATTTGTGTTATCCATATGGTTGTAAGAGATAATTAGTAGGCGCGTTTTTTGACGATGATACGGCGGTGTGGATCTTCGCCTTCGCTCTCAGTGATTATGTCACTATATGTCGATAAGAAACTATGAACTTGACGACGATCAAATGCCGACATTGGATTGAGCCGCACTGGTCGAGCCGTTTCTTCAGCCCGTTTGGCAGCATCGCGTGCTATTTGCTGGAGCTTGTGAATGCGCTCTTGTTTGTAGCCAGCGATGTCAATAGTAACAAACTCAGCCAACGGGTCTTGTTTACGAATCAAACTGTTGAGCAATACCTGTAAGGCTCTTAGATTCTCACCCTTCTTACCAATCAGTAGCGCTTGATCATCGGTTTTGACATTGAGGGCTGGCTGACCATCCATCTCAATAATCGACACAGCAGCTTCGAAACCCATGTTGCGAAGTAACTCTTGTAACCAAGCCTGGGCATCTGCTACTGTGGAGCTCATTTTTTCTTACCCTTCTTAGTTTTCTGTTTAGATTTGCCAGTCAATTGCTTGGTACTGTCATTGCGCTTTACTACCACGGCTTCTTCCATGGTCTCAACATCATGACGCATGATCAACCATTGTTGGAAGATACTGACGGCATTGGTAGTGGCCCAGTAAAGTGGGAGCGCAGCGGCAAGATTCCAAGCAAACACCACGGTCACCACAGGGAACATGTAGTTCATAATGCGTTGGCTTTGAGCTTGTGAGTCACCAGGTTCGGGCTTGACCTTGGGTGTGATCATGCGGACTTGGATGTACTGGGTAATACCCGCAATCACAGCCAATACATGGTTGGGTTGAGCCATGGAGACTAATCCAAACAAGCTAGGGTCAAACATACTTGGATTAGCTATAAGCTGCTGCATATAAGGTAGGTTCTTGATTGGGCCGTACAGAAGTGGTACTAGTTGATCAAAATGGGTGGTCTTCTGAAAAACATAAAACATTGCAAACAGAATAGGTAGCTGAAGTAGTAGTGGTAAACAAGCACCAAATGGATTGATCTCTTTCTCTTTGTAGAGTTCCATCATAAGTGTATTTTCTTTTTGCTTGTCACCAGCCGCCTCTTTCTTGACGCGGGCAATTTCTGGTTGGAGTGATTGTAGTTTGCGCTGACTATGTAGCTGTTTGGAGGCAAGTGGCCAGAGGATAGCACGAATTAGTATGGTGAGAAGTATCACACTTACGCCAAAGTCATGACCAGGCAAGATAGCATATATGCCCATCAAAACATTTACTATTGGTTGGATTAAAACTACTTGGAATATATTCATTTGGCTACCTCTCTTGGTAAATCAATTGCTGGCTTGGCCCAGGGGTTACAACGGATAATACGCGCAACTGCTAGCCCACTACCACGTATCACGCCTTGGTTGAGTATACTTTGGCGGGCGTACTCACTACAACTAGGATAGTAGCGACAGTACCCATATGGGTGACGGTGACGCAATGGCCCATGGTCAGGCGAAAGGGTCTTTTGGTAACCAATAATCAGCTTGTTAGCAATCTCTCTCATAACACTTATTGTACAATACCAGCCTTACTAAATACTGTTATTAGCTCATCGTGTAAAGCTGTTGGTGATAACTTCACTATATCTTGTTTAACAAGTACTACACAATCATAACCAGGTTTGAGCTGAGGATAAAACAATCTCACCTGTTCAACAATACGTCGTTTGGTACGATTGCGATCGACAGCACGCTTTAAGACTTTCTTACTAATAACTACACCAACTCGGGTATGATCGAATCGGTTTTGGCCAGTTCTAAACACCATATGAGCACTACGATTAAACTGACCACGACGATATAGTCGGTCAAAATCCTGGCTTTTGCGTAATCGCTGCGATGCACGCAGCAAGTTAGACCGCCAGTCTTTTACGGGCCTTGAGGCGGCGACGTTTGATCACGGCTTGACCAGCACGACTACTCATGCGAGCCATAAAACCAAGCTTACGCTTGCGACGTAGGTTGTGGGGTTGATATGTACGTTTCATAGATTTGCTATAGTATACCTGTTTTCAGATCATTTTTCAACACTTTTCCACACTATTACAAAACCTCTCAATACTATTGTGGATAACTATAGTGATGTCGTAGTATATTAGTATAGTAAGGTGTGAATAAGAGGGGGTATTGTGGATAACAACTACAAAACAATCTGGAATGCAGTGTTAGCTGAGTTTGAATTGACGCTATCAAAGGCTAATTATCAGACTTGGTTTCGTGATACCCAGCTGGTGAGTATTGATGGTAGTACTGCCAAAGTCTATGTGCCCAATATCTTCACTCGTGACTGGATAGCCAAAAAATACCTGGGTGAGCTAATTGATTCACTCAGTAAGCACACCGACAAACCCATCTCCAAGGTAGAACTTACTACTAGCTCACCTACTAGTTCAAAAACGTCAAAAGCTCCAGATAAGACACCTAAACCGGTTGAGCAAGTGGTATCTCAGCCATTCATTAGTAAGTCTGAGGCTCCCCAGTCTTACCCTGAACGCTACAACTTTCATAACTTCATAGTGGGGCCATCCAATCGTCTGGCCTTTTCTGCAGCTCAACTGGTGGTAGAAAAGCCTGGCGAGGTATACAATCCACTATTTCTATATGGTCCGGCAGGGGTCGGCAAAACTCATCTGATGTCGGCTATTGCTAGTGAGATAGCTGCCAAATCACCTAACAGCCGGATACTTTATGTTACAACTGAAGAGTTTATCAACAGTTTCGTGGGAGCAATTCGTAAGGGCGAGAAGTTTACCAACAAATTCCGAGAAGTTGATGTGCTGTTGGTAGATGATCTGCAATTTATAGCCACAGCCGAGAAAACCAAGGAGGAATTCTTCCATACCTTCAACGCCCTTTACCAGAAGAATAAGCAAATTGTACTGTGTAGTGATCGCCCACCCAAAGAGATTCCCACCCTCGAAGATCGTTTGCGTAGTCGCTTTGAGTGGGGTATGGTAGCCGATATCCAACCACCCGATCTGGAGACCAGACTCGCCATCATCTTAAACAAAGCCGCCGACCAGCAGGTAACACTTAGTAATGAAGTGGCTGAGTATATTGCAACAGTGGTCGATCAAAACATTCGTGAACTTGAAGGTGCGCTAATCAAGGTGATCGCTTATTCACGTGCCCATGATGAGCCAATAAGTATCGAGATAGCTCAAAAAGTTCTCGACGGTGTAGCCGCCCAGAAGTCGCGCAACACTACCCCTAAGAAGGTGTTGGAGGTTTGTTCTCAATACTATGAGGTAGGACTCAAAGACATCTTAGGCACCAAGCGCGATCGCGAGATAGTGGTGCCGCGACAGGTAGCTATGTACGTGATGCGCCAAGAGCTGAACATAAGTTTTCCAAAAATTGCCCAATCACTAGGTGGTCGAGACCATACCACCATCATGCACGGTGTTAAGAAGATTCAGAAGCTCAAGAATGACGACCAACAGATCGCTCAAGATATATCACAAATCAAACAGACCTTGGGGGTAATGTAGTTGTGGATAACCCTGTGCAAAAGTTGTGTATAGAGTGTGTAAAATGGTTGGGTTATACACATTTGATCCCTTACTTGACAACGCTTGTGGTATTGGTAACTGGGATAAGTATGGTTTATCCCAGACTTGTCACAAAACTATACAAATTACTTAAACACCGACAAAAAACAAACATATATCAGGCTCAAAGTGCTTATACACATTATCCACAAGCACTACTACTATCACTACTATTTAATATAAAATAAGAATTAAGAAGGAGAATAATGAAAACATCCGTAACTCGTGAAAATCTAATAAAGGCCATAACTCAAGTAGGACATATTATTCATCCTCGTAATCCTTTGGAAATCTTGGCAACCATAAAAGTAACAGCTGAGAAGAATACTCTGGTTCTACAAGCCAATAACCTGGAGGTAGCACTGCAGTGTACTATTCCAGCCAGTGTTACTACCCAAGGTGCGATCTGTGTCCCTACTCGCCTCTTTCAAGATCTCATCACAAACATTCAAGACGAAAAAGTTGAGCTTCAGACGCAAGACAATACATTGGTAGTGAAAACCGCCAATACCAATTCTGAAATAGCTGGATTTGCCACCAGTGAGTTCCCTGCCATCCCCGAGGTAGCCAACACAGAGTCACTGAGTCTACCGGTAGTGGAGTTTCGACAAGGTATAGCTCGAGCAATAGTAGCTGTCGGTATTGACGATGCTCGACCAGTACTAAGCGGCATATATTTTGCCACCAATGACAAAACCCTAACCTTGGCTGCCACAGATAGCTACCGACTTTGCGAACAACAGATATCTATAAAGCCCCAGGCTGACGTGGCCGTAATCGTGCCAGCAGCAACACTTCAGGAAGTACTGCGACTACTGCAGAGTGTCGACTCAGATACAATCACTATCAATGTCAGTGAGGCTGCCTTGCAGATAGAGATTGATTCTACACTGTTAGTGGCTCAGCTTATCAATGGCAAATACCCCGACTATACCAAGATTATTCCAGAGCAAAATACTACTGAGCTGCGCCTCAATCGCGAAGAGCTATTGCGCGCAGTCCGCACCACAGCCCTTTTTAGCCGTGAAGGGTCACTTAGTATCACACTAACGCTTGCAGGCGACAAATTGTCACTCAAGGCCCAGACGACGTCAGTAGGTACCGGTGAAAGCACCATAGCCATTCCGAAAGTTGCCTCCCCTACTACTATTGTTGTAAACGCCAAATATCTTAGCGATGCGCTTAACTGTTTGGATAGTGAGATGGTGTCGCTCGGCTTCAATACCGAGCTCGAACCACTCATAATCAGACCAATCGACAAAGCCGACCACTTTGTCCACATTATCATGCCGCTACGTGGCTAGGTGTTATGCTTCAAACTATCAACTTAGAGAACTTTCGTAATCATCATCTCAAGAGTTTTGATTTTGAATCAACTGCAACAGTTATAGTGGGTCCAAATGGGGTCGGTAAAACCAACTTGCTTGAAGCTGTGTATATAAGCTCACTTACTCGTTCCTACCGCGGCAATGACAGCTTACTACTGCGGCATAAACACCACTACTATAGGGTTGAATCAAGCTACAGCGATGGTACAGCAAGCTTGGGCTATAGTGAGATGGAGCCAAATCGCACCAAGAAAGCTACTTGGAATGATAAACAGGTACCACTAAGCAAGCTAATTGGTATGCACCCAGTGGTGCTGTTTGAGCCCAACCAAACACAGTTGTTCTCTGAAGTTCCATCTGTACGCCGACGTTACTTAGACACTGTACTGTCACAAGTTGATCCAACCTACTTGGCTCAAGCTCGTGCTTATCGCAAACTGATAGTGCAGCGCAACAAATTATTGGAAGAATACCCTACTAGTAGTAACCAGCAAGACCAAATTATGGTTTATACAATTCAGTTGATTGATCCTATCTGCTATATAGTCAAGAAACGACAACATTTCTTACACTCGATCATCAAAGACATCAATTGGCTATACCAACAAATCACATCTACTTCTGCGAAGTTAAGTACAAACTACCAGGCAACAGTCGATATTGACCAAGATATACCAGCACAGTTTGGCGAGATAATAGCTCGTGAACAACGTGCCAAACGTACCCTAATCGGTCCGCATCGTGATGACTTTGGGGTAGAGATAGATGGCTTGCCTGTACAAGATGTATCGTCACGTGGCGAGCTCCGTGCAATGTTGTTGGCTCTCAAGTATGCTGAATATCGCTACATCAAGGCTGCTACCAAACATAAGCCAATCTTGTTGTTTGACGATGTTTTGAGTGAATTTGATCCAGCGCGTCAAAAACGATTCTTACAAACCAACTTTGATGGCCAACTGATTATTACTACAACTGAGCTTCCTACTCACCTTTCAAACCTGGGAGTTATTGAGTTATGAACAACCTAGGCGACTTGATTGACAAAAAACAGTCTGCATCCAAATCTGCTCAGCTGCAGCTCCAGCAAATACGACAGTTGATAGTAAGCCTTACCAATATCGAGCCAGTTAGTATCGGTGTCAAAGACAATCAACTAAATATCAAGGTAGTTGATAGTATGCAAGCCAATGAACTTAGGCTGCATCAAACAGAACTACTTGAAGTTGTTCAGCAATCCAATCCGACTATAAATACTATTAGAACAATAGTGTCCACCAAGTCTAGCTAGGAGGAGCGCCCTTACCTTCCAATGAACGCAGTGTTTCGTAGATAACGCGCTCAGTATTGGGATTTAAGCCTTGGTTCTTGAAATATTGCATGGCATCAGCTTTGGCCTGCTCGTATGGAAGTTTGGTTATTGTAACTAAGAAACTATCAGTATCGGAGTTGTAGCTAATAGTGTAGTTACTATTAAAGCGTGGTAATGTCCTTATGAACTGTGCTCGCGGGGAATTATTTCTACCCGTTTTAAAAACCAATGTACTTGATAGTGATCCCCCTGAAGCTGACTGTATATTGTTTAGCGATATAATATAAGAAGTATCTTCTGCTAAGGGCTTATTAGGTGTAATAGTAATAGTGTTATTTGCTATTTCTACTAGGTAAGCAAACTTAGGTGATACCTTGATATTATCTTTGTTCTGATCCAATTTAAGAGGTTGTGAGTAGGTTACAATAATTGGCTTACTCGGATCAAAACCACTAGCATTGTTGGCTGGAGTTGTGGTTGTAAGTGTGAAAGATTTACTATTACTGCTGGAGATTGCAAACCAAATCCCCAGCGCAATTATCAAAGCTACTACGCCTGCGATAGTGTATGTGAGCCAGCGATTCATTTGATCTTACTCGCCATTATAAATATTCCTCCCTGACCCGAAATCAATAAGTTCTTATCTGATGCTATTATCTGGCTGGCAGACTGTACATAGTCGGGCAGAGTTGTAATACTAGACGAGCTTTTGTTGCTGATATTATAACTCGACAACTTAGTAACACCCTTCTCTACCATAGCAACATAGGCCAGGCTATCAGACACTGGATAAAACAAACCGACAGGTGTTACTACATTGGTCTCTATAGTGTTACCAGATAGATTTAGTAGTTTGATATTACTATCGGCTTTTTCCTGCAGTATTAGAACGTCTTGAACTTGTCTGTACCCATACAGGCCAGCAACTGTCACGGTATTCTTCTTCTCAAAGGAGTTGTTGTAGTAGTCTAACTGAATTTTGCCATCAGCGGTGATGTTGCTGGTAATAAAACCATTCTTGTTGGCTAGTACTATATCTATAAAAGTAAAAGTTTGTGAAGAAGTATTGATTTTGGCCAACCCAGAATCGATTGAATAAAAGCTGATCTTACCAGTATACAAGCTCGTTTCGTATGGCCCATAGACAAATGGATCATTTGGTTTGAGTGGTTCTAGAACAACTAGATTACCATTACCCCACTTGGTGTATGGTGTAGTGAGATAGGTTTTGCCTAGTGTGCCGTTGCCACCATAGTTATTTAGATCAGTTATGACCGTTCTGATAGGATTAGTGTTTTGAATACTAGAAATCATATTAACATTACTTGCCAATTTTGGTTGGAGATCTATCGCTACCGGACCTATAAGTTTGTTTTGTTTGGAAGTTTGGTTGTATTGGTAGATATTGGATTGTCCGTCGATGTATGTAAAGTTATCGTTGTTGAAAGTGATTGGTTGAAAGCTTTGATACTTGTTAATCAACTCAGGTTTGGCGGCTTGTTTGTTTAAGCTAAAGATTGCAAATAGTATCACACCGACAAGTGCTAAGCCGGCTACGACAATGATAAACATCTTCTCGCGTTGACTCATTGTGTCCCCAGATCAGCACGAAGCTTAGCCATATAGCCAGGTCCAGGGTCAGTATGCCCACGACCAGGTGCTCCATTCATACAAGTATTGGCTTCAAAATGCCCAAATATGCCCTTACTATTAGGCTCGGCGCAAATTTGTTCATTTTTGATGCCAAATATCTGCATTAGGTCTTTTACGGTTTCTAGCACAGCTTGGTATTGGGTAGCATTGTTGGTTATCTCGGCCTCGTCAAGGCCATCAATCTCGATACCAATCGAGTGTTTGTTGAAGCTATTGACGTGTTCGGTATAGGTGTTGAGCGGCTCGACTAGTTGGTAAACCTTGCCTTCGGTGGATATCCATACCTGTACTGAACAACCTTGAGGACCACAATTCTTGTTGGAGCGGATAGCGTTAGCAAAGGCCTCGGCGTTGGCTGAGTGGCCGGCAGTATAATGGATTATGATGGTAGTAGGTGTAATGGTGGCACCCTCAAATGACTTAACTATGGTTGCGTTCTTGAGATTACCGCCCGTGCCATTGCCGCAGCTCACTCCATCGCCGGCTAAGTCTACCATCTTCTGAATCTGTTCTTTGATGGTGTTGATATAGCTCTCCGTGTTGTTCTCAACTGGTGGAGCGTACTTCATCATGGCATCACGGATTGTGAGCTTGCCATCATCTATATATACCTTCTTAAGATAGGTCGGATGGTCATCTTTGGTGCCACCACCATCCAAGCTTATCTCCCAGCTTTCGTACTTAAACCAGCCATCGACTTGAGGCTGTGATGCAGCAGCGCGCCGGCCGAAGGCATTTTGACTACCATTGAGAGCTATTCCGGCCGTGCCAAAGCTTGATTCGTGTTGAGCTATAGCAACAACCCAGAACGGATTAACGCCGGCGCGTACGGCACCACTGACAAACTTTTCTCCCAAACCACGCATTGGTGAGTTTGGTGGTGAGCCTGTTTCCATGAATTTATTGAGTGCTTCTCCTACTTTGGCGGCATCATTGATTGTTGGTAGCCTAGTATCGTCCACACATTGACCTGTTCCACTAGCGCTATTGGCAGGACAGTTAGTTGATTTTGTAACTGTCGTACTAGTACCACCACCATTAATTACATTCTCAACTATAAGATTGGCGTAGGCATCGACACCGGCTGGACTGGTTGGATGAACATAAACTTCTTGGTTCTCTATGAGGTCTTTGGTATCGACTAAGTCTGCTTTGATGGCGCTCGGATCACCATCAGGGTAGACGGTTTTAAACCAAGATATTACCTTAAATCCGCTAGACGACTTTTCTATTAGTGTCTTGTTTTGGCCTTCGTAGGCTTTGTTACGACCTGCAGGCTCAGGGCTATTGGCAGCAAAGTCTACCCAGTAGACAGCTGCCCCGGGATTATTGTCTTTAATGATCTTCATGGCGGCGTCGACATCTGCTGCAAAAGTAGGACGGTTGTAGGCATTGGTGCCGAGTTCAATTACGATAGCTTTGGCAGTTTTGATTTTTTCTGAGTTGTTTTTCATCTCGGTGAGGCCATCGGGCTGAAATGCCGGCGGACCACCAGTGAGTCCACGGCCACTCTTGGCAATTATTTCCACCTCGTTCCAACCCTTGGTCTTGAAAAGTGCTATGGTGGGATTGCCTGCAAATGCGGCCAGCATGGAGTCACCAAACATCAATACTTTACCAGGACTTTTGTCGCCATTTCCGCTATTGGTGGCACCAGTAGTAGTGGTGGTAGATCCTGGAGTTTCAGCTGCCAAAGTTGAGGGTTTAAATGCTGTAGGGTTGCTCTTACTTGATGTGGTAGCTGCCGGTGGTGATGCGTTGCCGTTTGGTTGTCCTATTTGCCGATACCGCTTCAACCCCACAACAATATAGTTTGGATCTCCAGGATTGTATATTTGAAAAGCTTTAGCTACTGTACCCTCAGCCACTGGCTGAGTGACTATTGGATCAGCATTGTTCTTTAAAAATTCTTCTTCGTTGTCTACTCCTAATGGAGGGTTTGGTCCTACCTTGGCATTTTCCTTGAGCCAATATTGAGCAGCTGCTTTAGAAGAGTCTTCAAATTTAGTAATGTCACCCCACTCAGTCTTCCAATACTCAACTAGTATTTGAAAAGGCCCTTTTGCATTTTTGTCACTCGTAACATCGGTATTTAGTTTGTTTATATCTGTGGGAATAGTGCGATAATCATCAGTGCCGTGTTCGTTCATATAAACTGCCGCTAAGACATTGGCACTAGTTTGGGCTGCATTAGCAGCATTGGTTAGCATTGTTCTGGCCGGTTCTGGAAAATCACTTGGCAGTGACGAGCTAGTGGTAGAAATTATGTCTGTCTTACCACATGGCACGTCAGTAGCGTCAAACCAATTGGCACGCTCGTTTTCAAAGTGCCAATCAGCAGCCAATGCCTGCAGTGGCGTGTGTAGCAAGAATGTAATTGTTATTATTGCTAATAAGATAGGCCTTATTATTCTAAGAAATGTCATTTGTTATTCTCCGCAATTTGAGCCACCACCACTCCCTGGGAACTATTAAATATCAATGTATTATTGTACTTCACAAAACTCTTCAGTGGAGGCACAACATAGTTGATTTGGTACAGCAAGGTGGATTTTTGTTGCCCACTTGGGTATTTGCTGACCTGGGTGAGCTTAGGTGTTGTGGCTGCCACTAACATACTTTGGTCAGCCTCAACAAATAAGTTTGATAGTAATGCTCCAATACCAGTATCAGTTTTCTTGCCATCAGAAGACAACAAGTAAATCTCACTATTAGTAGTAGATTGATTGGTGGATGCGGCAAGTGATGGCGATGCTGTTCTGATATATGATGGATTAATAATCGATTCGATCTGCGTGACAGTCTTGGCTGCAATGTCTATTCTATTCACTATGGTTGATATATCTAGTCCGCAAGCTAGCAGTATCTGAGTATCCGAGCTGGCAATTACACGAAATGGCATGTTGGTGCTAGCAATCTTGGTAGTAGAGTTGCTTTGGGTATTGCCCAATAATATTGATTCTTTGACGTCTGGAATAACATCAGTACCTGGCGTACTGGGTTTTGGCTGTGTAAATACATAATTGCTACCACTACCCACCCAGCCAAAGAAGTCAGATGCCAACACCTTGGTCTGCTTGATATTAATATCATAAATGATGGTTTCTTTGTTATTACCACTACTTATGAATTTACCGTCATTACTAATACCTACATCACCTATTTTTACACTACCAATTTGATCGAATTGTTTGCTTGATTCGTTATATCGATAGATATTGTTCTTGCGACTGGCCAACAAGCCATTGGGCGTGATCTGCACATTGTCAAAACCAGATTCCTCGACAAGGTTAAAGTCGAGTGTTTGTACTTTGGTAGTACTTTGTTGGGTAAATAGTGTGTATAACAAGGCCAGCACTATGAGTGCCACAAATACAATTAATGCAATTATTATTGGACGCCGCATCTTGCCTTTATATCGTGTTTATCTGGTAACCATTCGCCAGGGTTGAGTGTACGATTGTTCTGATTGTCACCAACTTCAAAATGTAGGTGGTTTCCTGTAGAGTGGCCAGTACTATCTCCTTTGGCAATCACATCACCTTGTGAAACCTTGGCTCCGACTTGAACCAACACTTCTTGGTTGTGTCCATATAAGGTAAACAAGTCGTCGGCGTGTTTGATGATTACACTATTACCATAGCCATCGTTTGCTCCAGCCTGCACTACCTCGCCATCAGCCACCGCATAGATATCCGGATATGGGCCACCATCGCCTGGTGTCCAATAGATGTCTATGGCCTTGCCGCCACTTGGGTAAGTATGAGGTGGATTACCATCGGCACATCTAGAAATGCCTGTTTTGTCCGTGCCTACTGGCCATATAAAGCCACCGGGATTCTTACCGCCACTACCGCCACTACTACTACCACTACCAGCATAGAATCCAGCTGGCGGTTTGTCTTGTCCAAGATCACGAAGCATAGTCATCTGGGCTTTGTAGTATATGTATAGTCGGTAGCGCTTAGCGAATTCTGGATCAATCTTGGCCATTTTCAGAGGATTTGACTTAGTCATCATTGTTTCGCAGGTGTAAACTTGGAAGAACTCCGAATCTACATTGGGGTTTTCCAATGATGTGTCTGGGTACACTATGTCTGCACCCTCACCACCGATGGTAAAACCTGTTCTTATAAATAAATACCTGAGCTGATCAGTAGGCTCTACGTTTGAAAGTGGTACACCTGGAAGGGGCACTCTGGTGAAAAGTATTGGCGAGGTGATTTCTTTCTTGAAACACTGGTCGTAGTAGCGCATTTGTTTGATGCGAATATCGTCAGTTTCATCTATGTCTTTCTTGAGTTGCTCTATGGCCTTGGCGTTCTCTAGTAAGTTAACTGACTTGAGCTCTGCCTCCGAGAATCCAGCCAGATCAACCTTGAAGTACTTGGCAGTGTCGTTACCGGCTGCAAACGCAGTGTTATTCTGGCCAGTAGCCACGAAGTTGAGACTGTTACTTAGGCTGGCCAGGTTCTGTAGTGGTGTGCTAACTGATTTTGCTAGGTTGGCCAAATAGCTCTTGGTACTCTCGACACTAGTGTTCTGTACTGCTATGCGTGAAGCGATCGAGCGTGGACTCTTGGTATCAAATAGTCTGGCGAACAAGCTCTTGTTTTGTTGTTCTACCCGAGCATTATTTTCTACCTTGATGGCAAGCTCGTTTTGTTCTTGCTCAGTTAAGAAGGCTCCACCGATGGTGCGCATATAGTCGGAGGTGAGCTGTTCCACACCCATCGATTGGCGGTTGAAGTTGTTGGGACCCGCTTCGGTACCCGACACAGTGCCGGTGGCTGCAATTCTAAACGATGCTATCAACATATCTTGTAAACCAAAGTTATTGGGGTTGCCAACTTCAAATATTCCAGCTGATTCAGCGGTTACCTCTGATTTAAATAGTTTATACGCATCAAGAACCTTATCTTCTCCTAGACTTTGTATAAAACTTCCTATCCACGGTATGTTATTGCCAATTGCCCAAAACGCACAACCACTTCTGAATTTGTCACCAGCCCTTAAGGCAAACAAAGGACTAACTATGTAGGCTCGGTTGTGCAAAGATTCAGCATTGGCCTGTTTACCTTTGTTGGTGCCATCGACACTAAGGCTATAGCCGGCACTATCAGCCCAGTTCGATATAGAATTCATGGTGTAGTTGGTTTCTTTGTTACTGTTTTTGTATAAAGCTCCCGAGCCAGAAAGGGATAAGAATTTCAACCCGTTACGTACCGCTACATCGTGCCGCGTATTGAGTGAGCGGACATAGTTGTCAGGCTCGGTGAACAATGTGTAGTAAGGACACATGGCATCGACAACTTGTTTAGGGTCTTGTTCATTCATTTGCTCAGGAAAAGGTAAACCAATCTCTGTGGCCACAGCTTTGTAGTCTATTGTTTCTGGGTCTTCACCTTTCTCGATCGCATCGTATATCTTGTCGGCAAACTCCTTTATTTTCTGATCATTGGTTTTGGGTGCTTGGTCCTGCTTGCTAGTTACTCTGGAGAGAGTCTTTTTGAGCAACGCTTCGTCTACTTTCTCTGTTGGTTGGTCCTGTATCTCAGTTTTATCAGTTACATAGCTCAGGTAAGCATCAGAGTTCTTGTTGATAGACCTGGCATTGGACACACGAGTAGATAGGTTGAACATAGGGTATGTGTTCATGAAGCAATTATTGATGGCAGCAGTTGCTTGATCTAGTGGAATCTCTTTGTTGGTGGTTTTCTCAAATACTTTGTCAATCAAGTGTATGGTCTTGTGGTCGTAATTGAGATACGGCACAAATGTGAATCGATAGTTACAACTATCGGGGTTGCCGTACCTCCATTGGGCCTTCTCCCAATCGATGTTGGCTACGATCTCGTCGATACTACCTGGCTCTGGTTTGTTGAGTGTATGGTCAGCAAATGCAGTATTATCGTTCTTAATTGGCACGGCGTACCCAAGACGTTCATTTAATTCTCTGGCATACGAAGCTCCGGGTACCCCAATCGCTTCAGCTCCCTGAATCACAAATCTTCGAGTAGCCTTGTCGGTTACTACTGTCCTTACAAAATCAAATGGGTTGGCGATAATGCTGGCAAACAAAAACCCAATAAATGCAACAAGTACAATTACTGAAGCACCAGCAGCATAAATTGTATGACGTAGTTTCTTATTGGCACCAAGCGACATAGCTACACCTTCCCAATTTTGTTCGGCGGCTTGGGCTAGCGTTTTAGAAATTGCCTTGGTGCGAGAATCCTCCGATGTTGCACCACCTTGTCTTTTGGACATATCATCTGTGCCTTTTTGGAGATTCTTTTTGGCTTGGTCTTTTTTCTGCTGCTTAGGGTTATCGTAACCAGCATCTTCTGCTTTTTTCTGCTGCAGTTTCTTCTCGGCTCTCGGATTGCCATAAATATGGGCCGGTTCTTTACCACTTGGTGTTTTGCTGGTACTAGTTTCCTTTGGCGGTTGTGATTGTTTGCCGCGGTTGCCAAAATCAAGCTTTTCGCTGCGGTTGCCAAAAACGCCTTTCTTGGACTCCCGAACAGGTCTTTGCATAGGACTAACACTAGTGTCGTCCATGCCCTCACGATAGTTGCCCGGTAGTTCATCGGGTTCAGTTAAACTAGCCAAGTCAGGATTGGCATCGGTCATTTCAGCAAACTGCCTATCTATCTCTTGTTGTGGTGTTTCCGAAGGTTCTTCGGTATCACTAGGTAGCTGTGATGCTCTGGCCATATATTAACTCTTCCAACTCCAAAAAATTACTACTCTATTGTAACTAAAAGCTAATGGTTAGGCTAGGTGAAAATATACCACCAAACTGTCTGTGACCAAGGCTATCCATAAATAAGATATGAATTGAGTCCGCTAGATTGCCGATAGTATGCCTGATTTGGTATCATGTTTAATTAACAGTACATAATACTTATGGCAAAAAATACCCCTCAAATTTCACCCGAAGAAGCAGAACATGCTCGTTCTACCACGCCACCCAAGAAGAAGGGTGATCAGCGTGCTAGTACGCAGCAGCATCTAAGCTTCTCCGAGATTAAAGATGGCATTATTGTAATGCGTGATGGCGGTTTGCGTATGGTGATATTGTGTAGCCCCACCAACTTTGATCTCAAGAGCCCAGCCGAAAAAGATGCTATGGAATTTGCTTACCAAGGTTTTCTCAATGGTCTGCACTTCCCCATCCAAATTGTCGTGCAAAGCCGCCGTGTGGATCTAGACAACTACCTCGAGAATCTCGAGAACATACAGGCTAATCAATCGAATGGCTTGCTGGCTGGACTTATGGAAGACTACATCTACAATATCCGCGAGCTATTGCAAGAGGTAAACATTATGGATAAACGCTTTTACGTGGTTGTTCCCTACTACACCGAGATAATTAGTAAGAAAACTATCTTCAGTGGGCTGAAGAATGTATTTTCTCCGGTTGGGCAGGTCACACAAACAACCGTTCAGTTTGAGCAGCGTAAGCGTGAGCTGTTGCAACGTACTCAGCTAGTAGCAGGAGGGTTGGCTAGTATTGGTATACGCTCAGTACTACTAAATACTCAGGAAGTAATAGAAATGCTCTACAATAGTTACAATATAGACGAAAGCCAAAACCAAGCAATGGGTAGTGTAGCCGACATGAGCGCCCCAGTTGTACAGCGCAACGGAGATCTTGAAGCCCCGCATCCGGAGGCAGCTGAGGCTCCACCAGCAGACTTGTTTCAGGCAGCCAATGCGGCTCAGGCGGCTGTAATTGCCCAGCAGGCAAGCATCAATCAAACCCCGCCACCTACTCAAACCCCGGGAGCACCACAGTAATGGCAGCTATTCCAGGTATGCCCAATAAGCCTAAGATCGACCCTAAGGTAAAGGCTGAGCTTGACCGCCAAGCTTCTATCCAAGCTCAAGCCGAGAAGGTTTATCGTGAAGGAATTGTAACTCTGCGCGATATAGTAGCTCCTAGTTCGATTGAGATCGAAAGCAACTACATCAAGATTGGCAAACGCTTTGCGCGCACATTATTTGTTTACGGTTACCCTCGCAGTTTATTTACCGGCTGGCTATCGGGTCTAATTAATATCGATGAGGTGCTTGATATCTCACTTCATATAGAACCGGTCGAAAGTCGAGTTGTGTTGGAGAACCTCAAGAAGAAAGTAACCCAGATGGAAGCCAGTTACTCTATTAATGCCGAAAAAGGCAAGGTGCGTGACCCAGGGCTTGAAGCTGCAATTGCCGACGCTGAAGAGCTACGCGACAAGCTGCAAGTTGGAGAAGATAGGTTCTTCCGACTAGGGCTCTACTTCACTATTTACGGCAAAGATCTCGAAGAGCTAGACGATGTGGGCCGACGAATCGAGAGTATACTTGCCACCAGCCTTACCTACACCAAGCCAACCACAGTAATGATGGAACAAGGCTTCAACTCTACCCTACCGCTTGGAACGGATCAGCTTCAAGTGAAGCGCAACATGGACACTGGCGCTATCTCGACTACTTTTCCATTCACTACGGCTAACTTAAGCCGCGATGAAGGAATATTATACGGCATCAATCGCCATAACAACGGGTTGGTATTGTTTGATCGCTTTAGTCTTGAGAATGCCAATATGGTGGTATTTGCCAAGTCTGGTGCCGGTAAGAGCTTTGCTGTTAAACTCGAGTGTTTGCGATCACTGATGTTTGGCACTGAAGTGATAATCATCGACCCTGAGAACGAGTACAAGACACTCTGTGATGCCGTGGGTGGTAGCTTCTTACACTTAAGCCTTGCTAGCAACACGCGTATCAACCCATTTGACATCCCTACTACCATCGACCCCGAAGAGGCCGATAATGCCTTGCGGGCCAATATAATCATGCTACACGGCTTGCTACGACTTATGACTGGCGATATGAGTCCAGCTGAAGAGGCCGACCTAGACGTGGCACTTATTAATACCTACTCGCAAAAAGGTATTACCAACGATCCACTTACTCACCAAGCATCACCTCCAGTTATGATGGATCTATACAACACCCTCAATGCTATGGGTGGTAATGGGCCGGCACTGGCGGCTCGATTACGTCGATACACCGAAGGAACTTTTGCCGGGATATTCTCTGAGCAAAGCAATGTCAAGTTGGAGAGCACATTTGTGGTATTCAATATTCGTGATCTCGAAGATGAGCTTCGCCCTATTGGCATGTATATAGTACTCAACTACATCTGGAATCGAGTAAAGACTGAGAAACGCAAACGCATCCTCGTAGTTGACGAAGCCTGGCAACTCATGCAGTACCAAGACTCGGCTATGTTTATGTTCTCAGTTGCTAAGCGCGCCCGTAAGTACTACTTAGGTCTCACTACTATCAGTCAAGACGTAGAGGACTTCTTGAGCACGCGACTTGGTCGCGCGATTGTAAACAACTCTAGTTTGCAGCTTTTGCTCAAACAAAACCCTGCAGCTGTAGAAATAGTTAGCCAGACTTTTAAACTCACCAGCGAAGAATCAAAACTACTAAGTCAGTTCCCAGTAGGAGAAGGGTTGTTTTTTGCCGGCCTAAACCACATTATATTGCGCGTACTTCCCTTCCCTGGTGAAGAACAGCTTATTACCACCAATCCCCAAGCCTTGCTTGAACAAGCCCAACAAGAAGCAGCTGATATGGAAGCTATGGAAAAAGCCACCTTGCAGGGCAATTCAGAATCGCAACCAACCAATCCAACTGTTAGCTAGAACTATATAGGTTAGGTGCTTTTCTTGACCTGCACAGAAACGCCTTTTTGCAGAGTCGCAGCGATGGCATCGCGACTTAGTCGGTCTATTGGAGTATTATCGCGTGATGCTAGTTGGGCAAGTGTATCCTGTACCTCTTGTTGTGTCTTGGTATCGCCTGTCACGGGATTTTGCACCGATGGAGTACTAGGAGCTGATGTAGTTGGTGTTGGTATCGCAGCGAGGTCTTGCTGGAGCTTGGCTATGGCATTGCGGTGCACACCGACCTCAACATTCTGTAGTAACTGCCCTACTTCGTTCGAACGACCACTTTGGCTGTCTAGAACATCATCGGTGGGTACTGTTTGACTAACTGGTTGCAAGGCGCTGGCTGGTGTAGCCATCTGGGCAAGTTCGTTGGGCTGAACTGATTTAGCATCGATCACACGATTGGCTTGTTGTTGTACTTGACTAGTGTCGTCGCGCAACTGAATAGTATCGTCCTTGTAAGCACCGTGAGTATCGAGTGTGAATGCTAGCTTTTGGAGTTGTCCTTGGCTGTAGTCGCGACTTGGTTCTGGTGCCTTCACTACCTTCGGAGCTTCTTTGATAGATTTGGTATGCTCGTCCTTGTGCCAGACTAGCTTGCGGGGGCTCATGAAGTACTGTACAGAAGCTGTGAAGTAGTTTTCAAAACTTATACCCTCGCGCTGGATAAAACCTAATGCAAACATAGTAAGGGTAATGGGTGCAGCGATAACTATTCCAACCACGATGTTAAAAGGTGCTATTAGACGGATCGCTATAAATCCCCACATCAGGCCAATTATGACGTAAATAAACTGCTTAACGCTAAGCGGACCGAGGATCTTGTCTTCGGTTTCGACATTGGATGGTACTTTGTATTGGCCCATATCTTACTTACCTAACTCAGGTCTACACTTCGGCACGGTGCCTACCCGGTGTATTACCTGAAGCATTATATCTAGCTGTATTACCGGTGCGAAATTTAGGATCCAGGTTCACTGTGACATCTACGGTATAGTCCTTGTTGTCATCAGCACCATAGCGGCCTCGGTACTCTGGGTTTACTTGATCTACATTTAAGGCACCGGCATAGCTTCGTTCACCTGGTTTAGCTGCTTTGTTGAGCACCTTGGAAAGCTTCTCCATATTTGAGTTGAGGTGAGGTAGCTCAGGAAGATTGTGGCGCACGCGATTGGCCTGCTGTTCTTCTGACTCGGTGTAGCGTTTGGTTCCTTCCTTCTTAGCGGCTTCACCAATCTTACCTTTGCCGCCTGTGGTCTGTATCAGCGTTCGCAGTGTATCGCCATCCATCGCTTCAATCTTGTTCTTTATTACATCTTCATGTGCCTTCTTTTGTCGTCCACCTTCGGCGATTCGCTTTGCACCAGCTCTTCTCAACCCTGGTACGTGGGAGAACTGTTTACCTACGGCAGTGTTATATTTACCACTCAGCTTGGCTAGCTGACCCTCTTGTCGGCTCTTCTCAACCGCCTCGCTACCACGTTCGCGGGCACCACCAGCTAGCTTAGCTGAGACTGCTCCTGCGGTGAAGGCCATGAGCTCGCCGCTGAGCTTAAGACACTTAGGTATGAGGAATAGTGCCAGTACTGGTATGAGCGCGCCAGCGAGGATTAATAAGTCGCTGCCGCTCGCTGCAGTACCACCGGTTGGTATGGTTAGTCCAATTGTCTGGAGGTAAGCGCATGTTGTGTTCCCTGTATTGCCCCTACAACCCTCTGCTATTAGCATGGTCGAAATTATGCCTGATATTGCCAGTAAGCCAGTTACCATTGGGAACATTATGTTGAGTTTGATGAGATTGGTTCCCCACATACGAAAATATTTGTTTGTAAGAGGTAATACAGACGCTGCAATTGCCAAAGGAGCAACAAGTACCAATATGTACAAAGCAAACAAACGGAATACCATGTAAATTAAGGCTAGAATAAGTGCTGCTAAAACGCCTATCATCATAAGTAGAGCTAGCAGGAATCCGCCTACACCTGCCAATATACTTATGCCAGTACTGCCATTGCCAATTCCTGCAACAGCAAATAGTGCTATCTTTATAGGATTTTGATCTATTACAAAACCTCCACCTGTAAGTATGTTTGGCACTGCATAGCCCAAGGTATTACCCACGTCGATTGCAAATGCACATATTAGGTAACTAAACTGTGTAAATATAATTGCCGCTACGAGCCTAGGTAATAGCCGCTTAATAGTGTAGTTGTCAATCCCGAAGTCTATAAAGTTCATGAAGATAATTATCAAGAATACCAATACATATATGGAGTTGGCGATAGTAACGACGTTGGAGTTGGCTTGTTGTAGAGTATTGGTGCTACTAAATTGTAGTGGACGAACAATTAGTAGTGATTGCAATGGTGATTCAGGATTGATGCAGTAGGTACCATCTGTTGGTGTACAACCATCTTCTCCGGCGGCCTTAAAACCTAATATATTCTGAATAGAGCCACTGACGGACTTAAATAGTGGACACAATAAAAACCCTAGTGTCCCAGCCGCATCCTGACACGCTTTGTCCTCATTTTCTTGAGCTGTGGCTGCAGCCACAGACCCAGTAACCCATCCCAGCCATTTATCTATCCAGGGTGCATTTGGGTACTTTGCCTCCCATGCTGCCTTATTGAAGGGGTCTTTATTGCCATCTGCGATTGAAGACGACGGTGTACAATCTTCATAATTAATAATAGAGCAAACACCTGTAGGAGCTGGATCGTCCGCCTTGTCGGTATCAGCAAGATCCCCACAATCACTATCGGCGATGCCGCTAGAACCGTGTAAAGCCCCTCCTGCATCTATTGTAGATTCAGAAATTAAACAAAAACTATTAACCTCTTCATCATCTGCGTTTTTCTTTGTGACTACCAGGGCATCTCCATCACTACTATCTGGACTTCGGAAAATAAGCGCGGTGGCGGGCGGTGTTTGCATATTATATCGAGCCGTGCTCCAAACATCAAAGTACCAATCCTTGCTAACACAGTTAATTACTGCTGAGTTCTTCCAATTTGCTGTGTTGTCAGTTGGCCCACAGGCTAGTCCCAGCGCTTTCGCTCGATTCTGGTTAGTTGCCACAAACAGCCCAGCTAAAGATAGCAAGACAAACAGTGCTAACAACAAATTTTTACTTTTGGTAAACATTACTTATATAATATACGAGTTAATGGTATAAATAAAACAATACTTATGGTTAAATCAACATTCTCTCTCAACCGCGCGATCAAACATTGTATCACAGCAGGGCTGCTCGCTGTACTACTATCCGTATTTGTGATTATTCCCAAAGGTGCTGGCAATGTTGCACAGGCCGCCGATCCATTGCCCAACCAAATACAGGGTGAACTACCTGCTGATCAGAGGTGTGCTGACGGTTCTAACCCCAGTGTTGCTATTATTGCTGGACGAGCTACTACTATATGTGCCGATGGTAGCAACACACCCTATCAACAGCGGCAGTTGGACCAACAACATGCCTTGGAGGCCCAAAATGCAGCACGAGCATTGGCTGATTCTGGTAGCTGCAAGTACATAAGCACCCCGTTTTTGAATGTGTTTTGTAAAGGGGCTGATATCAATAAAGACCCAGTATCGGTGGTGGGCTGGGTCACTACGATTCTTACAGGAGTTATGGGCTTAGCTTTAGTAATAACGTTGCTTATAAGTGCTATTCAGTTAATATCTGCCGGTGCCAGCCCAGAAATGGCGGCTAGTGCCAAAAAACGTATCAGCATAGCCGCTCTAAGCCTTGGCCTATTGATTGGACTGCAAGCTATATTAACCCTCATAGGAGTATAGAATTATGAATCCAGCTTGTACACCAGGAACAACTGGGCTATTTGCCGGGGTTAACACTTGTAGTGTGAATGGATTTATTACATTGGGTCAAAACGCCATCACGATCCTCATGGGTATTGTGGGTATGATGGCAGTAATATTCTTACTTGTTGGGGCATTTCAGTATGTTAGCTCTGCTGGCGATCCAGCACGAGCTACAAAAGCACGCAAGACCATCATGTTTGCAGTGGCTGGCTTGGTCTTAGCGCTGTCGACATATGCACTAGTCAACTACATTAGCCAAATATTTGGTATATAATATAGAACTATGAGAAACGGTACCCAACTAGCAGCACTTACATCAAATCTACCTGCAAGCCTGCAAAGTACGCCTTCAAGTATCAATGCAATCGCCAAAGATGTATCAAACATCTTATTCTTCTTGGTTGGAGCAGTGGCAGTAGGCGCCATTATCTATGGTGGTTTGCTTTATGCGCTTTCTGGTGGCGACCAAGGCAGGCTTGAGTCTGCTAAGAACACAATCCTATATGCGGTAGTGGGGCTGGTGGTCGCGATACTGTCATATGCAATCGTAGCTTTTGTGATTGGCGCACTTGCTTAGGCATGCGGATCTGGAAAAACAAGAACATTATCAAGATGCTACCCTCTTGAGCTTCATGAGCACAAGCTGTATAATGTGAGCCAAACCATATAAATTTGAAACTAACAAGGAGAGATACGTATATGAAAATGATTACCAAAGTCCAAGCAGTAGCTACAGGCGCAGTTACAAGTCTGCTAACAGCCGGTACTGCCGTAGCTGCAGCACCACCAGATGTCCAACAAGGCGTGAACGACGCTCAAGGTCAACTAAGTGGCACACCACTTAACCAACAGGTTGCGGCTGTTACCAACACCCTCTTGCTTATCATTGGTGTGGTAGCTGTGATTATGCTCATTATTGGTGGTTTTCGCTACGTATTCTCACAAGGTGATGAGAAGGCAGTCAAAGGCGCCAAAGATACTATTCTCTACGCCATCATAGGTATCGTAGTAGCACTTCTCTCCTATGCCATCATCAACTTTGTAATCGGTCGATTCTAAATAATCATATTCTGGTTGGTATCTGGGCTATGAAAAAGTACTCTACTCGAGCTAGCTTGGCGGTAGTATCTGCCACAGTTGTAAATGTGGCAATTATGGGCTCACATGCAATAGCAGCTGGTGAGATTAGCACTGGAGCAAGCGCAGCTCAACCTACTGGCTCTGCAAGTAATCTGCAGACTAACATCAAGAATATTACCAATACCCTACTAATTGCTGTGGGTGTAATATCTGTGATTATGATCATAATAGGTGGTATTCGCTATGCTCTTTCGGGTGGTGATGAGAACGGCGTTAAGGGTGCCAAAGATACTATCCTATACGCGGTGATTGGTGTGGTGGTGTCATTGTTGGCCTATGCCATAGTCAACTTCGTAATCGGCCGATTCTAACTAGCCAAATATCTACTTCTTGGCAAGCGCCAAGCCCCAAACGGCTTTGGCGCTTGCTTGTTTTAGTACACGGGCACATTCGTTCAAAGTGGCTCCACTTGTAACTACATCATCTATAACTACTACTGTACGCCCTTTTACGCGCGAGCCAAGTGCCACGAAGTTATCTGTTACCGCCTCATACCGCTGCGTTCGACCCTGGCCTATCTGCTCGGCTGAGCGCACTCTAAGCAGGGCGCGATGCAGTGGTTGATTGAGCATACTTGCTACCCCACGTGCTAGCAACTCGGCTTGGTTGTAGCCTCTTTCGCGCATACGGCCGCCACAGACAGGTACGTAGGTCAACAAAATGTCCTTTACGACCGGTATTTGCCGCGCGATTGACTTGGCAAACAAACTTGCTACATCACGGTTACCATAGTATTTGAGCTGATATATAAGTTGGTCAAGCGGTGGGTCGTAGTAATATGTCACATGTAAGACATCGAGTGAGGTTTTTGGTCGACAAGATTTGCAGGTTCGGCCATCGCCGTAGTGGTTACAATAAAAACAGGCCGCTCGACGCGGTTTTAGGTGGAGTTGCTGGCACTCAAGACACATCAAACTACCTTGGTTGTTGCATACTACACAACAGTCGGGAGCAATCAAGTTGGCTAGTGTTCGCAACATTATCTGGTCACCATGCTTGCAATTACAACGCTCATCTGATTATAATAAGTTCAACGCCAATAAATTGGCAATCATAAGGTGAATGGAGGAGCTTTGACTTATGGCACGTAAACGCGACGAAATTGAAGAAGAAATATTGGAAGATGAGTTTTTGGATGATGACAAGTCTACTGGCGAGCAATCTGAAGAATGGATGAACGAAGAAGAGTTCGAAGGCCAGCTAGCAGTAGATGTTTATCAGACCAAAGACGACATAGTAGTAAAAGCCCCTATTGCTGGGGTTAAGCCCGAAGATATCGATGTGGCTATCTCTGAAGATGTAGTAACTATCCGAGGTGATCGCAAAGAGCAAGAAGTTGTTGAGAAAGATAACTTCTATGTACAGGAATGCTTCTGGGGAAGCTTTAGCCGCTCAGTGATACTACCTACTAGCACAGTGGCTGAAAAGGCCGAGGCTAGTTTGAAAGATGGCGTACTGAGTATTCGTATTCCGAAGGTAGTGCCAGAAGACAAGGTCAAGAAGATCAAGGTCAAGCCTGCGGCCTAGCTTGCCTGGTTGGTACATATCTTTGTCATCACTTCCAGGCTTTTGTTCTACGTAGGTCGACTACGTTTCACAAAAGGCTTCAGTTCTTCCGTGATCTGTATCCAACCAATCAACCTAGAAAAATAAAACCAACTAAAAAACACCCGATCGGGTGTTTTTTAGTCTTGTAGGAACTAAGTCTCTTATTTGAGTTGTGTTGTCTTTTTACATGTATGCTAGTAATACCATTACAGCCATTACAGCCATAGTAATGTCTTCACCGAGCGTAACGTAGCTCATAGGTATCTTAAACACGGTGCCTAGACAAGCACACATCTTGATGTGTGGGTCTCGAGCACCATGCCAGGCACCAATACTATTGATAATCATCAAACAAAGCGTGATCCAAGCGACAGGCACTATATCGAACCGGAATAGGAATGCTAGGCCAAGTGAAACTTCTATAAATGGGTATATGTATGCGTAGATATTGCTATGAGCTGCCACTACGTCGTACATGCGATAGGCTTCGACGAATTTTGGTAGTTTAAGTGCCTTAAAGGTACCAAAGATTATAAAGAATCCTGCCATAAAGTCTAGCATGGCTTCGGTGAAGTCCAGACTGCCCCGAGCAAACATACGGTAGCCTACGAATAGCAGTATAAACAGTAGTATTGCTATCAATGGCTCGTAGTTTTTTAGTCGTCTGCGAAATGTCATATTACCATTGTAACAAAAGTACTTATGCCTGTCCTAAATTGTCTTAAGTAACAACTTAGGACAGACCCGCACAAAGCGGTGCTCACCAGGTAATGGTAAGTTTGCCTGCCCTGTGCGGTAGTCAGCTGGCCAGCGCGAAGCCCGGGAGGCTGCGCTTACCCTGGAGGGTCTCGCGCACTACCTGGGCGATCAGTGGGCGCTCGGCCTGCTTGATGCGTTCATGAAGCGTTTCCTCGGTGTCACCTGTCAACACTGGCACACGCTGCTGGGCGATGATCGGGCCATCGTCGAGCTTGGCGGTAGCCACGTGGATGGTGCAACCGGTCTCGGCTACCCCAGCTTCCAAGGCATCACGCACAGCATTGTCGCCCTTGAAGTCTGGCAGCAAAGCAGGATGGTTGTTGGTGATGCGGCCAGCGAACTTCTCGAAGATGCTTGGGCTTAGCACAGTCATGAATCCCACCATCGTGACGAAGTCGATGCCGTGTGCTTCCAGGATCTCTTCGATGCAACCGGTGTACAGCATACGATCGAAGTCGCTGCCGAAGCTGGTGCGTTCCAGGAGTACATAGTGGATGTTGTATTTGTCAGCTAGCTCGGCTGCCCGACATCCTTGTACGCGATCGGTCAATACCAGGTGTGGCCGTAGACCTTCGTCGAGCATGTGCTCCAGCAGCGTACAGCTTCCAGACACCATGGCGCACCAGCGCAGTGAAGTGTTCATGATTTGCCCCTCTTTGGGTTGTCGATGATCGGAACTGCAGCAATACTATCATAATTGACCAGATAGCACCAGATAAGCGATAATAAGCCGCAGCGAGGGCGGCGCAGCATTGTGCTGCCCTCTTCGTTTCGTTGACAATTCTCTATATTTGGAAGAAAGGAAGCTACTATGCTTCGTTACTACCGACGTATGCAAACATTCGAGCCAATGTACGGCCGGATGGCTCGCGCCGTGGCCGAGCTGATGGATCCAGAAACAAGCTTTAGTGCCGAATGGTGCTATCACCTCGAGGGGCGCGGTGAACTAAGTGAGCCTGAGGTAAGTCGACTTACCTACTTGCTCAGCGAGACGTTTGATCCCGAGGGCTTCAGCTCAGTAACTTGGCTAACCAACAGCTCAGGTGCGTTGGAGCTTGGCCCCCGGCCGAACTTCGAGACGGCGGCCAGCTCGACCAGTCTCAACGTGCTTCGCAAGATCGGCATCGATGGTTTCACTCGCGTGGAGCGCAGTTGGCGGATCGGTTTGAGTGAGTTGCCAGAGCCACTTGGCTTGGCCATGTTGGCCGAAGAGCTGCACGATCGCATGACCGAGATGGTCTACGACGATCCACCACTCAGCTTCCAGCTCGATAGCAGGCCAGAGCCAACCTTTACCATTGCCATGATGGAGCATGGCCTGGACGCTCTGTTGCGGTTCAACAGCCAACGCGAGCTGGGCTTCGACAGCGAAGACTGCGAATGGCTGATGTGGCTGTTTGTGGATCACATGGGACGCAACCCCACCAACGTAGAGCTCAACATGCTGGCTCAGGCCATGAGTGACCATAGTCGGCACACCATCTGGCGAGCCATCTTGGTACGCGGTGGCGAGCAGCTCGATTACACCTTGTGGGAGCTGATCCAGCGACCACTACAACGCCATCGCGGTAACGTGTTGGTTGGCTTTGCCGACGACAGCTCAGCTATCGCTGGCTACGAAGTTGACGTATTGATGTGTGAGTCCCAAGCCGGACCAGCGCAGCTGTACGTTGCTCGTAGGGCACGAGCCATCATTTGCACTGGCGAGACCCACAACCACCCCAGCGGTGTAGAGCCCTACCAAGGCGCCTACACAGGTGGTACGGGCATGCTGCGTGATGTGTTCTCGATGGGACAAGGCAGCTTCTTGGGCACCGTCGGATCCGGCTATGCTGTCGGAAGGCTGGCCCTGCCTGGACTTGGCTGGACTCATGTACCCGGTCCGTGGATCGAGCAGACCAAGTTGCTGGTCGAGGCCAGCAATGGCCTCAGTGACGGCATGAACTGTCAGGGCGTACCAGTCACTGGGGGCTGGGTACAAAGTTACAGCCACACTGAGCCTTCGGGCCAACATGTGGGCTGGGAGTGCAAACCAATCGTGCATGCTCAGGGCACCGGCACCATCGACATGGACATGCTCCATGGCGAAAAGCCCCAACCCGGGCAGTGCATGGTGCTACTAGGTGGACCAAACTACCGCATCGGCATGGGAGGCGCCAGTGCTAGCAGTGTGCCTTCGGGTGAGAACACTGCCCAGGCCGACTTCGACTCGGTGCAGCGCGGTGATGCCGAGATGCAACAGCGCGTCTATCGAGTTGTGAAGGCGCTGGTCGAGGTAGGTATACGGCGTGGTAACAGTGTCATCAAGCTGGTCCACGATCTGGGGGCTGGTGGTAACTGCAACGCCATCCCCGAGGCTGCCGAAGGCGCAGGAGCGCGGGTTTGGGCTGATCGGTTTGCGATTGCCGATCCGACGCTCAGCGACGAGGAGCTGTTTGCCAACGAGTCACAAGAACGTGAAGTAATTGTGATTGAATCGGCTGATTGGCCATTGGTGCAGCAAATCGCCCAGCGCGAGAACTGTCCAGCTCAGAATGTAGGCGACATCACCGGCGACGGCAGGATCCAACTGGTGGGTCGAGACGGCGAGCTGGCAGTCGATATGGTGCTCGACGACTTCTTGGGTCGCAAGATGCAGAAGCGGCGTGAGTTTGAGCCTTGGGTGCCTCAGTTGCGGCCATTGCAGCTACCCTATGTTGAGATCTCTGACATGCTGGAACGGGTGCTTCAACTACCGTCGGTGGCCTCGAAACGCTACCTCACCAGCAAGGCTGATCGCAGTGTCGGTGGCTTGGTGGCACAGCAGCAGTGTGTGGGGCCTTGGCAACTCACATTGGCCGACTTCAGCCTCGAAGCTCACGGCTTCTTTGGCGACACTGGCACAGCACGTGCCTTTGGCGAGGCCGCCATTGTGTGCTTGGTCGATCCCGAAGAGGCTGCACGCCTATCAGTGTGTGAAGCAGTGATGAACCTCATGGGTGTGCGCCTCAGCGACGTGCTGGAAGCGAGTTTGCAGGTCAACTGGATGTGGGCGGCGCGAGCTGACATGGATCGCTATCAGCGGGCCGTGAAGGCTCTCAGCGATTACTGTTGTGAGCTTGAACTGCCCACCGAAGTCGGTCATGGCCTAGCGCCAGATGGTGGCAAGGACAGCAACAGCTTGCAGCGCACCATGGCCGATGGCAGTGTGGTGGTGGCGCCAGGACAAGCGGTAACCACCGCCTATGGCCCGGTGCCAAACGTTGCCAAGAAGGTCACGCCCGACATCAAGGCCCGACAGCGGGGCTTTACCGGTTCCAAGATGGTCTGGGTGAGATTCAGCAACTGGAGTCCAGCACTCGGCGGATCGGCATTGGCACAGGCCTACGATCAGTTGGGCGACGAGGCTCCCAAAGCTGCCCCGCCCCAAGAGCTGCTCCGGCTTAAGCGTGTGATTGATGGCTGGATCGACCAAGGCTACATCTTGGCGCTCCACGACGTTGGTCAAGGAGGCCTCGTCACTGCGGTGGCGGAGATGGCGTCCGGCGGCGGCTGCGGCGTACTGCTCGACTTCCAGCTCAACGGCTATTCGGCGGAAGGGTTGTTGTTTGGCGAGTCACCAGGGCTGCTACTGGAAGTTCCAGATAGCAAGCTGTATACGTTCTTGACGAGCTTGCGAGAGCAAGGACTATTGGCAGATGCAATTGGTCGCACACATCCTGACTGGCATACCAACAAAGGGCTGCAAATCAAGTGTGATGGCCGCGTTGTACTCCAACAGCCGCTTGTGCGGTTGCTGGAGTGGTGGGAGCAGACCAGCTATGTGATCGATCGCGTGCAGTCCAATCCTTTCACGGCCGACCGTGAGTACACCAACTTCAGCCTCGATCACTTGCCGCGTTGGCAACTTACCTATCAACCACGGGCTACCAGCCCAGGTGCGCTGCTCAGCCCGGCCAAGCCGAAGCTCGGCGTGATCCGTGAAGAAGGCAGCAATGGTGACGAAGAGCTCAAGGCAGCCTGGATGCTGGCCGGCTTCGAGGTGAACGACATCACGATGACCGATTTGGTAGAAGGCCGGGCGACCCTCCAGGGCCTAGCTGGCATCTCGCTACCAGGTGGTTTCAGCTACGGCGACGTGCACGATGCTGGCAAGGATTGGGCTTCGGTGATACGTTCCAACGCTCGAGTAGCCGACGAATTTGCGACCTATCGCGAGCGAGCTGACAACTTCATCTTTGGGCCCTGCAATGCCTGTCAATTGATGGCTTTGTTGGGCTGGCTCGACCCGCCCGGCACACCAGAGCACGAGTATACAAGGTTCGTGCACAACAGGTCGGCTCGTTTCGAGTCACGGTTTGTGACGGTTCATGTGCCTCAGAGTGCCTCCGTGTTGCTTAGTGGTATGTCTGGTTCGCGCCTCGGTGTGTGGCTATCCAGTGGCGAGGGTCAGTACCGGCCTGGTGCCGGTGGTGCACCGGCTCTTCAGTACGTGAATCCCTATGGTGATCTGCTGGCTGAGCCGGGCGACTATCCGCACAACCCCAACGGTAGCGCGGATAGCGTGGCTGGAGTGTGCGGTCGTAATGGTCAGGATCTGGCCATGATGCCCCACCCGGAGCGTACGCCCTATCGGCTCGAGCAGTTCCCCTGGCTTCCCAGCGAGTACCGGGATCTGCCGGTCAGCCCCTGGGCGCGGCTGTTCCAGAACGGTTACGACTTCGTTCGTAACAGCTGATGTAGAGAAAATAAGTCAACGAAGAGGCCCCTTAATTGCGAGGGGCCTCTTCCTATTTTATAAAGGCTAAACTATCTCTCACGTATCTTGAGGCCAATAACAATTAGTATAACTGCGATCGAAAGAGTCGCCGAAGTAATGATGCCTGCATCTGGAGTGCTACTGTCACCTATGCGTTTGGCGATAATACCAACATAGGCCCAAGCTATAACCAGGCTGTAGGCATAATCGGCATTGCGCATAATCATACTCACTGCGAGGATCAAGCCAACTACTATTACCGCGATGGCCCAGAACTGAGGGCTAAGGTTGAGTGCTGTCCAATGTATTTCGGTAAGCCAAGCTGCGACATTGGCGATGGTAGCTACACTGATCCACCCGAGATAAACACTAATTGGTAGTAGTACTAGCCAATTAGTAGCCTTAGAGTAGTTGGGTTTGCCAACGCGTAGGTTTACGTACATTGCAATCAGCGAGATAAGTAAACCAGCCATAAGCACTAGCGCCAAACCTGGTCGGAGATTGTGCCAGGCTACTATCCAAACAGCGTTACAGATCGAGCTTATAATAAACCACGGACCGATCTTGTCTATCACTTCGGTTTCGCGCGATTTCTTACCAAAGGCTAGCTTGAGCTGATAGGCTGCAAACAGTATTAGCAGCAAATAGATGAGTCCCCAGATAGCAAAGGTAAAGTTGGCAGGTACAAATAAATTATTGAACTTATCTGATACCGCAGCGGTAGATATGCCATTGAGTGGCAGATAGACTGCCATGCCATTCAGCGTCAAGGCCAATATAAGACTAAGTGTATTGAGGACAGCTAACCAACGTGTTTTCATAACATAAGCATTATAGCATTTTTTTGAAATCAAAAAAATCTCGTTGTGGTTATTGAATGATATCTTGGGATGACATACATAGGAGTCTTGAGATATAATACTGATCTGATTGGAGAGGTCGCATAGAGGCCTAGTGCGCCGCCTTGGAAAGGCGGTTTACCCGCAAGGGTATCGAGGGTTCGAATCCCTCCCTCTCCGCCATTCTCCGTCGCTCAACATAGATTGAGCTATGGAGAATGATTGATGGGTGTTGAAGAGTGCTCCTGGGTTCGGCGAGTGAGACGCGCAGATCTGCAGTCAGCTTGCTGAACTATAGATCGAGCATCGAGCGGAGAAGGCGTAGCCGCTATCCCTCTCCGCCAGTAATTATTTCAGCTTCTTCTTAAGTTCTTCGATCAAGCTAACTTCGAGCGGCTCTACACCATTTAATTCGGCGAGGTACACGCTGATGTAGTCACCAAGCATGACTGTGTAGAGTAATTGTTCGAGCGGGGTCTGTCCGACAGCCCCAACATTGATGGGATGATAATCGAAGCGGTCTAGCAGCTGTTCAGTCAGCTGCATGCGGTGGTACATCTTCTCCCCATCGAAGCTACTACGCAGCACAATCGGCTGGATGTTCTTATCTTGCGGGAACTGCCAGCCCTGAAACTCATTGTGATTGAGCTCTGGGAAGGTATTGTAGAAGGCGGCTTGTTTGGCATTTTCGTTAATACTGATCTTCCAGTAGTAGGCAGCTGATCCTAGACCTGGGCCAGCGTAAATGAGTGGTACCTTGCCTTCCAATTGCTTGGCTATATCCCGAGCTCGGTTACTCGAAACGGCATCGGCATTGAGGGCGGCTTTTTGGACATCCAGAAAGTTGCTAGCATCGAGTAGCTCTCTGCGCACATCAACAGCTTCCACCAATCGTAGGTCGGCTACAAGACAGGCCAAGGCCTTGAGACCAGCGAATACCGCCAGGCGTGGTGGTAATCCTTTGGGTAGCTCAAGCGTCCAGCGTTCTTGACGCTTGGCTTCCTCGAGGAGTTTGCCGCCACTAGTGATTACGGCTATTTGGCAATTCATCTTCTGGGCATACCAGTAAGCACTTAGTACTTCCTCAGTGTTGCCGCTGTAACTACTACAAACTACCAAGGTGTTTTTGCTAATATGCCCAGGCAACTGATAACCACGGCTGATTTCAAATGGTACTAGCAGCCGCTCAAATACCCAGTTTTTAAATAGATTGCCAGCTAAGGCACTCCCGCCCATGCCAGCAAATACAATTCCGTTAAGCCCCTGGTTATCTTGCCTTGTTATATCGTCACTCATACTGTCAGCATAGTTGTCACGTAGCTGCTCTGGCTGAGAGTCGATGAGATTTAGAACTGGATTCATAATGCTAACTCCTTCTTCAATTTATTGTAATCTATGTCTTCATACAAAACATCACGAGCGGACTTGGTTTCGATGATTGACATCAGCTCTTTGGTTTGTTCAAACATTTGGGTTGCTTTAGTTTTGTTACCTAGGCCGATGTAGGCGTGAGCCATTAAGCCATATATTTGGATGAGCCGCCTGGTCTGATTATCGATCTCATTTGAATCGTTGATCAGCTGCTCAGCACGCAGCAAATAATCGAGCATGTTCTGGTAGTGCTGGTGTTTAAATTCCAACCCTGCCAATGGCAGCAAAGTAGTCACTATGTATGACCAATGACTGGTTGGTTCTAAAGTGTCTAACCCATGCTTGAGCCACTGCTCAGCTTGTTTAGTATCATCTTGAAGTAGATAGTTTTGACCAATTTTGGTTTCGGTGATGCCAAGCTCAGCAGTAGCGTCGGTGGCTTGGAGTACCTCGACACTCTTTTGCAGATAGGGTAGGCCATCACTATAGCGCTTTTGGTAGTCATACATTATGCCTATGTCGCGATAAATTCTACCTATTCCCACTTTGTCATTGCGCTGGCTGGCAATTTCGAGGGCGTGTTTAAAACATGGCATAGCATGCTCAATGTCATTTTCAATCTTGTAGCTGACGCCGGCCATATGCCAGGCTTCTTGAACTAAATGCTGACTATTGGAGTCGCTGACAACTAACTTGGCAGCTTGCACATATTTGATGGCAGCTTGTTTTCCTTGGCCTTGGGTGCGAAGGGTTTCAGCTTGATCAAACAATTGTTGAGCGTCCATGTGTACAATTATATCTCATAAACGAACTCAGGCGAGGCCCCGAAGGGCCCCGCCTGTTTAGTTCGACAACTTGTGTCATGCTCACACCAGGTTTGTTCGCCCCCGCGCCTGGTAGAACTGCAGGGACAGCAGCGTGAGTCGAGCGTGATCCTCGGCCGTGGCGCTGTGAAGGTCGTCGCGCAGCCGCTCCAGCATGGACATGTCCTCTGAAGAGAAGATGTGCATGGCGAGCTTGCTGTCGTCGGCGCCGTCGAAGATGTCGGCCACTGCATCACTGATCTGCGCCAGTTCATCAGCCGCGATCACACGGCTCGATCCTGATGATGGGTTGTCCTGGCCGTCTACCAGTCGCAGGCTGCGGCTGGGGTGACGGTGGTTTCTTCTGGTCATGCTTGATCCCCTTTGGGTTGGCTTCTACAGAGTTGCAGAAGGTATTGGATCTCGATGTCGCTCAGCTGCATCACGAACTTGCGCGGATCCCCTGACATTTCAGGGTATTCTTGACCAACTACTGATCGAAGATCGGGCTGGCGTTGCAACTCAGCGAGATTCCTCATCGCCTCCAGCATGCCGACTCGCAGCATGGTGGTGCTATAACCACTCAGGTTGGGCTCAGCAGGGTTGTGGCCGTAGTTCTGAGTACGATACCAGCGCCAGAGCGGATGGCTGCGTATGGCCTGTTCCAGCTCGATTCGGCTCATGTCAGCAGGTGATTTGCCATACCAGCTAGGTCTGGGTGGTCGCTTGGGGCGGGGTGGTGGTGGAACAGACTTTGTCTGCCCTACCGGTATGCTAACCTTACGGTTGGCAACAGGGCTAGCCACTACTCTGGGCCGTCGTTTGGGCTGCTTTGGCACGATCTCACCTCCTTTGGTGAAAACAGGTTGTCGAAAGGGCATCCGAAGGTCGGATATGGGGCTAGATTATACAATAAATATTAACTCTTTACAAGTATTACAGATATGAAAAGAGCCCCACCGTAGTGAGACTCTTCTCATCACAGTGGGGCTTTACCCCTGTTCAGGCCGGGTCGAACTCGTCGAGCAAGGCCTCGAGCATCGATGCGGTGCGGGTCAGCTCGGAGGTGCTGAGCCGATCTGCATCGCTCAGCTTGGTCTGGGCAGCCTTCTCGACCGAGTCGAAGTGCTGTCCCATGCCGTTGAGCCCCTCCTTGAGGCTGGTGAGCCTGGAAAGCTGGTTCTCCAGGGACGACTTGGCATCGCAGTGGGCCTGCTCGGCTGCGGCCTGCTCGGCAGCTGCGCGCTCAGCGGCTTGGTGCTCACGGTACCTGGCCACGATGGGCTTGGCGGTGGCAAGCACGAGGCTGAGCCGCTCGACTGCTTGGTTGCTGAACTCGGCCTGGGCAGCCTCCTCGAGCTCCTGGCGGATGATCTCGGGCAGCCTCAGTCCGTCGATGGCGAGCACGCCTCGAGCGTGCTCGCAGCTCTTGTCGTACTGCTGCATCGCTGCAGCCAGCAGCTGGTCGCGCTTGGCCTGTTCGGCTGCCTCGGCCGCTGCTTGCAGCTCGGCCTGATAGGCGTCCTCGCGGTCGAGCTCGGTCTTGTCCTCGGCACGGTAGATGCGCCCGATCAGATCGATCAGCTCGTCGCGGTCCAGATCGTCGCGCTTCACCTGGTCCCAGATGCCCTGGCGCAGGTTCTGCTTGTGCCACTGCGAGTTGAGCACTCGCTTGCGCAAGTCCTCGAGCTCCTCGTCGGTGAGGTCTACGGCCCACACACCGACCTCGGTGATGCGGACGAAGATGAGCTCGGTCGGCTCGGCGTTGCGTCGCTTTGACTTTGACATAACTATACCTCCCCCGGGGGTAGTCACTAAGTTGATAAATCCCGGGCTACAACTAGGTTTCTGGCTAGCTGTAGTCCGGGATTATCTGATCAATGAGCTTCTTCAAAAGAAGATTGTGTAGCATATTACAACAAATCAGCAGAATTGTCAATACACAGCAGAAGAGACCCTCATGGGCCTCTTCGTTAATGTTTACACTGTGCAAAGCACAATCTACATCATGCCGCCCATGCCCCCCATATCGCCCATACCACCACCTGGCATGGCAGGTGCATCCTTCTCTGGTAGGTCAACTACTGCAGCTTCAGTCGTAAGTAGCATAGCGGCAGCACTCGCAGCATTGGTCAACGCACTCTTAGTTACTTTGACTGGATCGATGATACCAGCCTTGAGCATGTCGGCTTGTTCACCGCGGGCAAAGTCCCAGCCAATATTCTTATCGCCTTTTTGGATAGCTTCCAAGATGATGGCGATGTCGGTGATACCTGCGTTGAGGGCAATTTGTCGCAATGGTGCCTCGAGGCTTTTGCGCACTATCTCTACACCGATCTGCTCCTCAGAATCAACCTGTACAGCATCAAGCTTTTTGGCAACTTTCACCAAGGCTGAGCCACCACCAGGTACAATACCTTCGGCCACGGCCGCCTTTGTGGAGTTGATAGCATCCTCGATGCGGGCTTTCTTCTCTTTGAGCTCTACTTCGGTAGCGGCGCCGACTTTGATGACGGCTACACCGCTTTCGAGCTTAGCTAGTCGTTCTTGCATCTTCTCCATCTCGTACTCGGAGCTAGACTCGCCTAGTTGTGAGCGAATTTGCTTGGTGCGAGCCTTGATAGCAGACTCGTCGCCTTTACCGTCTACTACAGTGGTATTGTCTTTGTCGGCAATTACCTTGCGGGCTTCACCGAGCATCTCGACAGTGGCGTCTTCGAGTTTGAGGCCAACCTCTTCGGTAATTACTTGTCCGCCAGTCAAGATGGCTATATCCTCGAGCATTTCTTTGCGTCGATCACCAAAGGCCGGAGCCTTGATAGCGAGCGCATTGAAGGTACCACGAAGTTTGTTGAGTACGAGTGTCGTAAGGGCTTCGCCTTCGACGTCTTCGGCAATTATTACCAAGTCTTTCTTGCCTTCAGCAGTGAGCTTTTCAAGTAGTGGCAAAAGATCTTGGATAGCACTGATTTTCTTATCTGTAATCAGTATTGGAGCGTTTTCCATAGCTGCTTCCATGCGGGCTGTGTCGGTCACCATGTAGGGGCTGACATAGCCTTTGTCGAATTGCATACCTTCAACCACTTCTTTGTCGAGACCGAGAGTCTGGCCTTCTTCGACGGTAACTATGCCGTCTTCGCCTATGATCTCCATGACTTCAGCGATCAGCTTTCCTACCTCTACATCGGCAGCAGAGATGCTGGCAACATCGGCGATCTCGGAGCTTTCCTTGACTGGCTTGGCAAGTTTGTTGAGTTCGGCAACAACATGAGCAGCAGCTTTCTCAATGCCTCGACGAATTGCCATAGGGTTGGCGCCGGCGGCAACGTTTTTGATGCCTTCGTCGATGATGGCTTGAGCCAGCACGGTGGCGGTAGTGGTACCATCACCAGCTTGGTCATTGGTCTTACTTGCAACTTCTTTGACTATCTGGGCACCCATATCTTCGTAGGGGTCTTCGAGTTCAATCTCTTTGGCGATAGTTACGCCGTCGTTGGTAATGACAGGGCTACCATATTTCTTACTAAGAACTACATTACGGCCCTTGGGACCGAGGGTAGCTTTGACAGTATTGGCGAGCTTGTCAACGCCGCTTTTGAGTTTGTTACGAGCTTCTTCGCTCGAAGTAATATCTTTGGCCATGTTTTTCTCCTATTATTTCTTCTTAATAATCGCGAGCACGTCTTCTTCTTTGGCGATCATAAGTTCGGTGCCGTCGACTTTTACTTCGTTGGGGCCGTATTTGCCGTATAGTACGCGGTCGCCAACTTTTACTTCTTTTACTTCTGGCCCAACAGCCAGTACCTTGCCTTCGGAAGGCTTTTCTTGAGCACTGTCTGGCAAAATTATGCCGGAGGCAGTCTTCTCTTCGCTGTCGAGCTGTTCGAGCACAATTCGATCAGCCAGGGGTTGTAAGTTCATAAATCACTCCTTTTTGGTTATGCCATCCCGGACTCTATCCGGGATCTGTTAGCAAAAATCCTGAAATGGAAATCAGGATGACATAGTGGTTAAGCATTAGCACTCTCACACTGCGAGTGCTAATTTATTGTAATGACTCTCACCTTCTGCTGTCAAGAGTAATTATTTACCAGCTTTGTTGCGGATGGTTTGGTACTTGTTACTAATCTTCTTGAGTTGGGCCTTGGCATCGCTGTTTTGCACTATCAAATCAGGACGAATACGCAAGAACGCATTGGGCTGTTTGTACTTCTCTTGCATAGCGACATGTCGTAGATGAACTCTAAATCCTCTGCTATCGAGCCTATCTAAGAAGCCTAGATGAAAAAGATGTATCGGTAGTCCATGGTGCTTAAACGAATAATTGGGGAACTGATCACGTAGAAATGGACTACTAGCCAGTAGCTGTTCCCAAACTCTCTCTCCGTGGACTGGTTTGGCCATAATGCTCCAGTATGGTAACTGCAGATCTGCTGTAGGCATGAGATCGCGCTCAAACTTTACACCGTTGGTAGTGAGCCACCAACCAGTCGAGAATCGACCAGCTTTATATGTAGGTGTCTCGCGCAGTCGAAAAAGGTTCAATAGGTAGTAAACTATACCTTTTGTGATATATAGCCGATGTGGCGATGTTACAAACAGCAGATCAATATCACTCTTGTCTGTGCAGTTGCCATAAGCCACGCTGTTTATGACCACGATTGATTTGATCCAAGGGATAAGTCTTAGAATTTTACCAAGACGGCGAGCTTTGGCAAGTAACCTGGTTTGCTCTAATGTATGAGGATTTTGTTTTGGATAATGGTGCCCGGCAATTCCGAAACTGCCATCCTTATATCCAACTACAGCTTTCTTGCGTCGCAGTGATGTAAGAGCGCTTTCGACAGCCACTACTGTGGCCTTGCAGTGTATCAACTCAAAGAGCTGTTTCGAGTTGAGCCTGAGACCAAAAACAGCGTAGTAACTCAAGCAGTCGAGAATAGCGGTTTGGATAGTTTTGGCGTGACGGGTGGTGGGCATGAGATTAAGTATATAGGATTACCAAAAAACTAATAAGAATAAGGATTTTACTCCAAGCTTTGCTTCCTGGAGCAAGCTTCTTTTGATGGACCAAAAGAAGCCAAAAGTCCTTTGGCATGGACACAATCTAGCAATGATTAGTTAGCTCTTCCTTACTATCCTGTGGAACTCGTCCTAAGAAGTCCTCAAACAGTCCTCGGATAGTAGTGTCATAGCTACCAAATCTTGCTGATTGCTTTAATGCCATTAAAGAGAAACCAATGCTGGCAATTAAGAAGTCGGAGATCAAAAAACTTCGGCCATCTGCCTTTTAGCCTTACTACTTAACTTATTGTCCTCTGCTACAAACTTTGAAACGAGTCAAAAACTGTAGTGAGGAGACGAAGCAAATCTCCTAGTGTGGGAGGGTGGCCATCGGTCGATGTGGCCACCCTCCCCGACAAACATCGCTGGTGGTGGAGGGCAGAACCTCCGAAGGTGCTCAGCCACAGTCTGGCTGAAAGGACTGAGCACCTCCGGGCGACGGCCGACCGGGAGGGGTCGGCTGGTGGTGAGCTGCCGAGTTTTTCGCGCGGACGCGAAGCTTTCGACAGCGTGCGGCGCCGGCTAGGCAGGTCGGAGACCCACCAAGCATCTGGCGTCGCTGACCGTCCCCGGTCTTCGCTAGGGGACGGTTGCATGCTCCCGCAAGCGGGAGAAGGTGGCCGGGGCGCGTGCTCGGCACAAAGACTCTGGTCGACCGGTCGGATATGGTTGGTTCCATGGCACCAACTTCACCTATTGGAGAGACGAGCGCTTTGCAAGGCCCCGGCAACATGGTCGGGGAATTGACCGTTTGGGTTGACGTTGTTTTGAAACGTTCCAAATGGGTTCCCCGTTGAGATTGCCGACACGCACAGGTACTCCGCCCGGACGGGTGGTGTCCCCTGCTTGCCGTGCGCCATGCGCGTGTCGGCAGAGCTGGGGTAGAGCCAGGATGAAGCATCGAAACGCAGCTTCCTGACTCTACCCTGAGAGAACAGGTTCACGCCCCGAAGGGCGGCCCCCTCTTGAGTTCCTGCGTCAAGCAGGTACCTCCCTTTCTCCCAATGCAACCAACCTTTCCCACGCCTTCATTCCACCTCGGCATCAGTGGTTCGATGGTGACCCCAAGAACTGTCAGAATACTTTTCTATGCTTGCCGCCGAAGCGGTCGAAGCCCTACTAGGAATTCTGAAAGTCCACGTGGCCTGTCTAGCCATTACATTAGCCGTCGGGTTCAGTCGGAGTGGTTCTCTGAAGGTTGCAACTTGCACACCGTGGCACGATCGAATCATGCCAGAAGTGCAGGCTACAACCATCAGATAGAGATTTGCTTCGTCAAGGTATCTTCTAAATCTCTCTAGAAGTTAGTTAGAAATAATAGTCTTGCGGCCGCTGACTGTCAAGTTTTGATCATGGCAGAGAGCTGCTTGGTCTTGTCAGCTAGTAGCTGTTTACTATTGGCTTCGACATTGACTCGCAGCACTGGCTCAGTATTGCTGGCACGTACATTGCACCACCACTCAGGATATTCGATAGTTAAACCATCAAGATTGTCTTGTACACCATCGGACAGGGTTTCTTTGATCTTGGATATTACAGCCTTAGTGTCCTTGACGGTCAGATTGAGCTCATCGATCGAGTAGTATGGACTATCCAGCCCTTTTACTAGCTGAGAGAGTGTTTTGTCACTGGTTGTCAGTATATGGAGTATAGTGAGTGCCGCTATCAAGCCACTATCGGCGCCATAGTTGTCGCCAAAGTAGAAATGCCCGGAGTGTTCACAGCCAAATACTGCTTTGGTAGTTTTCATCTGTTCTAGTATGAAGCTGTGCCCTACCTGGGTGCGCTCTGTTTTACCACCCAGCTGTTCGATGGTATCGCGCACCAAGTGCGATGTCGGTGCGCTGTACAAAATAGTCGCCTTGGGGTTTGTCTTGAGCATGTGTACGGCAAGCAATGCGCCTAGTTCTCCAGCACTCACGCGTTTGCCATGCTCGTCGATCATAAATACTCGGTCGCCATCACCATCAAATGCTAGGCCACAATCGAGCTTCTTGTTTGTCACCATCTCTTGGAGGTCAGCCGTGGTAGTAGCAATCATAGGATTGGCCACATGATGCGGGAAGCTACCGTCGAGCGCTAGATCAAGCCCATGGATCTGCAGCGCAGTCAGCTCATGTAGGTATGGCAGCACAATTGCCTCCATGCCGTTTCCAGCATCAACGCCAACTTGGAGCGGTGCAAACTCATCGCCCGAGAGGTTGATACAGTGTTCTACCCAGTCACGAAGCACATGTTTCTGAGTGACTTTACCTGTCTTCGTGCCTGTTTTGTACTTGTTGGCCATTACAAATTGTTTGATAGTGCTAAGCCCACTATCGCTACCAATTGGTGATACTCCCGACCCCGTCAGCTTAAAGCCATTGTATTGAGCGGGGTTGTGACTAGCAGTCACCATTGCTGCACCAGCCAGCTGGTATTGGCCAACAGCCCAGTAGCTCATGTCAGTGGTAATGCGGCCCAGATCCCAGACGTCGCGACCTTGTTTGATCAGCCCTTCTATCAGAGCCTCACTTAGTTCTGCTGAACCCAGGCGCATATCTCGACCCACCGCCGCAATTCCTGCTGGCAAGAAATCAGCTAGAGCCTGCCCAACTGCGTAGGCTAGCTCGGGAGTGATATCTTCTGGTATGCGACCACGAATGTCGTAGGCATGAAAAACGCTCTCATTAAACTTCATATGCTTATTCTAGCAGATTTGACACAAACGCTTACCAGAATATGTTGCCGCGATTGAGCTTCATGTAGCCAGCTAGGTAGTAGGCTTCGGCGCGGCGCCAGAGGTCATAGCGATTGCTGAGTGGTAGATCCCAAGCTCCCACAAATTCCACTACTTCTGGGTTAAATCCAGACTTGAAGCGGTAGAGTCCAGCCTGATGATGATTGGGATTGTCGAGCTGATCTCGGGGTGGCACAGCGATAGTGTCGTAGATAGTGGCACCATTGTCTCTGGCCCACTGCATAGCCCGAAATTGTAGCAAGTATGGAGCCATCAGGTTTTGTTTGATGCGATAGCTGCCGCCATCCTTGTAGTAGGCTCGTTTGCCGTACAAGAACAGATATACAAATGCCAAGTCTTGTCCCCCGTGGGTGGCCACTAGCAGCTTGCCTAGACCACTGTCAGCAAAACGCTGCCAGTAGTCGGCATAGATGGCCTTGGGGCGCAGATAAAAACTAGCTCTGGCCTGGGTAGCGCTCATCATATCGTACATCTGGTCAATCGCCGCTGCATCAACTGGCCGTTCCTCCACTACTACACCCTTGCGCTCAGCCAAGCGGATGTTGTAGCGAGTTTTTTGTTTGAAGCTGGCCAATAGATCATCGTCATTGCGATCAATATCCACTAAGATGGTTGCTTTGAAATACAGATCAGCTCGAGCTTTGACCATACCCAGGCTGGCCATATCTAGCTCATCCGCCAATATCTCCGGCTCGAGTTTGAGTAGTAGCGCTCGCGTGTCGTGTTGCACTAGCATGGCCTTGAGCTCGCCGATAAATTTGGCCATGGTTGCCTTATCTTTGTGGCTGAGCGAGCCAAGTTTGAATAGCTCGGGCCCCTTGGCTACTACATAGGTAGTACCAAAAGCTGGCAGACTTTTGCGCAGCAAGGTGAAGTAGACAGGTTTGTCAGCCTTGGTGTGTTGATAGACCCAGTAAAGTGGTTGCCAGCCTGAGATAGCCTTAAAACTGTTCCATTCAGTAGTTTGAAAGACATGCCCACCGGCGGGATTTCTGGTAATTAGTTTATCCCAATCAGTGATTTCTGACTTAGTAGCTTCGCGTATCATGTTAATACCACAGCTGCCTTCTTACTCGATGCGCCATAAGCGTGGCTGGCTTTTCGTAGAGTTTAGTGAACCGTTGGTACTTCTTTGGTTGGAAAACTAAGTCGTAAGTACCCATAAATTCTTTTAGCTCTGGCTTAAAACCTAGCTTGAACTGAGCTAGGCGTGATAGCGGGTGATTGGGGTCGTCTAGCTCACCAGGCGCAGGCAAGCCCATCAGATCATAGTTAGCGACAGATTTGGCTTGCAGCCAGCGAATAATCTGCCAGTGCAGCGCGTATGGTGCCATTAGACTTTGTTTGGCACGGGTGGATCCACCATCTTTGTACCAAGCCTTGTTGCCCAGATGGACAACAAATGCGCCGGCCAACACATCGCCCTCATGACTTGCCAAGAAAAGTTGTCCGGTATGATCATTGCATAGCGCACGCCAACTAGCTAGTACGTAGCTTTTGTTGGGGTTGAAGTAGTTTGATCGTTCGTGGGTGGTTGCAATAAGCCGATACATGATTTCGAAGTTTTCGGCGGTAGGCTCAACTCCCTCCACAGTTACACCTTTGCGCTCCGCCAGGCGCACATTGTAACGTGTCTTTTGCTTGAAGCTAGCAAGTAATTCTTCTTCAGACTTAGCTAGATCTACTATACCGGTAGAAACGACTTGTCGGTTGATGGCTGACTTACGGAAATCGCTGGGTAAGCCCGTGCTAGCTGGAAGCTCCGGTTCAAGCTTGATAGCGACTACGTCTGGCGCAAGTTTGTACAGCTCAGCCAAAATTTCCTCTAGACCTCCTTCGCTGGTAATGCCAGGACCTTTGGGGCAGTACCAGATCTTGCCAATCGTAGGTATGTTGCGCTCAAGTATAAGTACAGCGACAGTTTGATCTCTTAGCTTAGCTACAAACTGGCGAGGCTGCCAGCCGTAGTGGCGGCGAAAGTGTGCCCACCCTGCAGATTGCAGAAAATGACCGCCGTCTGGATTACCAGCAATCAACTCGTTCCACTGTTTGAGCTCGTCGAGAGAGGCTTCGTGTGTCATTTGTTGAGCTTTCGTTTGGTGTCGTAGATACGATATTTGATCTGTTTGAGTGGCTTTTCCCAGGTGCCAAGAGTTTCTTCGAGGCGGCCACCATAGGCTTTTTTGAACTGTGAGAACCCGTACCATGGATCCTTGGGGTCATCGTGCGGTGTGACTCCCCAGAAGTTAAATTGCCGGAAATCATGGGACTTGGCGTCTAGTAGCATCTGCCAGACTAGATATACAGAGGCTTTGTACTGGCGATTGAGCGCTTGGTCGTTGCCAGTGTGGGCATAGTAACGCACGCCATTCCAATCGTAAACCAGGCTGATACTGATATATTTGCCTTCGGCCTTGGCGATAAAAAAGCGAGCCACGCCAGCTGGTATAAGTGTCTCAGCCATTGCTCGGAAGTAACTGTCTGGGTGGTTTTGGAATCGCCCACTACCCGTGTCATGTAACAGCCGCAAGAATTCGTCGATCATGCTCAGATCAGTTGATTCTGTAACAGTAATGCCTCGCTTGGGTGCGGTGTTGATACGGTTGCGATGTCCGCGTTCCAATCCTGCTCGCAGCTCATCCTCTGATGGAGAAAGATCGAGTACCCAAGGGTATTTGGGCTGAACTGGCTTGACCTCGTGGTAGCCAGCCGCTTCGAGCTCAACGCTTGATACCTTGCCAATCGGCTCAACTCGTATAAAGTCGAGCTTCTGAGACCTGGCGGCATCCTCGATACTTTCCAGACAAGCTAGTACATCTGTTTGTACGGTCGGCCCGTATGGCAGGCTCAAAAACCTCACTAGCTTGGCTTGCTGTACAAACCCAACCCAACTCCAGTTCTTAGTCTGATCGTGCAGGACCTTGCGACCGACCATTGATTGAAACACCGACCACTCGTGGCTTTGCAGGAAGTGCGCACCTAGCTCTAGCTGCTTGTCGTTCCAATCAAGTGGTGGGAGGCCTTTAGTAAAAGTCATAACCCCATTGTAGCAAATGTAGTAACCTTATAACAATTGACAAATCACTATAAATATTCTAGAATTATCGCCAGTTTACAGCTCGAACTAGTTTGGGGCTGTTGCAGCCCCTTGCTATTCCAACGACCGAGGAGGTCAACCATGCCAGTATTGAATGTCACCGGAGCTGAGGATTGGGTGATGCGCGCCGACATCATTCGACGTGCCAACCCCAACGACTTCAAGACCAAGGAGTTCCTCAAGGCCTTGCCGGCCATGGCAGTTGCTGCTATCAACCAAGTCGATGACAGCGGGCTCGAGGTCGAGGAGGTGATCACCGTGGTAGGTACCTTCCACCCCTGGAGTTCCAACACCCCGGACATGTGGGTGGATCTGGTGTGTGGCACCATGCCACATGCCGAGGGTGACACCATCCCAACGTACGAGCAGCAGGAGAAGCGTCGCGATGACATCTACGCACTTCTCGATGCTTCGATCGACGAGTGGTGGGAGGGCACCGATCCACGACCGCAGATCGATGTGGAGGTGCGTCCGCTGCAGGGTTCAGGCGGCTCGCGTGACATCAAGGGCGAGCTCTTCGCCCGCTGGGGCGGGTAGTTCCATGTTGTAGCAGCAAGGGGCAGCTCGATCCGGTTATTGACCGGGTCGAGCAGACTTCCAAGTTTACAAATACTTGTAGTTTTGGGAGTTAGAACAAGTCTTTGGTGTACTCGACTGTGCGCTCGACAAACATTTCCTCGGAGCTGACTATATCGATCTCGATATCGAAGCTGGTAAATATCTTCGGTTGGCTTAAGGCTTGCTGACGTGACATCCAAGCATTGCGACCGCCCTCAAACTCTTCGATCAATCTGCCGGCCAGGTTGGTACAGTGAATCACAAAAAATATCTTATCCTCTAGCTGATCGCCGGTTTCCTGCTGATACACCAGCTCGTGGTACACACCAGCTATTCGGTGGTCAGCAGTTAGTCCGGTTTCTTCCATCAGCTCACGCTCGGCGGCTTGTACAATCGTCTCGCCCCAGCGGATCTTGCCGGTGGCAAAGCCCCAGAAGCCAAAGTAAGGCTGTTTTAGCCGTTCCTGAAATAGGTACTCTGTCTTTCCATCGCTATTTTGGCGCTCAATGGCCAAGATTACCGCTACCTTGGGTTGGCGCTCAATAGTGTTGTTGTCGGTATCAAGCTTGTTGGCGTGTTCCTTGCCCTTGGGTGTAAGAGTGTAGCTTCCGCGAGCGACCTTCTCAACCAAGCCCAACTCTACCAATTTGCTGATGTGAAAGTTGAAGTGATCGGAGCTCAGTCCTGTCCCCTTCTGCAATTTGGCAAAGTTGGCATGTGGGTGAAAAAGTAGCTCGCGCAATATCGAAGTCTGGGCATCGTGAATTTTTACTTCATGGCTCATAACATGTATCTCCTCTTAAGTTGTGTTAGGAGAGCTCTCATTTGCACTATAGCCTGACGCAAAAGAATAAAAAAGTAAAGTCGGCTTCAGGTATTCTTTGGTTGCTTCTCCAGAATCCATCAGTTACTGATGTGCTCTGGGGAATCCCCGGCCTTGCGGCCGGGGCCCCGACTTGCTGCGGACCTGAGGCAGTGCTGCGTCAGTTGACCTGACGCCCCTCGAGTCCATTGATGAACGCCACCTGCGCATCATGTCCGCCGTTCTCGCCGGTGGCCCTGAGGCCAGCAGCGATGTAGACGAGCATGTGACGCGCCGAACGCTCGGTCTCGCTCTTGGGCGGCCCGAAAATTGCGTCCATGGTGTCGATCGAGGCCACTCGTGGCATGGCAGGCACGATGGCCTGACCGGCCTTGAGCTTGCCAACCATCTCGTTGTAGAGCTGGTCGACGTTCTGACCGAACGCGGGATACTTGGTGCTCAGAAGCTTGGACTGCTCCTGGTACACCTCGATCTCGCGCTCAGCACTGGCCTGCACCGACTTGCCATCCCAGCCCGGGCGTGCCGACTGCTCGGCATGTCGCAGCTCGTGGAGCAGCACCAGCCCGGCCCAGGTGGGCGTGAACTGCTGGTTGTCGGCTACCAGGACGCTCATCAGGTTGCCGTTGAATTCGGCAATCCGTCCGTTGGCGCCGATCACATCGGCGAACGAGTTGCCGTTCTGGGCATCCTCGGTCAGAAGTGGCATGAAGTCGAACTTGCGCTCACCCGTGGGTTCACGCAAGTTCGCGAAGCCGTCGTGCGTGGGTGCGCCGATGCGACCGTGCTCGCGAGCGAAGTTGACCACCATGGTCAACTCCATCGAGCCGAGGCTGCTGGCCGTGTCGTCGGCGTTCTTGAGCCAGGCATCGGCCAGTGCGAGATGACGCTGCTTGGCATCGTCACTCACCTTGGTGATCGGGATGGTGCCCTGGCCGTACTTCGTATAACCGTAGGTCGGCTCGGTCGGTGCCGACTGGCTGGACGGAGAGCTGCTGCAGCCCGCCAAGAAGGCGAGCAACAGAATCAGCCCAAGGAACTTGCGGGGGGACTTCATGGGTGACCTCCAGGTCGATGTTGTCGGGGAGCGCAATCACCACGGTGATGAAAGCTGAACTATACTACCACAAAAGTACATAAATGTCAATACTTACAACAGGTTAAACCTATTGTTTTGTATCTGATAAGCTATATAATTGATCTGATGAATATCTTAGCTATAGAATCCAGCTGTGATGAGACGGCAGCAGCTGTAATATCATCCGCTGGCAAGCGGAGGCAGACCATATTGAGCAATGTAATTGCCAGCCAAGTTGAGATTCATGCCAGATATGGTGGAGTTGTGCCCGAGGTGGCGGCCAGATCGCATGTAGAAGTAATAGTACCTGTCATAGAGCAAGCTCTATCTGATGCTCATCTGGATTGGGATGGTATAGATGCTATCGCTGTGACTCGTGGTCCTGGCTTGGTTGGCTCACTTCTAATTGGAGTGTTAACTGCTCAAACTCTTGCCATAACTAAGAAAAAGCCTTTAATCGGAGTAAATCACATCTGGGCGCATGCTTTTGCTAGCTTTTTGACAGATACACCACCAAAGTTTCCTTTTCTGGCACTTACGGTATCTGGTGGTCATACTACCCTATCTGTCTATCACGAAGATCTCACGCGCGAGGTACTTGGCCAAACGCTAGATGATGCTGCCGGTGAGGCTTTTGATAAGGTGGCTAAGCTTATCGGGCTGGGCTACCCAGGTGGGCCGGCTATCAGTAAGGCAGCTGAATCAGGTGATGACAGTAAATATCAATTCCCCATTGCCAATACACCCGGGAAATATGACTTTAGCTTCTCGGGGCTAAAAACTGCTGTACTACGGCAGGTTCAAAAGATTACAGGTATAAACCCAGGTTCTGAAAAAGCCCAAAAAACCTACCAGCTGGATAAACAGGTTCAAGCTGATCTGGCGGCCAGCTTCCAGAAAGCTGCTATTGATGCACTGGTGCAGAAAACACTACAAGCTTACAATGATCTGCAGCCCAAGGCTTTTGTGGTAGGTGGCGGCGTGGCTTGCAATACATTGCTGCGTGAGTGGCTCAAACAAGTGATCCCGGATACGATCGTGGTTCCACCGGTACTCTGCACCGACAACGCCGCCATGATTGGTGCTATTGCCAATCATATGGCGGAGCGAAAGATGTTTACCAAGCCAGAAAATATTGTGGCAGATCCAAGCCTGGAAATATTGTAATTATTACGGATCGAGACCCGGAAGCTGGTAGCCACCGGGCCTCGAAGTTCGTCCGCTCAACCTAGGAGTCAGCGCACCTGCAGCGTGTCGGCCGTGAAGGTGATGTCGAGTGGCCGGATCTCAACCTGCTTGGCGTCGTGAGCTTCGACCTTGCCGGCGATGTGACACTCGAAGCCGGCTCGCTTGATGATGGTCTCAGCGCGCCAAGCCTCGGAGCGCTTCACGATCAGCGCGTAGCCGGCACCTTGGTTGTAGTCGCCGTACATGTTGTACAGGCTGATGCCTGCTTCCTTGCGGATGTACTCGAACACCTCGAGCTGAGGCGGCAGAATATCGATCGCGTAGTTGAACGGCTGCTCGGTGTTGGCACGCATGATCTTGCGCCAACCGTGTCCGGTGATGTTGGCAATGTAGTGGATCTCCACCCGCTCCTCCAGCAACCGTCGCACAGCACTTGCATAGATCGGTGTGGGCTGCAACAACGCGTCGACGAACCGTTCGCCGCTGGGCATGGTGGCCTTGAGACCCACCAGCGGCAGCAGATCGCGGATCAGGGTGATGCCATTGCTGTGCACACCTGAGCTGTGGATCAGGATGATCAAGTCGTCATCTTGGATGTTGCCGTGGATCACTCGACTCTTCGGCTTGACGATGCCCATGGCCGAGCCACCGAGTACGGCGGAGCCAGGCATCACCACATCACGCAAGGTCGATGACTCACCACCACCCCACACGCCGCCAGCGGCCTTGCAGGCCTCAGCCCAGCCGGCAAACAAGCCTCTGGTGCGGGCTTCGCGCTCGAACCAGCTGCCATGGCCGGCAGCAACGTGCAGGGCTCCGGACAGCAGTCTGGCACCGAGAGTGGCCATGTCGTTGAAGATCATGGCGGCGTTGGTCTGGCCGATCGAGTGCCAGAACAGTTGCTCTTGTTCCGGCGAGAGCGAGGCCAGGTAGCGAGCGACCTCCTCCGGAATGCGGTTGAGCGTACCCAACCCTTCCTCGACATGTGCCAGGTAGTGGTCGGGTGCCTCGAGCAGGAAGGCGCTCTCACCGCGCGACCAGTCGGCCACACGGTACTGGGTGTCGGCGATGGCTTCGTCGGTACCGGCCGCATACAGCTGGGCCAGCACCTTGAATGGATCCATTGTGGCATAGCTCACGACATCGGCGTACTTCGGTGAATCAGTCATGGGTTTCCCCTATTCGGTTGTCGGGACGAACTTCTTAATGCCTCGAATTGTTTCGAAGCAGAACAGGATGATTATAACCCAATGGCTACAATCAACTAAGCATAAATGTTATTGCTTTGGCCTGTTTTTTTGAGCTATTTGAGCGTGAAGCCTATTTTTGTCTCTTGTGGCTTGCAACAGCGCACTTTCGGTTTGACCAGAATTGGCTCGCTGCTTGATGTGCTTGATCTTTGCGGACAATCGCTCAACTAAACTAGCCTTTTCTGGGGCGGCATCACTCGTTTTTGCTTCGGACTTGGTGATTTCAGGAGGGGGCGGCGCTAGCATCAGCTCGTACTGATGTATGATGGCTTGAAATTTATCGAGCTGCGGGTCTCCTTCTTGCAGCCTTTCCCCAGTAGGACCATAAATAATTGTTCCCAAAAATCCAGGATGGGGCTCGTTGGCAAAGTATTGTTCTCCAGCTGGCCCCCTAGCTTCAAAACTAAAAACTACTTGATCGGCTTGAGTGATCTTGCCACCTACAAAACCTTGTTTGATGGCATCGGCAGTGCGTGAATCTTGGTGATCGTCTAGTTTTTCTGGTGGCTCCGCGCTCTCGGTGCGTAGCAAGTATCCATATCTCTCGCTGGTGTTGTCCAACTGAATCGCCTTGTCTGCTATGTATTCGGCACTACCAAGTACAAATGGGTTGGCATCGCGCGCTAGGTTGGCATCGCGTAATCGAGCCATAACATCGAAAGTATCGGTGACAAGCTTACCAATTTCTTGCTGGAGCTTTACCTCTTTGAGTTCGGTTGCCGGTACGGCTTGTTTGACTTCGGTATGTTCTGGACGATCGCTGAGTATGTCGGTCATAGTTGTACTCTACCCCATTTCGTTTATGCTATCAAACAAACAAGGCTCCATGGTGGAGCCTTGCGAAATACTGATGAGAGTTACTAGCCAATAACGGCTTTGAGCCCGTCCATGCGCTTTTGGACTGCTGCCTTCTTGGCATTGTGTGCGTCTATCTCTTTTTGCATAGTCAAGATCTGCTCGTTCTTCTCAGCGATGTCTTGGTCGAGCTTCTTACTTTCTTCATCGAGCTTGCTGATCATATCATTGACATTCTTGTCGACATCTTCAACAACAGTGTCATCAGATCCTTCATCGATTGAAGGTGTCGATGGTGTAGTAGAAATCTCTTCAATGGTAGGTGTAGTTGGAGCTGGTTCCACGGGTGCTGGCTCTTCAACTGGCTCGGCAGGAGCTGCGGCTTCCTCGTCTGGCTGCGCTGGAGTAGTTGCTACATCGGCACCCATCATCTTGGCTGCGGCAGCGTCGTCAGTATTGTCTGGCTTGAACTGAGGTTCAAAAACAGTTTGCCCCATGTGAGCCATGTTCTCGTCGATTGTGGCAGCTTCATGAGCGGCTGTTTCGTCTACCGGTGCGTCTGCTGGTTGAGCAGCTGGAGTAGGCTCCGCTGGCTGCTCTGGCATAGCAGCAGGTTCGCTTGGTGCAACAGGCACATCTATAGGTTGAGCCATGGGCTCGGCTGGCATAGTTGGCTCTGGTGCTGGTGGCGGTGTGGTTTGAGCTGCGTCGTCGCTATTGCTGTGTAGGTCTTGAGCGTGGGGGTCGGTCTGAGCCATCATAGGTTCATCAACAGCTGTCATAGTACCGTCGTCGGCCATAGGGGCACGCTGATCCCATTGATCATCAATCTCTAGCGGGCTATAAATATCTTTCATCGTCACTCCTCCCATATCCCCCTACTAACAAAATTACTCAAAAACAATTACATCCTATTGTATCGATCAACATAAGGATTGTCAAACCTGTCATGCTGTTCAATCATATCTGGAAATGCTACAATTTGTGACATGAGTAGTGAGCAAAAACCACAGATTTCCAAGGCCTATGATGCCTCAGAGCACGAGTCAAATGTGCTTAAGATTTGGCAAAAAGCCAACGCATTTGCTCCACAAAAGGATGCTACAGGTGATCCATTCTGTATTATCATGCCCCCACCAAACGCCAATGGCTCGCTGCATGCTGGGCATCTGATGTATGTAGTGGAAGACATCGCTGCACGCCATGCTCGTATGCAGGGCCGTCCAACACTTTGGCTACCAGGCACGGATCATGCTGGCATAGAGACCCAAGTGGTTTACGAGCGAATTCTTGAACAGAAGGGTCAGACTCGATTTGACCTGGGTCCCAAGAAATTTTATGAGCAAGTTGATAAGTTTGTACGATCACAACAACACACCATCCTTAGCCAAATGCAGGCGATGGGCTTTTCAGCTGATTGGGACAAGCTCAAGTTTACTCTTGACCCAGATATAATTGATGTTGTTTATGACACTTTTGAAAAACTGCACTCAGATGGCCATATCTATCGTGGCAATCGCATAGTCAATTGGTGCCCACGTTGCCAAGCCGCCTTCCCAGATATCGAAACTGATCGTTTGGAGCGCGAAGATGCTATGTATACCCTTGACTACGGTACTATCAAGATAGCCACCACTCGTCCGGAAACAATCTTTGCTGATGTGGCAGTTGCTGTGAATCCCCATGACGATCGTTACAAAGATTTGGTTGGCAAGTCGGCTACTATTCCTCTAATTAACCGAGAAGTACCAATCATCGCCGACGACGACGTAAGCATCGATGATGGCACCGGTGCTCTCAAGATTACTCCTGCTCATAGCATGGCCGATTACGATATAGGTCAGCGACACAATCTCACTGAGATCTCAGTAGTTGATACTGAGGGTAAGCTGGTAAATGTACCGGAAGAATTTGCAGGGCTTAGTACTGATGAAGCCCGTATCAAGGTTGTAGAAGCACTCCAAAAGGCCAAGAAACTAGTAGAAACTTCCCCGCTTACTCATGCTGTCGCAGTTCATGACAGATGTAAGACAGTAATAGAGCCAATCATCTCGGAGCAATGGTTTATGCGTGTTAGTGAGCTCAACAAGCCTGTAATTGAGGCAATCCACCAAGACAAGGTAACTTTCTACCCTGCAAGATTTAAGAAGGTGGCTCTAAATTGGCTTGAGAATGAACATGATTGGTGTATCTCAAGGCCTGGTTGGTGGGGCATACGGATTCCTGTCTACTACAAGACAAGCAATGATCCAGATCGAGACAATTACATTGTGGCTAGAACAGAGAAGGAGGCCGAAGACTACTATGGCGCTGGTAATTACCGCGCCGAGCAAGACACTTTTGACACCTGGTTTAGTTCTAGCCAGTGGCCGTACGCTACTCTTATAAGCACTGGCGACTTCGATACCTTCTACCCCACTACATTGATGGCCACAGCGCGCGATATCTTACATAAGTGGGTTACTCGTATGATCATGTTTGGCTTGTACAAGACTGGTGATGTGCCGTTTGAAAATGTCTATCTATGGGGTATGGTAACAGATGAGAGAGGGCAAAAACTTAGCAAGTCCAAGGGCAACTATGATGATCCTATGAAGATCACTGCAGAGTATGGTACCGATGCGCTGCGGTTAGCTCTAAGCATTGGTATTACACCTGGCAATGACGGCAAGATTAGCGATGAGAAGATCAAAGGCTATCGCAATTTCTGTAACAAACTCTGGAATGTGAGTCGCTATACCTTAAGCAAGATTGATGCTGATCACTCACCTACTACCCCACTGTTGCAAACTTCCGCTGATCACTGGCTAGCAGGCAAACTCAATGAAGCTATCAAGTCTGTAAGTGTTGATCTGGAAAAGTATCGTTATTCTGAAGCTGGACAGCGTATCTATTCCCTACTATGGGATGAGATTGCAGATCAATACATCGAGTATTCCAAGGAATATCTCAATACTGATATGTTGGTATACTCACTTGAAACAGTACTACGCCTACTTCACCCATTTGCTCCATTTGTAACAGAAGCTATCTGGCAGGAGCTTCCATGGACCAAAACAAACCTTATAACAGAACAATGGCCGAACGCAATCCTTAAGCCAAACCAAGCTCAAGCCGACGAGTTCGCGCTACAAATAATTGATGTTGTTAGTAGTAAGCAGCAGGACGCAGCAGCCACCAAGGCAAATAAGCTCGAGCGTGAAATTTCTGATAAAGAGCGACTGGTACAAATAACCAAGTCCAAGCTGGACAGTAGTAGTTTTGTAGAAAATGCACCAGAGCAGGTGGTGACACAGCAACGTAATTTGCTTAAATCCACTGAGGAGACGTTGAAAATGCTTCGGGCGGAGTTGAATGAGATCAAGAAGTAGGGGAGAGTGGCAGTTTTGGCTGATAGCTGGACTAGTAATCGTAGCTTTAGGTTTGTTGATTGCTGCAACCATGAGCTACATTCAGGGTTTTCATACAAAAATAACTGATCAGTTAATAGACAAATCAGCCAACTCACATCAATCGGGCCAGCAATCGTCACTATTAAAAGCAGCTAGCTGGTGGTCGCCTTATGACAGTGCGGTTGTTGAAGCCCAACGGAGATATTATCAGTCAAATAGCCAGGCCATCCAGGCTTTTGATACTCTTGCCAATTCACCGACTGCAGTGCAACCAGTCTATTTGGGCAATAGTGCCTTAAGTCTTCTGCGCTACGGAGCTGCGCAACAGTTTTTTTTGCTTGCCAGCAAGCCTGAGGCTTCGGCTGAAAGCCTACAGGGTGAGGCAACAGCACAGATCAACTTGGGCGATACTGACAAGGGCTGCGGCAAGGCTCGCCAAGCCAGCAAGCTAAATCTTAGCAGCACCAGCGTCGCCACCCTAAACTGGTATTGTGATGTTTATTTGAAGGGTAGTGGGGGAGCGGACAATACCACCATTAATCGGTTAGAGCTAGCCAAGCTATTTGCAATAGCCGAAAAGATGTTAAGCGATAACCCCAATAAGCTGGCACAGGATTGGCTAGCATTGGCAGGTTACGCTCAAGCAAGAGGGGAGACTGCCAAGGCACTTGAGCTGGCACGCAAGGCTTATGATATGGATCGCAATAACTTGGTGGTTTTAGAATCAGTTAAGAAGTATGCCGAGCTAGCTCATGACAACGCGTTGGTTCAAGAACTTCAACAACGACTCGATATAGTGCAACTAGCCTATTAAACATAACTAGTTTTTATATGAAAGAGGGGATTTGTCAATATTGCCAAATCAAAATAGTTATGTTGTATCTGTTATGTTCGTCTATGTGGCCTTGAGTAGATTTGCATTTCAGCGTATAATTACACGGTACTTTTAAGGTATAAATGCGGAGAGGTACCCAAGAGGCTGAAGGGGCTGGATTGCTAATCCGGTAGGGGGGAGCAATCCCCCGCGAGGGTTCGAATCCCTCCCTCTCCGCCAGGTATTATTGGCTAGTCATATATTTTTTGCACTGAAACAAAATAAAAATCTGTCGAGGAGAGGTGCCCGAGTGGTTGAAGGGAACAGTCTTGAAAACTGTCAGGCCGGCAACGGTCTCGTGGGTTCGAATCCCACCCTCTCCGCCAGAAGAAAGATACTCACAGAAATGTGGGTCTTTTCTTTTGTAGATGGTTCATGGACAGCCACCAGCATTTATAGCATAATGAGAATGATGATAAGCCGAGGGTTTTAAATCTATGCCAGACAATCTTCAACCTGGTCAAAACATACAGCCACAAGGTAGTGATAATGCTTCTACGCCCGGAGCTTTTACTCCAGCACCAAATCCATTTGACTCCCCAGCTAATGCACAAGCACCAGAGATTCCCTCTACAGAGCCAAAACCACCAGCCGCTGAGCGTGTAGAACCATCTAGCGCGCCAGAACAAGTTGAGTCTCCTACAGCACCTATTGAGAACCCACAGCCACAAGCTGCAGCTACTCCAGAACCGCAACCTCAAGCTGCTCCTGCCCCCACAGTACAACCAGCTCCAGTAGAGCAGCCAGCATCTCAGCCAGTTCAGAATAAGCAAGCTACCGCAGTTGAAGAGGAGGCTGTACCAGACATTACATTGGTAAATTGGCAAGCACCAGAATTTGTCCAAACCCACAAGCCTGTAGGGTGGTATGTAGTGCTCGTTTTGTTTTTTGTTGGTATGAGCATACTGGCCATACTTACACAGCAATACTTAGTGATTGGACTGTTCGCGTTAGTAGGTCTGGCAGTTGCTATATACGCCAATCGGAAACCACGCGTGTTGCAGTATGCTGTCACCACAACTGGTGTACGAGTGGGGCAGAAGTCATATCCGTATGACAATTTCAGCGGCTACTCGATATCAAACGACTACAACCAGCCAGTTTACGATCTTGCTCCGACAAAACGCTTTGGTACTCTGGTGAGCCTGCCTGCACCTGCTGACCAACAAGATGCCATCGAAGATGTGTTAGGCGATGTGCTGCCCAAAACAGAGTCACACGACGACTGGATCGACAAGTTGTTCAAATATCTGCGCTTCTAAGCGCTCTTCCCAAAACAAGCATTTTCAGGTATAATATTGCAGTCTTGTTATCTTCAACCGATTCAACAAACCAGGTCGCCGTATGTTGAATCGAGAGGAGAAACTATGCGAGAATTACAATGCGCTTGCGCATATCAATCAAAGCGTAGTTTGGACGAGTACCCGTAGCTCAGTTGGATAGAGCGTTGGCTTGCGGAGCCAAAGGTCGGGGGTTCGAATCCCTTCGGGTACACCAGTGTCTGTTGCTCAACCAAGGTTGAGCTGTAGACACTGATCTAGAATGGGTGTTGAGAAGCGCCATGGGTTCGGCGAGCGAGGCGCGCAGATTCAACAGCTAAGCTTGCTTAAGCTTTGATCGAGCACCGAGTGGAGAAGGCGCAGCCGCTATCCCTTCTGGTTTATAACGTAAGTCTTGAGATTGACATAGTACTGTGAACGAGATACTAAGGTATATTTACTATTGAAAAATAGTCAATGATATGGTATAAATTACCAGTTCGTCTATCAAGGCGCGCAACCCACAACTGAAAACTGCGATTGGAGCAGATAATGTCAATGATGGATACCCAAGGCCAGGGGAGGAACCGTGAACTGGTTCTCACCCCGAGCACATACGCCTACGTGTTGGACAGCACCAAGGGGAAGGTCTCGGTCTACGTCGGGCCGCACAAGACCACGCTGGCCGACACCGACCAGCTGTTGGTCTGGAACGACACGACCAACACCTTCGACCGAGTTGACCGGCTCGAGCTCGCCATCCAGACCTTCATGCGCGCCGGCGAGGGCCAGTACATCGTGCTGAACGATCCCACATCCGGCGGCGATGCGCCGCCGATCGGGGTGCCCACCGAGGCCGTCAGCCTGAACGTCGGCAGCTCGGTGATCATCCCCGGTCCAACCTCGTTCGCGCTCTGGCCTGGCCAGTCCGCCGAGACGGTCGATGGCCACCACCTCAGGCACAACCAGTATCTGATGGTGCGTGTGGTCAACCCCGACCAGGCGGCGGCCCACTGGGACAGCGCCGTGATGGCACCCCAGGTGGCCCAGACGGAGATCGTCGCTGCCACCATCGAGGGTGGCCTGGAGCCCGACAACCAAAGTCAGGGTGGAGATGAGAGCGGCGACACGCCGTCTTCTACGTCCGAGGCCGCGCAGCCGCCCGCGGTTGCAACGCCCTCGTTCCCCGATCAGTCCAGCCGGCCTGCCTTCACGATGGGCCAACTGCTGGTGATCAGGGGCACCATCGTGAGCTTCTACATCCCCAGCACCGGCGTGGAGGTGGTCCGAGAAGAACGCGGCCACTACGTCCGTGAGGCCGCACGCTGGAACAGCTCGAGTACTGCATCTTGCTGGACGAGTCGGGTGTGAAGCGCTACGTACACGGCCCGGCCGTGGTGTTTCCCGAACCGACCGAGACGTTCGTGACCAACACAGACCGCGAGCGCAAGTTCCGTGCCATCGAGCTCGATGACCGCACCGGCATCTACGTGAAGGTGATCGCGCCCTACAGCGACGACGAGGGTGATCACCAGGTCGGCGACGAGCTGTTCATCCACGGTTCGGCTAAGGGCATCTACTTCCCGCGGCCTGAGCACTCGATCATCGAGTATGACGGCAAGCGCAAGCACCACGCCATCGCCATCCCGGTCGGCGAGGGACGCTACGTCCTCAACCGTGATCAGGGACGGGTGGACACCGTGCGCGGTCCGCGTATGTACCTGCCTGATCCCCGCACAGAGGTGGTGGTCCGGCGCGTGCTCGACGCTCGCACCGTTGCGTTGCTGTACCCCGGCAACGAGGAGGCCCTCAGGGTCAACGCTCGCTACGAGACCGAGGCAGCACAGCTCGACCCTGGTGAATACCTGGGTGGCGCTGAGAGGGCTTCGTTCCGCGGCATGGCCCCGGCCAGCGCTCTGGCAGAGGAAGACTTCGGTGGTGAGCGTGAGCAGCGTCGCAGCGTGCACACGCCGCCGCGCACCATCGTGCTCGACAACAAGTACGAGGGTGCCGTCGGCATCAACGTTTGGCCTGGCTATGCCGTGATGGTCACCGACAAGTCCGGTGATCGCCGTGTCGAGCTTGGCCCCAAGGCCATCCTGCTCGAGTACGACGAGAGCCTCATGCCGATGGAGCTGTCGACGGGCAAGCCCAAGACCACCGACCGTCTGCTGCGAACGGCCTACCTGCGGACGACCAACAACAAGATCAGCGACATCGTGGAGGTCGAGACCAAGGACCTCGTGAAGGTGCGCATCAAGATCTCGATGCTGGCCAACTTCGAGGCCGAGACCGACCAGGAGCGCGAACGCTGGTTCGACGTGGAGAACTACGTGAAGGTGCTCTGTGACCGCGTGCGATCGATGCTGCGCGGCAAGGCCAAGCGACACGGCATCCAGGAGTTCTACCGCGACAGCGTCGACATCGTGCGCGACACCATCCTCGGTGTGCCCGAGGAGGCTGAGGGCACGACTGCTCGTGCTGGTCTGCAGTTCAAGGACTTCGGGCTGCACGTCTTCGATGTGGAGGTGCTGGCCGTCGAGATCGACGATCACGACGTGAGCTACCTGCTCACCCAGGCGCAGAGTCGCGCCTTGCAGGGGGCCATCCAGCTGTCCGAGGCCGAGGACGAGTCGGAGCGTCTCGCATCGCGCGAAGCGCTCAACCGAGCCAACCTCGGCTACGCCCACGAGACGGTGGTGGCGAAGGCGCACTTCGCCGGTGAGGAGTTGCGCTTGCAGCTCGAGGCCAACCTGGCCAAGATCACGGCCGATCTGCAGGCTGATCAGGCCAGGGTGGAGCTCACCGAGCTGCGCCTCGCCGAAGAGCGCAAGGCCACCGAGCAGCGCAACGAGCTGCAACGTGCCACCGATGAGGTGGCCATCGCCAAGGCCAAGGCTGAGACCGAGGACTACGTCGAGCGCCTCAAGGCACTCGGCACCGAGCTCGGGGTGGCACTCCAGCAGTTCGGGGACAAGGCCTTCGTCGAGGCCATGATCACGGCGTTCGGCCCACTCGCAGCGACGCTCGGTGTCACCAACGCCGATCTGCTCTCCAAGGTGTTCGAAGGCACCGGCTTCCAAGGGGTCATGGAGACCCTCGGCCAGCGCCCGCTCGCCCAGGTCGGCAGCAACGGCAGCGGTAGCGACCGCGGCTACCGGGACTAATACAGTCCCAATCAGGAGGGTTTAGGAGCCCGATGGGACTACGCATGTAGTACTCATCGGGCTCCTGCTCGTTTATTATGATATTATTTAGGTAATGAGCGACGAATTAAACACTGGATCGAAAGGCAATGTAGCTCCAAAACCGGCCGGTTACGAACAGCGCATTGCAGTACTACCGGCATTACGAGATTGGAATACGGAATATCCAGGTTACAGTCCACTTGACTACACTAGTCAAAACGTTCTAACACATGGCAGAGAGCAGGGATGGGCTGATAGTGTGGATCCTAAAATGATTGATTTTAGCCAGCGACCAAGCTTTGAAGGAGAGCTACAATTTGACAAGCTAGGCCGCCCGCTCAACCCCATGGGTCGGCAGGGTATTGCTGGCCGAGGAGAACTGGGTAAGTGGGGAGTCAATAATGCAGCCGATCCAATTGTGATAGCAGTGGATGAAGCTGGACATAAAAGTATCTTACTTATACGTCGCCGAGATACGGGAGAGTGGGCATTGCCAGGTGGAATGGTAGACCCTGGTGAACATGTCAGTATTACTGCCAAACGAGAACTAAAAGAGGAAGCAGGAATAGATTTGGCCGATGTGCCTTCTGTAGAAGTAGCCAAAGGCTATGTCAATGACCCGCGTAATACAGATAACTCTTGGATGGAAACTGTTGCCTCACTTATGGTCGTAAAATTAGCACATGAACCAACCGCTGGAGATGATGCCGATCAGGCACAATGGTTTGAGCTAACCGATGTTGATGCTCTCAACAAAATGACTGGTGGCCTATATGCTAGTCATGGTGATCTTATCGGCAAGGCACTCGAACATATCAATAATCCCAGCTAGTTAACAACTAATCATTGTCGAGGACTAACAGTGGTTCTTTTTTGATGCATAACGTGAAAGATCCACGGCTGATTATGAGTCAACCGCGGACCTGACACCCTCCTGAGTCACTTTCAGTTCTCGAGCGCTTTCTTCACCTTGTTTCGCACGGCCAGATGGGCTTGACGATCTTGTGCCGCCTGAACCTGCATGGGCTCGACCAGCTTGATCAGCTCGTCGGTGGTGACAACCTGGGCAAAGAGATAACGCATGCGCTCGATGGCCGCCCGGTGCGCCTCCTGGGCCGAAAGCGACCCGGTAGCCTGCGATGCGCAGGCGTCCTCTACTACCACCACCTGGAAGCCAGCCATCATGAGTGCATCCACCGTGGTCTGCACACAGATGGGCGTGGTGAGGCCACAAACCACGACCGGTGTCGAACATCTCTCGACAAGGCCGCCCAACAGCTCGGGGCTCTGAAGTGCATTGAAGCGGGTCTTGCCGATGACCTCGTCGCCGGCTTCGTAGATGCCCTCGTGGAACTCGGCGAGAGGAGATCCCGCCTGGAGCGCATCGTAGATGTGCGGGATGAAGTCTCCCAGGCGTCCTACTTGATTGGGTGAGTGGTAGACATGCTTGGTGAGCGTGATGGTCTTCTGGTCGGCATGCCAGAGTGCGGCCAGTCGCCTCATGTTGTGAAGCGCTGGCTCCACGTCGGGTACTTCTACCACTTCGCCAAAGGCTTTCTGTGGGTCAACCACCAAAAGGGTGGCTAGCTGATACATATAGCCGTCTAGCAGGTAGTCCATATCCTTACCTCCTGATTGGGTTTTGTAGGACGCTACGATATTAACATACAGCTTTTACTATTAACTTACAGATGTTAATATTAGGTAGATATGGGTAAATCAAAAACAACATCACTCGAGGCGCTCGGGCTTTCTACCAACGAGGCTGAGTGTTATTTAGTACTGTTAAAGGAGGGGGCATTGACCGTGTCACAGATTGCTAAGTATCTCGAGGTGTTGCCAAACGCTGTTTATCGCTTGCTGGTTAAGCTCGAGAACTACGGTATGGTGGTGACCCTAAGCACTAGCCCCAAAAAGTATCAAGCGCACACGGCCAGCGCGGCTATCGAGGCCTTGGCTCAGTACAAAAGCTCGGTCATACAAGATGCTCAACTAGCTGCACTTGGCGAGCTTTCGGGGATCAAGTCATCTTCGCAAACCAAGATCGACTATGTGGTGGGCAGAGAGGCTTTTTTTAAGACATTTGTAGAGCTGGCGGCTGAAGCTCAGTCTGAGCTGCTGGTAATTTCGATCGGTGAGCCAGTGCCGGACGAGGTAAAGCTAGTGGTGCGAGATGCACTGGAGCGTGGCGTGAAGTGTAAGTTTATTTTTCATAAGTACGATAAAGATAATGAGGCCTTGCTGCAAAGCTGGAAAACAATGGGAGTACAGGTAGCGCACTTCCCGGATAGTGGCTTCCACTTGTTTGTAATAGATGGCAAAGAAGCAGTTTTGGTGGGTAGCAATCCAGATGATGCTGCTGAGCGGGTAGGTATGGTAATAAGTGGCGTCAGCTTGGCATCTGCATTACGAGACTTTTTTTATACTAGGTTAGAAAAAGCTACTCAAATTTAGTACCGGCAATAATAATATTTATGCTTTGGTTTTTACGAAAAACCTGGTATGATTTGCTCTGTTCTATCTACCTGGACCCGAGGAGGCCCAAGATGAAGTACCTCACATGGCTACGGCCATTTTTCTTCTATCTCAATCGCGCCAAACGCGATGGGAGACTCGAGATCGTGCGCGACATTCACGAGCTCGACTTCCGAGGCATCGTGGTGTGGGTGACCGACATCGAGAACACCTTGGCAGCTCGCGGAGCAAGCCAGGTGAGTGACGAGGTCTACCGCACGTTCCAGCGTGCACATCGTGAAGGTGTGCGCTTCGTGGTGCTTCTCACCAACAAGAAGTTCAAGTCCGAGCAGAGTGGTGACTTCTGGCCCATGGTGAATCAACTACAGAAGGTCGGCTTCGAAGCTGTCTTCCTGCAGCAACCTGGCAAGGGCTGGTGGCCACCACAGGCATTCAACAAGTGGCCGCGTAAGCCCTGGAAGAGTTGCTTCCGGCAAGCTGCCAAGGTGGCCACAAGCAATCTTCACTCCTGGGAATATGCCAGCTCAAGCATCTTGGCCACTGGCGACAAGCTGCGTTTCGACGTGCTACGCCCGCTGCGGCTGGGTTGGTATGCCGCTTTGGTGAACCCCCTTGGGTCAGACGGCAAGGGTGACAAGTTCATGCAGATCCGCAACGTCGAGAACCTCACACTACAGCTGTGGGGGATGGAACGGGCCGAAGACTGGTTCCCGTTCGAGGATGTGAGATCGCATGGCTGAAGCCAAGCCAGACAAGTGTGCCAGCTGCGAGCGCGAGATCGAGGTAGGACAGCACTACATGCGACTGCGCATCGAGCCCGACACCAAGATGTTGGTGGATTGGCAACCCGCTCGCCATGTAGATCCGACTGTGCTTGAGGCGGTTTTCGATTTGCCAACATGCGCAGCTCGCTGGATCATTGCCCACCCGACACTCGTCAATATCTTCGCCCACTAGGGCAAGTGACCAAGAAAGGGGCAGCCATGCCCAGAAATGATGTACCCAAACCAGCTGCATCCGACGAGTTGGTCACCCTTCGTGGTCTGCTCGAGGCGCGCAAACAAGCCGATGTGAAACTAAGGCAGGCAGAGTGTGATCTCAAGTCGCGGCTCGAAGCACGGCTCAACCAGATCATCTTGATCGAAGTGCGCAACGCCGAGTCGTGCAAGGTTGGTTCGCGTGAATGGTCGCGAGAGCCGGGTGAGCAGCGCGATCTGGTGCTGCTGCTCGGTGTGGTGATCGAACCCACCGTGGTGAAGTTCGAGGCGCGATCGCTGGCCTACAGCAAGAAGGAAGGCCCCAAGCTGTGGCGGTTCACACTCACTGAGTTGACCTACTTCCAACCGCGCCCGGACTTCGAGTACCGGTATCGGAGGATGTCAGGTTTCTTCCTGGACCATGCGCTTCAACAGACATTGGCGAGTGGCTCAGCGGAGTCAGCTTCCGAGCCAGAGCCGGCCAAAGCGTAGGTCCATCATGGAAGATCCGGTAGAAGAGCTACGCCAGAAGGAAGTGTGGGTGCAGTCAGTAGCGCCGACGCTGCTGATCGACGGACGACTCACACTCGAAGAAGCCGTGGCAGTAGCTCGCTGGGCATCGCTCTGGATGGACGACTTCACCGGGCGTATGGTGGAGTTGGCGCCATGTGGTGAAGATGTGGTGCTTGATGCTCTGCGTGAGAGTTGGAGCGATTCATTCGCTCGAGCCGAGGGTGTGCCGCGCTATCCATCCGGCATGCCAACACTTAGGGCATGCAGCAGTGTCAACCAAGCCTTCTGCCTGGCGGCAAACGACCAGTTCGATGAGTTCTGGGAGTTGGTCGCGAAGATGTAGAAGTGAGAGGTCGCGGTTGGGGCATAACGGCCCCGACCGCCGAGGCTCGTGAGCATACAAGTTCACGGGCCTCAAACTGTTTTTATGCTTGTTAATATTTACAATTGATTGTACAATCGAGCAGTCCTAAACTGGGCTTTCAAAATCTCTCTCCCGAAAGGGGACCAACATGAGTGTAGAGATCGATCTCTCTGGCAAAGTTGCTGTCGTCACAGGCGGCGCGGGCGGCATCGGTTCGGCCGTCGTCGAGAGGCTCACCGAAGCTGGCGCGCACTGCATCGTGCTCGACCGAACGGGTGTTGCGTTGCCGGCCGATGTGACCGACGAAGTTCAGATCGAGCAGTTCTTCCGCAATCTCGGCTTCATGCAGCCCAAGATCGACATCTTGGTGACCTGTGCCGGCATGACCTTGGACAACATGATGTCCAAGATGTCGGCTGCGGACTTCCGCAAAGTCCTCGACGTCAACCTCACAGGTACCTTCATCTGCATCCAGGAGGCCATCAAGATGATGCGTGAGGGCGGTAGCATCATCACCATCAGCAGCATATCGGCGGTGGGCAACCTTGGTCAGGCCAACTACGCCGCTAGCAAGGCCGGTGTGGAGGCGCTCACCCGCACTGCAGCGATCGAGTACGGCAAGCTAGGCATTCGTGTAAATGCCATCGCACCCGGACCAGTGCCGACCGAGATGCTCGAGACGGTGCCAGAGGACAAGATCAAGCAGTGGATCGAGGACACGCCGCTCGGCCGCCTTGCGGAGGCCAACGACATCGCCAACATGGTGTTGTTCTTGGCCAGCGATCTGAGCTCGTTCGTCACCGGACAGGTGCATACCGTGTCGGGCGGGTTGCACTTCTGAACAAGCGCCGGGGATTGGGGCAACGATGACCACCAATCCCACAAGAGGCCCCGAGTCCGCTGTACAGCGGATCCGAGGCTTTTCTTCGTTTTTATAGCAGACTTTGCTGTTGTGGAGACTTAGTAAGCTTAGTATCCAACATATCAGCTAAACGCTCAATATAGACCACTTGTGCAGGATGGATTTTAACAACAGCGGTTTCGAGAGGGAACCATTCGGCTCGATCCACTTCTGGGAAGTCTTGTTTTTCACCAGACTTCGGTGGCCATTCGATCGAAATAGCGTTGCTTTTGATTGTGTTGGGATCGACATTACCCTCAACCGCCCAAGCAGTGATAACTTTGCCACTTTTGAGCTTGGTTTCGCCCAACTCTAAGTAATCTCCATCTGGTGCAGGGCTACCAATTTCCTCTTGATACTCGCGTTTGGCGGCGGCAAACATGTCTTCGTCAGCCTCGTGCTCACCCTTGGGTATGGACCACACACCCTTGTCGTGTTTGGCCCAGTATGGTCCACCTGGATGAACCAACATTACTTCGACAGTATCATGGCGTTTGCGATAGACGAGTATGCCTGCGCTTTGTTTGGTCATGACTACATTGTACCAGATGACTAGGTATTAATTCTCGGTTATAATAATCAGGCTGGAGAGGTGCAGGAGTGGTTGAACTGGCTGCTCTCGAAAAGCAGTAGGCCCTCACGGGTCTCGTGGGTTCGAATCCCACCCTCTCCGCCATTCTCCGTCGTTCACCGAAGGTGGACTGTGGAGAATGGAAGGTGTGTGTTGAAGTACACACCTGGGTTCGGTGAGTGAGGCGCGCAGGCCAAATGTTAGCTTGCTTAAACATTTGCCGAGCACCGAGCGGAAAAGGCGTAGCCGCTATCCCACCCTCTCCGCCAGAAGAAACTATGCTATTATTATTCAGATGAAAAAAGTTAAAACCGCAAATACTACACGCAAGACTAAAAAGTCTCTCAAGCCAATCACTGTAAAACCTAAGCCATTTAAGGTAAACAAATTGGCTGCACCCATCTACAAGTGCTGGGAGATTGCTATGTCTGAGGGCTATGTCGCAGGCATCGAAGTTTCTGACAAAGCCTTGCGTAAGGTCATGCAAAAGTGCGTTGCAACCACTATGCGCAAACACCCTAACTGGCTAGTGCCTTATCCTTGGGTCAATGAAGAATCAGACCTTCTGGCTGAAGGTTCACAAGACCTTATGAAGGTGCAATACAATCTACCCCAGCCGATGCTCAATACCATGCTAGGAGATGGTGAGCCGATCTATCCAAAATACAGCATGGGGTTGTGGGACAAGGGCGCCAAAACTCTTGAAAAGTCACAGAAGGATATGATAGATGATGTGATCCGTAAAGCTGGTATCAAAGATGGTGATACTATACTCGACTTTGGCTGTGGTTGGGGCTGTGTACCCAACTACATATTGTCTAAGTTGCCAAATGTCCGGATTACAGGAATTAATCTGAGTAGTGAGCAGTGTGGCTATATTCGCAAGAAGATGAAAGATCCCAAAAGTAACTTGTCGAGCAAAAGATTTAAGCTAATAGAGGGTGATGTTAACAAGGTGGTGATCAAACAGAAGTTTGATAAGATCATATCGATCGGTGTGTTTTGCCATATTGGTAACCTTACTAAGACCTTTAAGCGATTGTCAGAACTGCTCAAGGACGATGGTAAGGTGTTTATACATATCATAACGGTGAATATGCCTACAAACCTTACAAGCCCGTTTACACACAAGTATATATTTCCTCACGGAAGGATCTGGAACCACGATGCTGTGCCAGCTCATAACGAAGACTTAGTAACGATTGATCGCTGGTATATAAATGGTCGTAACTACTCCGAAACTCTCAAGGCTTGGCTGAAAAACTTCGATGATAATCAAGAGATGGTAAGCAAACTAGACTATGGTATGCCGTACCGTAAGTTTCGTCGTATTTGGCGATTGTATTTGATAGCGGTACAAGAGAACTTTGCGAACAATGGTGGCAAAGTGCAAGGCAATGGCCAGTATTTGTTGGTGAAAGCCAAAACAATCAAATAGTATGAAGACAGATTTGCGTAATCAACACAAAGAACAGTTACTTGTGCTTTCCAATGAATTGCGAGGCAATAGGCAAAGGCTGAAGGTCAAGAAGAACACTATTTCCAATCTGTTTCGGTACAAAGGTCGTCAAGACAAGAATGCACGATTGGTAGATCTTAGTCATCTCAATAAACCTCTGTATCTAGACAAGAAGAACAAGACATTGGACGTGCAAGGCCTCACAACCTATGAGGACATAGTAGACTTCGTTTTGCCACATGGCTTGTTGCCCACCATCACGCCAGAGCTAAAGCACATTACCGTGGGTGGTGTTACGGTTGGGATCGGCATAGAGTCCAACTGCTATCGATATGGGTTTGTACATGATGGCTTGCTGGAGGCAGATGTGCTTTTGGCTAGCGGTGAAATAGTAACCTGCAGCTCCACCAATAAGTATTCTGATCTCTTCTATGGATTGGCAAACTCTTACGGTAGTCTTGGCTATATCCTTCGAGCCAAGATCAAGCTACATACAGTTAGCCCATACGTACAATTAACTACAAACCACTACGATGGCACCAAGAGCTTGCTCAAAGCCATAAAACTGGCATCACAAGACCCTGGAATCGACTATGTGGAAAGCCTGGTCTATACGCCTCATAAACAGTATCTTACTACCAGCAAACATGTTGCCAAACCAACTAGTTTACAGTCGATATATGGTGGTAACATCTTTTACAAGGCTATCAGTAAACCAGGCACATTCACACTACCTACCAAAGAGTATATATTTCGCTACGATCCAGAATGGTTTTGGAATATACCTGAGACAGCGCCCTACAAATTGTTTCGCAAACTTGCACCAATAAGTACTAGGAACTCCAGTTTTTATACTCGTTACAATAACTGGGTTGCTAAGCGCAGTAATCATGCTGAGCGTGACATCAAGGATCAATCACTTGAGAAGTTTATTCAAGATTGGGAAGTACCATGGCCACAAGCGCAGGGGCTACTCGATTTTGCATTGGACAACATCGATATGGAATGGCGACCGTGGTTGATTACGATTATCAAGACGCCTGCTCGAGCCACCAACTATCCGATGCAGAAGAATGCACTATATATGAATCTAGGAGCTTACAGTTTTGCCAAGAAGAAACCTGGAAAGCCAGCTTATCAAAACACCAAGCTAGTGGATGACTATTGTTTCAAACATGATGGTATAAAAATGTTGTACTCCACTACTTTTCTGCAAGAAAAAGAGTTTAATAAGATCTATAACGGACAGGCATATGGCAAACTAAAACGCAAATATGACCCGCAGGGGCTGTTACCAACACTATTTGAAAAAACCGTAAAAGCATTCTAGAAAAAATCACAATATGCTATACTCTATCCAGATAAACACCAGATGGTAAGTCTGGCCAAAACTGAATAATAAACAGGGGACAATAAAGTGGCAGCAAACTATAAGCAGCAAGCAAAGATTTTGCTTGCAGTGGCCGATATAAAAATTGATGGCAAGCGCTCTCAAGATGTACAAGTTCATAACGACAACTTCTACAAACGGTTGTTTCGAAAAGGCTCTATGGGTGTGGGCGAAAGCTATATGGAGGGTTGGTGGGATTCCAAGCATCTAGATGATACGTTTTACCATGTGTTTCGAGCTGATATGCCGAAGAAGTTGGGTGGTAAGTGGAAGCTAGCTGTATACGCCGCCAGCGGTGTAGTACTCAATCTACAAACTGGCCGTAAGGCATACAAGAACGCTCAGCACCACTATGACATTGGCAATGACTTATACGAACCTATGCTTGGCAAAACCATGGCTTATACTTGTGCTTATTGGGAGTGGGGGGCAAAGGACATTGATCAAGCCCAGGAAGACAAGTTTGAACTGATTTGTAAAAAGCTTGGGCTTAAGAAAGGCATGAAAGTGCTTGACCCTGGTTGTGGTTGGGGAGGACTTAGCGCGTACATGGCCAAGAAGTACAAGGTGGAAGTGACCTGTTTTACGCCGGCCCACGAACAAATTACCTTTATTAAGAAAAACACCAAGGGGCTTAAGGTAACTCCGAAGCTTACAACTTGGCAGGACTTTAAATCAAATCAAAAGTTTGATCGCATAGCTAGTATTGGCATGATGGAACATGTCGGGCCTAAGAACTACAAAGCTTATCTTAAGAAAATGTCCAATTTATTGGCCGACGATGGGCTAATGCTATTGCATACTATTGGTAATAACAAAACTACTAGCCGCACCGACCCATGGCTCGACAAGTATATATTTCCTGGTGCTGTGTTGCCATCGGTAAGGAATATTTCCAAAGCAGCAGAGAACTTGTTTGTCATGGAAGATTGGCATAGTATGGGTGCCAACTACGATAAGACATTGATGTGCTGGTACAACAACTTCAAGAAGTCATATTCTGATCTGGATCACGACAAGTACGATGAAAAGTTCTATCGTATGTGGGAGTTCTACTTGCTGACATGCGCAGCATTGTTTAGAGCTCGTTCAACCCAGCTATGGCAGATAGTATACAGCAAGCGTGGTGTACTCGGTGGCTATAAAACAGTGCGCTAAGACTCAAACTTGGTTGTAAAGCTAAGGCCTGGCTTGGGGAAGCCAGGTACTTCTACAAAACCTAGTTCGGGTTGCTTTAGAGTATCGAAGAAGTTGCCAACTATGGAGCCAGCTACTGCCGATGTTATGTTACCATTTTCTACCACCAGGGCTGCTGGAACTGGTAGCGAATAAGTACCAAGTACTCCGTTTTGCGTGTGTATACCCAGTAATTCTAGTACCAAAATAAACTTGTCGTGTTGTTTGACAAAATTCTGATATGACTGTGCGGCTAGGTTGGCAGCGCTTATAGAGCTCACCACTCTTGGCGTATATCCTAGTTCCTTGGCTGATTCCAGATTGCAGATAGGTTCACAGAGTCTGCCGTTATGAATCAAGTCAAATCGTTGCCCGACTATGCCATCGGCTGAGAAATTGAAACTGTCGATATTCATAGGTATAGTTTGGTCAAAGCTGATCGTAAGATCCTTGTGAGCAACTTGTCTCTTGGACTCAAAATCTTCACGAGAGAAGGCACCGATACTTGCTGCAACTGTCCGCCCACTGGTGTTGTTTAGTAAGTAGTGGTTTAGCAACTCCATTCCCGAAGATGGCGATAACAAAACAGAGTATTCTGCGCTTGGTAGAGTAGCTTTGTTCTCTAGGCGAGTGGCGTATTCACCGACTATTTTAAAGTTGTCGTTCTTGATGGCACTGGAATATTCGACCCCGGACTCATATGTGCCGAGCTCACCATTGTAGTCAGCAAAACAACCGTAGCTGGTGCTACTAGAAGACATATAGACATCCTCAGAGTTGGCAAAAAACTTTTCCATATGTTGCACTTCCACTTGGCCTTCGGTTGATTTCAATTTACTATCTAGGAGTTGTTTTTGAAGCGCGCTTATATCTTCTATTACCTTGTTTGGATGATTCTGGATGATATCAAGCGTTGTCTCGCTCGCGAGTTTGATGGGTTTGAAATCTTTGGGAGGTTGAGCAAGCGGGATAAGCTCATTAACTGCAATGGTGTTAGCAAGTATGTGATTGGCAGCATCCGTGGGCGATGTGAACATAAATTGGTTAAAGCTACCATAACCCATTTGACCACCTTTGGTGATTGCCAAGTATTTAACTCGCTGGCCAATATGATCTTGGATGGGTTGGTAAATGCCCCCGAGCTGATCATTCTGGAAGCCAGCTTTTAGGCTATGCACTGTATTGCTATATAGCTGAAACTCAGCAACTTCTGAATGTTTTGCCAGCTCTGTGCTAAGTTGGGCTATGTAGTCGGATGTCATGCTATTGTCACCTCATCGGTTGGGGCAAACATAATAAACTCGTTGCCACCATCACGCACATGAGCCACTTGGTCACTTTTGCCACAGTATCCTCCTGGCTCAAATATGACATCACCAAAACCAGCGGTGATTGATTTGAGCGCTCCCAGAACGTTGCCCGAAAAAGACACTGGTTGTTTGGGTACAACTTTATCGCGTGTTACTTCGTAGACAAACCCTGTGCCAAACATAAAAGTACCATTGGCTGGATTAACCATACCTCCAGTCATTTGCTGAAGGTAGTACACAACAGGATGTTCATCCAATATGCCTTCTTTAAGTAGCAATGCTTGTAGGGCAGTCGGGCTATTACTATGGTCAAATTCAGTGGTATCAACTTCTTTGGTGTCGCTAACACTCACATAAGTATTGGACATGCGAGGTATGGCAGGGGCCCAGTAACCTTCGGAGCGCTCGCAGTTCTTGTTTTCTACACCAGTCTTGGAAGCTGTAAATACGTCACTGATTGATTCTCTCAGCACGCCGCGATCGATAATGGTTACAGGTTGACGCGCATTGCCAAAGGCACCATATGGATGGAAGCCGTGTGTAAGATTTGGCTCATGGTCAATGATGCTAACTATAGGCGAGGCAACTTTATCGCCAGCTTTGTATCGACCTTGGTTGGTAGTTAGAACACTGTTGTTGGTGACTACAGCATCAGATTCAGCTGGATGACCAAGCGCTTCGTGCGCAATCATACCGACAAGGTTGCTGTCTAGGACAAGTGGGTAGTGGCCAGCTTTGATGCTATCAGCGGTTATTTGATCTTTAAGTAGTTTGTAAGCATGCTTTAAGTCCTTGGTATATAGATTTATGCCCTTGAACAACTCTGTTGGTGTAGTATCGAAGAAACGAGCAGCTGTCGAGCTGCTAGCTGAATCCTTCTTGAGTGTCATCTGTACCATAAGTCGAGTTTTTGGATTACTCCAATCTACATCGGTTCCATCAGATCGAATTATACGCCACTGATCGAGCTCAAAGTTGAACCTAATAAGCGACGTAAGTGCCTTGTCTATTACTATTAACTCATTGTGAATAACACTCAGTTTTTGATCGAGTTCAACAATATCAATATCAGCAGCATCAAAATGCATGTAGTGTAAGTCGTCTTGACCTATGTTTGGTTGCTTTGGAAGATCATATATTTCTGCAGCCGTAGCCAATCCGGCTTTGGCATTGGTTTCGGCAATATTTGCTAAGCGGTTGTACAACTGAGTAACGCTCTCTTCAGATAAGTTATTGGTTGAGCCAAATCCGACATGCCCAGACTTGGTAAACACGTACATACCGCAACCCACATCGATATCAGTTCGTGCCTTGTAAATATTGCCGACCTTGTACTCGGCCTCAAAGAAGTCGTGCTGATGAAATCTCAAAACAACATACATACTATCCTGCTTAGCACTTTCAAGAATCATGTTGGCAATATTGTCATACTGTTGTAGTAGCTTGCTCATAGTAGCTCATTATAACCTGGCTACCGTCAATTTCCAACCTGGACAAGCCAAGCGTATAATAAAGATCATGAAGAAATGGTGGTGGCTGGCGATTGGCGCGACAGCAAGCTTGGTGCTAGTGTTGGCTTTGATTCTGTCATGGTACTTATTGGGTCATCGTACCAAACCAGCTGTAGTCGCAAAACCAGTGTTGATACTACGCATCGATGATAGTTTGAGCACCGAGCGGAAAGCTACCATTACCAAGGTCATAACCGACTATATGGAGCAAAATGGCAAGTTACTGAAACTAGATAATCAAGCAAACGAACCGGATCTGACAATTTGGTCGCAATCAGGTGCGCGCAACGAGCAACCGATTGAATTTGCCGACCAACCACAGCCACAGCAGTTAAGTGGGGGCGAGGTAGTTAAAAGTACAAAAACCCCAATTCTTTTTATGTCCTATGCTGACTCGGCTTCAGCGAAATCGCTTAGCCAATTCGATGTAGGTCAACTCTCAGCCACTTTGCAAGATCGGCTTAAACATAGTGCCCAATCTTGGACTCTCAATGCGGTGGGCGACATCATCATCGGTCGTACTGTTTACGAGCAAGAGATGAAGCGGAATGATTTCACAAGCAGTTTTGTCAAGGTGGCAGACTTTTTGAAAAGTGCTGATCTTACGGTTGCTAACAATGAAAGTACCTTGGCCGATGGTATACCTTACCCGTTGGCTGGCTTGAGCTTCGCAGCACCAGCCCGAGCGATTGACGGACATGTATTTGCGGGGATCGATGCAGTGGGGCTAGCTAACAACCATGCCTTCAATGGCGGCGCCGACGCTTTTTTACAAATGATCGATAATTTTCACAAACGAGGTATCCAGACCTTTGGTGGTGGTGCCAACGACACCGAGGCTCGCAAACCAGCTATTATTGATGTCAAAGGCACCAAGGTAGCGCTATTGGCCTACGACACCATACCAGGCAATGGTCGGGCTACTGCTACTAGTGCTGGTCAACCATTTATATCTATGGCGCCGTGGGGTCCATTTAGTGAGGCGGATGTTGCTCAAATGGAAACGGATATCAAAGCTGCCAAAACTCAAGCCGATGTAGTGTTGCCGTATTATCACTGGAGTGAAGAGTATACTCACCAAGCCAATGAACAGATGCGCATAGTGGCACACCGTGCGATCGATGCCGGCGCTACTATGGTGATTGGCAGCCATCCGCATTGGGTGCAAGGCATCGAGTGGTACAATGGCCACCTTATAAGCTATAGCCTAGGTAACTTCGTGTTTGATCAGGAACAAATGCTCAAGACCAAGCAGGGATTGATACTTAGCGCTACATTTAACGGCCCTAACTTGGTATCAGCCAAATATACTCCTATTCAGATTGAACAGTATTTTCAACCACATTTACTTGAAGGGGCGCCTGCTAGCCAAGTACTTAACGACGTATTCACTCATAGCTGGTGGTCAATTAGATAAGCATTAGTAATATGTGATAAAATAGTGGCAATGAAGAAAACAGTAAAAAGTAACGTCAGAAAAACTAGTCGTAAACAATCTAGTAAGATTAAAACATGGCAAGCAGTACTAGCTATTGTGGTAATTGCGAGTGTGGGCATTCTGATAGTTTATCGGAGCTTTGCTAGTACTGACTTTGTGTATAAAAAAAGCTACAAGAATGTGGATACAAAGGTTTTACAAACCAAAGACACACAACAAGCTATGTCGACTGGAGGTGCTAAGAAAGTTCCAGTAGTGCAACTGAAATCAGATGGTAAGTTACCAAATCCCAACAAAAATGCAGTCAGTTATCACTTCACTTTGCCGGTTGGGGAGTATAAGCTTTGTCAGAAGGGGCAAGTCTTAAGTGATACTGCAACGCTTGAGATTGGCTTGCTTGCCAATGGTGCTGATGCCACTGCAGGAACTGATAGTAAGACATTCAATAAGAATGAGAATATAGCGGAATTGCTCTGCGCAGAATTTAGTATCCCGCTTGATCTGCCTAAGAACGCAGGTGAAGTGGAATACATTGTTAGAGTGCCTCAGGATCCTGCTAAGCCAGATGCGATTTCTTATATTAATCTGAGCAGTTTCGATATTTACGTCCAAAATGACATTAATGTAGGTACAGGCACAAGAAATAATGAACAGCATATCGGACATACCTGTAATGGCAGTAGGGTTATTAAAGGTCAGATAACTGATCAATTGGGTGGCCCAGTGCCGGCACAAATAGGAATTGATTTTCACTATCCCGACAACTATACGGGTAGTAAAGAACAGGATACTAGTACTGGTTATGAAAGGCTAGTTTACTTAAACATTACTGACCCCCAAGAGAAGAATAAAAATTGGTGTGCCAATATTCCGGCAGGGGTAGATAGTGTTTCAATAGAGTCGTATTCGAGAACTGTTTATGATCATGCCGGACAGTTGGTTAACAACGCATTAATGTTTGGGGATTCCCAAAACCATAGTATAGACTTACCAAGCACTGGTAATAAAACACAAAATCTAGTTTTACCAAATGTGTGTGGTACTCTGGGTATCCCTGATTCGAACAGTACTGGTTCGGTCACGATGGAGAGTGTAAGAATTAACGGCGATCTACAAGACATTACACCTAATCCGAACGATCAGGCAAGTAATAAAATATGGAGGAGTGTGGCTTGGTCAAGAAACTTAGATCCTGGTCAGACTATAGCGGGCTTTGGTGGAGTGAATGTTAAACACAAGGGTGAGCAAAACGCCAATGTGCTTGATCGGCTTGCTCCTAAACAGAAATATTTAACCAAGTTCTTTGTGATTCGAGGCAACCACCAATATAAATTTGAGATTCCAGGTGTTTATGTAACAGGATGTGGTGATACACGACTGAGAGTAGCGATTAACGATAGCCAATTCGGCCACTACAACAGTACAGTATCGGGTTTTGCTAATGTGTATTTACCAGGTGGAGATCCAAACAATCCACAAAAGATTGACTTTTCTTCCATCGTTGAAGAGCCAGCCGAACAACTTATTATTCAGTAGACACCTGTTTTAGATTAGTTTTGTAATACAATTGAGCCATGGAAGATCACGCGGTACTGGTAATACAGCAAAGCGGTAAGTGTTTGTTTGTACAGCGCTCCATGCAAAAGAAACATTTGCCAGGAGCTTGGGCGTTTGCCTCTGGCACTGTTGAGGATGGAGAATCATTGGAAGATACTGCTAAACGTGAGGCAGTTGAAGAATTTGGGGTGCAAGTACGTCCGGTGCGAGTATTTGCGAAGTACGAGCTCGAAGATGTGTCTATCCGTCTACACTTCGTACTATGCGAACTCGTGAGTGGCGAACCGGAAGTGAAGGATCCAGCTGAAGCGGAACAGCTGGCCTGGTTGAGCATGAAAGATTTATTTGCCAAGTACCCAGACGATCAGATTGGACATGGTCTGCGCTGGCTGCGTGCTAATCCGGCTGTTTGGCAAAGTATAGGTTTATAAAAACACGATGACCGGCGTGGAGGCTCCCGAAGAAGCTCCCACACCGGCCTGGTCATCGTGACTACTCGTCCTCTTCGCGCCCCCAGAGGAGCAGACCGACGTCGGCCGAAACCGAGCACCGATGTAGAGGAAGAGTATGAACATCGCGAAGATCCAGAGCCCAGTCAACCAGCCAGTATCCAAACGAGGTATGGCTACACAGCCAGCAACAGGTAAGACGGGCGTCCACGAACTCCACGACCCCAGCTACAGCCTCAGCCCACCAAGGGACGTAGGCCACAGAGAGCTCGTATGAGTACGGCTCATCACCTTCGTGATGTTGATGTACAGACCACGTACGCATGTTGGTGCCTTTCAGGCCGCCCTCCGGGGTGGAGGGCTAGAGCCTCTCAGGCGCGCCGTTCGATCCCATCTCGTCTCCTTTCGGTAGACAGTACGATGACAGCTAGATATTATTCCTACAAACTGAGGTTGTCAACCAAGCTGTCGAGATCGCGCACCATGCCGGCTACCATGTCTGCCAAGTAAGTAGCTTCAGTCTTACCCATCTGATCAATCACATCTTGAGCCTTGCCGATACTAATGGCTGTTGATAGTGAATGCATACCTAGGTGATTTACCACTGGGAGTAGATGTTCGATCACGCGAGCGCCACCGACTGGGCCGGTAGAATAACTTACAAACCCAACTGGTTTGTTGTACCACTCAGGGTATAGCCAATCCAGCCCATTCTTGAGTGCGGCAGGGTAGCCATGGTTGTACTCGGCCGTAACTATGATGTAAGCATTACAGCTAGATACAGCTTCCGACCATTTTGTCACTTCGTCGTGGTTGTATTTCCGCTCGGCATTGTGTGGCTCAACAGCCATATCAAGCAGGGGCAAGTCGTAGTCTTTGATATCAAGCACGGTATACTCGGTCTGTAGATTACCAAGCTCAGTAATCAACCATTGTGTTACTCGGTCAGCCAATCGCCCCTCACGCACACTTCCTACTATTATTCCTAAATTCATACTTACTCCCGTTAATTTGTAAATATTGTTCGAACCCATGCAATTGCAAATAGTATGAACATAGGGCCGTGAACAATGACTCCTAGCCAGCTAATAAGCCCTTGCAATGCTGCCACTGTGAGAAACACTGCCAAGAAACCATGAAAGAATGTGAGTGTTGCAATCGGGACTAACCACTTCTGATCGCGGCCAACTTTGCCGTACTCTATCACAGAGTAACCGCTAAGTAATGCCATACTAAGTGCCATTACACCGACAATTCGAAACAGTATGGCTGGCTCCTGTGTATGCACAAGTGTTTGAAACATGCTCGGAGCTATTAGCAGTAGTGAGCCGAGTACTAGCTGTACTGCAGTGTTGAGGTTTAGTGCATAGTATTCGTACTTATGGCTAAGCTGCATAAGCATATTGTAGCATTATTGGTGGTGTTATAAGTGATACAATGTAGCCAATGGATACCATCAAGCCGGTAATTGTAATAATCTTGGGCATAGTTCTTCTTGTGGTGTTACTTGGTATGCTCTACGGTACGTTTGTAACTTGGCGCGTGGAACATGCTAGCCAGCAGGCTGAGTTCCGAGCTGGCACACTACCAACTGAACTTCCGGATGGGGCATATGATGGTACTAGCCCGGATTTGGAACGCCGTAGTTGGCATGGCAAAAGTTTTGATAGGGCCAAATCAAGTGGCCTGAATCGGATAGGAAACGAAGAGAAATACCCATTTGTTATGAGTTTTGGCAGTGGTTTGCGAGATCCAATCAAAGTAATTACTATCGACTACAATCTGCCAGAAAATCCATGGTGGTTACGGCTTGTTACAGATGAAATCGTTCAAACAAGCCCAGATCAATTTTTGGGTAAAGTTCATGTGCACATATTAGGTTTAACCTTTTCGATCGGATACTTCGAACTACAAAAATAGCTTACTTTTTCTTGAGGTCAAGGGCACAAGAGTTGATACAATATCGTTTTCCAGTTGTTTCGGCTGGTCCATCCTCAAACATATGGCCAAGGTGAGCACCACAATTGCTGCATACTACCTCTGTACGCTCCATACCATGACTATGGTCGATAACCAATTTGGTTGAGCCAGGAATCGCCTGATCAAAGCTAGGCCATCCAGTATCACTATCAAACTTGGTACCACTCTCAAAGAGCTTTTGGCCGCATACGGTACAGTGGTAACTCCCATCGGCATGCTCATTTACATATTTGCCCGTAAAAGCTGGCTCAGTGCCTTTCTCTTGAGTAACTTCGTATGTCATCGAGTCGAGCTTTTGTTTTAGTTCGTTCTTGTCTACTTTCATAATTATCTCCTAGTTTAAAGCTTCATTTATGTGTGCAGCAATTTTTTTGGCTTGACGTTGGCCTAGGGCATGGGTCTCTCCGGGGAGTAACTCCAGTCTTACTCGTTGGCGCATTACCTGACTGAGCTGTTGTTTGTAGAGCTTCATTATTGCTTCTGGGTTACTGATGCGGCTTTCTGTACCGTATATCAGTGTTATTTTGAGTCGTTCTTGGCTACCAAGCGCCATCATCATATCGTCTGCTAGATTACCCTTGGCCATTGCCCGGGTATAACTAAGGAAGTTGGTATCAAAGCCTTGACGGGCTAGTGATGCAAAGAATTTGATAGTATCTACAATTGTGTCATTTTCTGTGTATCTAGGGTCGTGAGAAAGCTCGTTGTAACGCATCAGGTTTGGGTTCTCTCCCACAAAGTCCTTTGTTAGCCGAGCTAAGCTACGATCCTCCATACCTGGTGGATCGATTAGTATAAGTGAATCTATATCTATGCCGTATCTGCTTGCATTGGCAGCGAGGCTTGCAGCTATGCGAGCTCCCATGGAGGTACCCTCCAGACTAGCTCGATTTATTCCTTGTGTTTTTAGGGCTGATAACAAGGGGTTGGCAAGTGCTTCGAAACCACTGCCATGCTTCAACTCCTCGCGCTGCTCTTTTGAAAGTTTGTCACCGAATGCGCTAGTATTGGGGTTGTTTATTATCCACATCGGTCGGCCGGTCTGAATAGCAGTTTGTTCGGCCTCGTAGTTTGTACCTTCATGTTGGGTATTGATGCTCCAAGCTAGAGTCATAATAACGGGGTCGCCCTCCGCATCTCGATTGAGATGGAGGACCTCAAAACTTTGACCTGTTTCAGGATCGGTTATAAGCATGGTATCTTCTAACTCGCGTTGCAGCTCAGCAGACGGTATCAACTCTTCGGCTGGTTTGAGATCAGTTTCAACTCCAGGCCTAAGCTGAAAATCGGGATTATTTCCGGTTATATTCAGGTTAAACTGTGCAATTGGATTTTGATCCATCGGAGTGTTTGGCTGCTTCTCAGACATAAGCATATTGTATCACGTGTGATATGATTGTCAGATGGAGAAGGAGAGGGTTAGAACTCGTGTAGATAATCAAGAAGACGATGCTATTGATGCTGGTATGCGCAAGCGGTTGCGACAATTGCGTGCCGTAATGTTGGCCACTGGCATTACGCTTAGTGGTATGGCTTATCGAGAGGCACAGAGTTCTGCACAGCCTCCACCTAAGGTCAATGTAGCTTCGGCAAATGTTGTACATCGACCAGCTGAAGTAGCTACTCCAATGCCAAATCAATCAGAGTCGGAGCACAATGCCACGTCTGCAGTTGAGCCGATGGGTTGGCTGCCGGAGGAAGTAGTGCAAGAATGGCCTTTGATAGAGAAGTACGCTATACAGAACGACATTGATCCCAGGTTTTTGGCTGTTGTGATTACTGAAGAATCATTGGGACAGAATCTTCAAAATCCAAGTGGGGCATCAGGCCCAGCGCAAGTAATGCAATCAACAGCAGACGGACTAGCCACTTACTATAAAAGTGATCATCAGATTGACACAACAACTGTGGAAGGCAGTATCGAGGCTGGCGCGCTGGCCATGCGCTACATAAAAGAGCGGTATCTGGACAAACTACCAATAGAGCCATACTCGAATGAATGGATCTACCTTATGACAATAGGGTATGGCGATGGTGAACCCGCGCTACTAAACTATTTTGCTCACGGCACCCTAAGTCAGCAAGCTCAAAACGTAGCCCCAATCTGGATAAACATGTGGAATGAACGAAATCATAATACAAGCGTCACGCTACAAAACTCGCGAGGTATAAGACTAAATGACCAGTAAAGAGTTTACAAAGTCCGAGCGTCAATTTACGGCAAACACACTTAGTAAGCTCACTCCATCCCAATGGCAGGATGATTCACTTTGTGAAGGCTGGACTGTGGAAGATGTCGCTGCACACTTGATAGTTCGTGAGGGACTAATTGCTCCTATTGGCATAGTCTTTCATAGTTTGCACAAGATTCATGACTACGCCATTAGAAGGGTGGAGAACAAAGGCCACGACTATATTATTGCGCGGGTACGCAAATGCCCATGGTATATGCCTGCAGGAGCAAATGTGGCAGAGTTCTATGTTCATAATGAAGACATACTACGTGGCGGGCTGCATATTCATAGGCCTATTCCGACTGGAGAATCTGCAGTGCTTTTGTGGAACAGCCTCAAAGGTATAGCCAGAATACGGCCAAAACTGGTATCGGATCTGGGAGAGGTAACACTAGTAAACAAACAGACGGGTCAAGAACTTCATGTCAAAGCTAAGGATGGCGATAAATCTACAACTATCACAGGAGACCCTGGTGAATTGTTATTATACTTTTATGGTCGTCGATCGGCTGCTAAAGTAACAATTATTGACTAGTATCTCGGCTAACCTTTTTGGCATTCTCAATAAGATCGTTGAGATTGGTTGGAATTGGGTTATCAGCAAGTAGCTGCGCCATATAAATAGTGTTGGCTACCATGTATCTAGTAGTTTTGTTGGTGTAGAGGTGTTGTTCTCCACCGGCCTCGACATAGCTTGGGCCAGGGCCAGCATCGCCTACCCAATAGGTATCCACATTTGGTGGTACAGTGCAGCCCAGGTGGGTAAGGTTATAGAGTGTATTGGCGCAAACATTGTGTGTACCATCTTCATTACCTGTTACAATACAGCCGGCTACTTTGTTGTAGAGAGGAAACTGTCCAGTAGATTCATCACCTTCAGCATATGTCCCATCGAGCCGCTCCATTACCATCTGACAAACGCTGCTGCGCACTCCAAACCAGATAGGGCTTGCCATGATCAGTATGTTGCAGGCTTTGATCTTCTGGAGAATCTCTGGCCATTGGTCACCGTGTCCCTCATCGGAACTTATACCAAAACGGACCTTGTAATCTACTACTCGTAGTACTTCAGTTTCTACACCCCGTTCTTCATATAGCTCAACAGCTTTCTGTATTAATGCATCAGTATTTGACTTGTTAGGTGATGGCTTGAGTGTGCAGTTTAGTATAAGGGCTTTTAGCGCCATGTTGTTCTCCTATTAATTCTATTGAATATTCTAACATGGTTGTATAATGCAGTTATGAGTAACGGCGAGGGCAGTGGCCCACATGATCCAACAGACCAAGACAAACCAACAGAGGGTGAACTTCGGGCTGCAGATGAATGGGAGGGGCGTGAACGGCGCATGGTAGAGGAATTGCACGACCAAGATGTTGCGCGCCTAGAAGCCGAGGAAGCACGCCAGCAGCAGGCAATTCTAGCACAACTCGATCAGGCAGACCAAGCAGTGGCCGATAGTATCGAAAGTGCACAACGAGATGCTGTACTAGCCGAGGAGGCACGACGGGATCAAGAAAAGCTACGACAATTACGCAAAGAGCAACAGGGCATACGAGCTATGAAGTGGGAGCAAGAGCGTATGTTGCAAGAGCAACGGGAAATAATTGCAGAGCGATTTCGTAAATTGGTTGGTGGACAGGAGCCAAGTGAAATTGATGAAAACCTTCAATCAGATGATCCAGAAGTTAGAATGCGAGCGTATCGTGATATGGTTGATAAGATCCGGCTAAAGCAAGGGTTACCATTGAGAAGATCTAATGTAGACACCAGTAATTCTGAGCCTGAAGTGTCAAGTAATCGAGTAGATAAGCATCAAGCTATGAGAGACAGAGCAGCAGATAGTATTTAGTATAAGGAGGGTTATGGCAAAGCAACTTGAACTAGCGGATTTTGGAGGTGGGTGCTTTTGGGGAGTGGAAGAAGTTTTTCGCACAGCCAAGGGAGTAGTTAAGACCCAAGTAGGCTATGAGGGTGGCCATGTTGCCAATCCCACATATGAGCAAGTAAGTAGTCACACTACAGGTCACGCCGAAACAGTGCAAGTCTCGTTTGATCCTGACAAAATTAGCTACACAGAGTTACTAGACTTATTTTTTGACCATCACGATCCTACTCAGGTAAATGGGCAGGGTCCAGACATAGGTGAAAATTACCGTAGTGTGATATTCTACCGCAGCGACGAGCAAAAGAAGCAAGCTGAAGCTAAGATTGTCGAGCTTGATAAATCAGGTAAATTTAGCAAGCCAATAGCCACTATGGTAGTACCGGCTAGCAATTTTTGGTTAGCCGAAGATTATCATCAACAATATCTACATAAACGAAATCTTGATGTTTGTTATTAACGACTGAGCTTGGTTAGTATCTCTAAGTCAAGCTCATCAAAACTATCAATAATCATGTCTGCCTCGTGCAGGTCTTCAACTGTATTGAAGCCGTTGTGGTAGCCCACAGCTGTCATGCCGGCAGCGTGGGCGGCAGCAATTCCAGATGCGGCGTCTTCTACTACCACACAATGGCTTGGTGAGATGCTAAGTTTATGAGCGGCTGTGAGGTATATATCGGGCGATGGCTTGCCATGGACTACATCATCAGCCGTAACAACCTCTTTGAAGAACGGTGTGAGCTGATTCTTGCGTAGTAACACCTTGGCAACAGAGCGTTTAGAACCTGTGGCCACGGCCATTGGTACACCTTGGTCATATAGTGAGCTAAGAAGTTGAGGAAGTTGCTTGCTCATGAGTAACTCATGCTTCTGGTAGTATAGGTCACGTTCTAATTTAATCTGGTTGGCAAGCTTGGTGTTGTCTATGTTGACTCCAAACTGGCTTTCAAACACCTTCACTACGTCGTCAAACTCCATGCCGAGTATTTGTTGGAAAGCATGCTTGGAGAGTTCTATACCACTCTCATGCAAGTAGCTATGCCATAGTTTGTAGTTGAACGGTATTGTGTCCACAAGTACACCGTCCATATCAAATATGACTGCTAGTTTCTTCATAAGTCATATTATACCTCAATCTAAAGATACTAATGGTTAGCTTTTGCGAGACGGTTTGATATACTTACGGCGGAACTGTACACCTTGAGAATTGGGGAGGTGAACCCCCATGCTACGAACCAAGTGTATCTTTGCCGAAGCTGAGCCCGATGACGGGTTGAGGATATCGGTGATGAGTCGGCACACGCTCGATGACGGGGTTACCCCAGACTTGCGCATCACTGTCGACTCGTTCGACTACCACTGGACGGTGTACGCGCCCAATCCTCAGTTGATCGGGAGCTACCTGCGCGACGAGGTCGACTGGACTGAATTTGACCAGCAATATCGCCAGGCGCAGCGCATGCCCGAACAAGTCGAGAAGCTCTGGACACTGATTCAGTGGGCAGAGGAGCGCAACATCACACTGCTGTGTAAGGAGGCCACTCCCGAACAGTGCCATCGTCGACTGTTAGCCGAAGAATGTCAGCTGCTCGACCCAACCCTGCAAGTCCATATCGCCTGAAGGAGGCACCGCAATGCCCGACATCAAACACCCTGGTCTATACAGTCTGTGGCTGTATGTTGACCGTGACAACGGTGCTCGTTTCACCTTCGTGGAGGTGACGGAGACCAGCACGTACGGTGCACCAGATGGCCATGTGGGAATGAAGTGGTACTCACTCAATGGTTGCACCGACAACCGAGAGTATGTGCACCGCGAAATTCCCGAAGAGATCCGGCGCCTCACCATCGTCAAGTTCTGGCAGCTGGTGGATGAGCGCAAACTCATCTTCCTGAAGGAGCACCCTGGTGAGCACTTCGCGCCTGAGCCGATCTTGCAAGTCGGCGACAAGGTCTGAACCCCAAGGACAACCCATGCATGACCACCCCAACCCCTGTGAGAAGTGCAAGGAGCTCGGCGCGCCCACCGAGGGCATGACCAAGATGTGCCGTCACTGTGCCGGCAACTTCTGCTTCGGCCACATCACGGCTCACGAAGAGCAATGCGATGGGCCGATGAACCGCGACGACTGAGCACGGTTCGAACACCGTCTGGGAGACTGCCCAGGCGGCTCCCTTCCAAGTGCTCAACCGGTTGAGTGTTTAGAAGGAAGCAACGCGATGCTATAATGCCCTTAAGCTAACATAAGGACTATAAAAATTATGCGCATGAAGTATCGTTCGCTACTATCGATCTTGCTACTCAACATCATTACTCTCGGGCTATACCAGATCTACTGGTACTTCATAACCAAAACCGAGATGAACACGTTAAACAAACGTGAATTGAAAGTGCCATTCTTTCTATGGTTTTTTATACCAATCATCAATATCTGGTGGTTTTGGCGATGGGCTAAGGCGATTGAGGCTACCACCAAAGGCTTGATCGGTAGATGGGCAGCCTTTCTGGCGCCGTTTGTGATTGCGCTGGCTGTAAGCGTATTCTTCGGAATTACCGGACCGTTCAATATATATACCGACTCACTAACAAGCACACATTTCTTGCTTCAGGTGGCATTTGCCAACATCATTATCTTGCTGCCAGTTTTTTACTATCAATCCAATCTCAACAAAGTAGCTCGCTAGAAACCACAAATAAGTTACAATAGGGCAATGAATAGTCCGCAAAATCATCAAGCAATCATTTTGGCACGTGGCGGGGGCGGAGGCTCTAGCTCTGGCGGTGGAGGAGGTGGTGGTAGTAGCAGTAGTAGCCATAGCTCAAGTTATTCGAGTTCTGGCTCGGGGTCTGGCTCTAGTGCTCCTGGATGGGTTACGTGGCTATTCATTTTTGGCTTTGTCGGTATATGGATACTAATTATGGTGTTTTCCGCAAGAGCTAAGAAAAAGTCAGGCTCGACCCCACCAGCTGGCTTTGTTGATGCTAAGGATCTAGAAAATGAAGATCAAAAAGCTTTGGCTTCACGCGCCAATGATGTTTTTATGAAGTTTCAACAGGCATGGATGGAATTTGATCTTACTACTATGAAGAAAGTTACTTCACCAAGCTATTATGCCAAGATGGCGCTAGAGCTCAATGTACTCAAAAACTATCAACGCAAGAATTTGATGGAGAATACAGAGATACTAGGAACTTATATAGGCCAAAGCGAGAGTTACACAGATGAGTTTAGGGTGTTCTTTCGAGCTAAGTCCAACGATAAACTGATTGATACCAAAGAAAATAAGGAAATATTTACAGATAACAGCGAGTTTACGGAGATTTGGAATTTTGTAAAAGTAGGCAAGGAGTATGTACTGGATCGTATCGATCAGACTACAGCTGATGCAAGTAAGTTCGATGAGGGTATAGCTCAGTTTGCTAGCTCCAACAATTACTTTTATGACCCCGACTTTGGTTGGCTGATGATGCCAACCCGAGGTGCAATATTTGGTCCGACTGGTTTTGGGAATGCCGACATCAACAATCATGTGATAGGTAGTTATGGCAAGGCAAATAAACAAAAGATTGTAGAGTTCTACAGTTATGAGCCCAAGGCTGGCATGGGTATGTCGCCCATCACGGTAGCTCAGGCCATACTACCTAAACACTACGACGATATTTTGGTGACAGAAAAGAGCTGGTATAGATTCAAGCCTAAGGGCAAAGGCTTGGAGAAGGTTGAGACAGAGAGTGTGGAGTATAACAAAAAGTTCGCAGTGTGGGCTGCTAAACCAGATAGAGCAACCAGTTTTGAGCTGCTAGCTACTAACTTCATGGAGCGGATTTACAAACTCGACTTCGAAGTGAACATAGAGGTGGTGGACAACGTGTTGTATTTGTATAGCCCCGACCACAAGCCAAACTATGCTGAGATGCAGGAGGTATTGAGCTGGGCATTTGAGGAGATGAAGTTGTAACGATGGTCAAACGAAGTCAAAACAAGCTAATAGGCGAGGTGGTTGGGTGGTATGGCACGGCAGCAATAATAAGTGCCTACGCGCTAGTAAGCTTTAATATCATATACGCCGATTCGGTAGTCTATCAGTTATTAAACCTAACAGGCGCGGTTGGGATAATAGTAATCTCGGTAATCAAAGGGCTACGCCAAACAGTTGTACTAAATGTGTTTTGGCTAATAATAGCTATTGTGGCGCTTGCAAGGATACTGTTAATAAGATGAGTGATAACTTTGATATTACCAAACTGTTTCCCAGGCTTTACAAGGCCGATCCCAAGGAGCCTGTACTCATACACGTGCCAGCGCTCCGAGTGTTAGCAATCTCTGGTGAAGGCGATCCCAATACTGAGTCGTTCCAACATGCAGTGGAGGCATTATACAGTACGGCATATGGTATCAAGTTTATGCCTAAGCGTGGTCCTGTACCCGAAGGTTTTGTAGACTTCAAAGTATCGCCACTCGAAGCTTTGTGGAGCATGAAAGATGGCAAAGAGTTCGACGCAAGTAAGCCTGATCAGTGGCACTGGGAGGCATTCTTGGTGGTCCCAGGGTTTGTTACACAGAATTTGGCACAAAACGCTGCTAAAGCCATGTCTGAAAAGCATCCTAACCCACAGTTTGATAACTTACACATCAAAACCCTAGAAGAAAAGCAGGCTGTACAAATCATGCATGTAGGCTCATACAAGAACGAAACTGCCGACATCGCCCTCATGCGTTCGTTTATGGAAAGTCATGATCTTAAGCCATCTTCTGCTCACCATGAGATATATTTGAGCGATCCGCGTCGAGTTGCTACCTCGCGGCTCAAGACTATCTTGCGTCAACCCGTGATTAAGAAGTAGTTTCTTTGCATCAGATTTAGTAAAACTGTTATGCTATATGTATGTCAGAAATACCTAGATCTCCTCTTGAAGACGATGAAACAACTACAAGCCGCTCGCCAAAGCCGAGTAAGGCTAAGCGAATTCTAACAACCGGCGCTGTGCTGGCTAGCTTACCTGGAGTAGCACATGCCACCACAACCGAACAAGGCCAGGTTCAGACTGCTACTCCAAGAGTAGAGTTTGTGCAGACTCCAGTAGTTCAACATACAACAGCTCATGAATCAGCTAGCGTGAGTGTACCACAGGCAGAAATCTATGCGCGCGGATTCTCTCAAGATCCAAATGCTGGCAAGACGGTCAACCCGAACTCAGTTACTGAGACAATTAACACACTTAGGCAGCAGATCCCTGCAGAATCAACAATAACAAATATACAGGTTACAGGAGGTGCTTCGGCTGAAGATGAGCATCACGATGATTTGGGTGGTGTCCAAGAACCTAGTGAGCCAAATCGACTGTTGGCAGAAACACGGGCCAATGTTTATGTTACTGAGTTTGATCCTCGTCTTCGACAAGAATTGACGAGTAAGGGAGTTGAAATACCAGACAATGTTGAGACTAAAGTCGATGCTGTGGAAGATTTTTTGAAAGACAATGAGGTGTTGAGTATAAATGAGGTCATTGCCAGTACGGGCTATCATGGTACAGTCAATGATCTTTTAGAACAGTACAATACTGGTCAAACAATACCTTCAGAGGCCAAGATACTACTTGACCACTTCATACGCGACCGTCGCAAAGTGACAGTAACAGTTGATTTTAGCAGGCCAGTAGATCAGGCGGTCCAAGCTTATGTATATAAACCGGTTTTAAGATTGGAAACCACCACTGTACCAACTGAAAGGCCAGTAGAAAGAACAGTATTGACCACCAATGAGCTAATTGGTTATAAGCCAGATAGCCCCGAGCCTGTTAAGCGAATTGACACAGATAGTACGGAGTCTGATCCACGAATTCAACGTGGTGTACCAACTGTTGTAGATACCACCGGGAGAACGCCAATTGTTGAACCACCACCTCCACCACCTCCACCTCCACCTGGAGAACGCAGCTATGATGTATATGCCGGTAGAAGAGCTCAAAACCCTCATAGCTCCAGACCTAGCCAGGCGTTTGAACGAATCAAACAACCAAATACATCGAATTTTGAGCGAGCCAAAGGTTTAAGGGACAGAAAAGGTCGTGAGACAAAGTCCTCGTACCGTGGCCAAAAGCGTGGCTAGGAGTTACTAGTCTACAACTCGATCGTGAGTATTTGTATCCGACTTGGCTTTCTTCTTGTTGGGATTACCAGTTGCGAGAGCAATAATTAGAATTCCAACTAGCATAATCAGTACTGGCTCAAGCACACTTACTTGCTTGAATACACCAAGACGACCGAGCGTCAGTACAAATCCTAATCCAATCAGTCCGAGCGGGAAGCCCATATGGTCTTTTGATGTCCCGAGTGTGAATAAGCCTACAAATATCAGGATTACAGGCCAATACATACCAAGTGTGGAATTGAGAGTCAGCTGATTGCCCAGCATGCTCAGGAAGTATAACCCCATTATGATAATAAATGCGCCCAGCAAAAATGAAGCAAGTTTTGATTTCATAGCATAATAATACACCTTTGGAACAGATAGCGCTAGAATAGTAATATGCTCAAACCACCAGCTCGATTTAGTGAAGTGTTTATACTTGGTGTGGGCCGTAGTGGCACCACATTACTAAGAACTATACTCAATGGCCACAGCAAACTATATGTTACTCCCGAGGCTCACTTTGTGTTACCACTACTCAAGTATAAGAAACATTACGATGTGGCAACAGGATTTGATAAAACTCGCTTCTCGCAAGATCTAATGCAGGCGGGGAGTTTTACACATTGGCACATGGGTAGCAAAGATATCAACAAAGCATTCTCAGGTGCAGCAAACACCACAGATGCCATTGCCAGACTGTATTGTTACTATGCAGCTTTGCAAGGTAAGCAAATTGCGATCGACAAGACGCCATCACTTACTCAGCATATTGGTTTTATACTCAAGAACTATCCTAATGCTCGTTTTGTACATTTGATTCGAGATGGACGTGATGTAGCAGTATCGCAGTATTCGGCCGGTTGGACTAAATCTGTTGATGAAGCGGCAGTGGACTGGTCGGTGCGAACCAAGCTTGCACAAAAGGATGGAGTAAAGCTTGGTAAGAAACACTATCTAGAAATTCGCTATGAAGACTTGGTGACTAAGCCAAAAATACAGGTTAAGGCATTATGTAGCTGGCTAGGAGTAGCATACGAGCCAAAGATGTTGAAAGATACAAGCTCAAATGCCAAGCAACTACTCGGGAGTGTTTACCAGCCGAATCTTCACAACAATTTATTGCAACCTATCAAACCACAAAAGCCCAAAGGAACTGCCGAGCAACGTCGACGTGTGGAACAGATCTCTGCGAAACAGTTGCAGTTGTTGGGCTATACAACTGTTGATGCATCAAACGCTCAATCAATGTTTACTTATAGTTATCTGCTAACTCGAAAATTTGGTGTTGCAGCACTGCGGCAACTGAGCTGGAGGTGGCGATTACCAAGAAACTATTAGGGTTTTGCTATTGCTTGGTAAAAACAAAGTTTGTATCGGTCTGGATCGCGTAGTACAAACTCACGATTTCCCCAAGGCCAATCACGCGGTTCTGAGCTAGGCTCGTAGCCTTTGTCGAGTAATCCTTGGTGAAACCCATCGATATTATCCACATTGATGTATATGTACATACCGGCGCCTTTTTGCTCGGCAAAAGCATCGTGCTCAAACTCAGAGTTACCCTTGGCAGTGGCTTGATTGACTAACCAAAGTTTAAAGCCATTGATATCAACTATAGCCATATCGTCACCTGAAAATGTTTCTTTAAATCCCAAGGATTCATAAAACTCCGCCGATTTCAGGTGGTCAGCAACATATAGAGTTATAATATCGATTTTCTGAATCATCTTGTTTGTATTATATTCGGTTTGAGTAGTCATTTCAACTTTAAAGTGTTCAAAATATCTGACTGGCTATTTATAGCCATACTATGCTAGCATAAGCATAATGACCAGATCAAAAACTCATCACAACCAACATACGTGGCTATTTATTATTGTCGCTATCGTGTTAGTTGGTATTGTCGGTGCTTCTTTGTACTTTGTCACACAAAGCAAAAAACAACCAACTTACTTCTCAAGCAATGAGGTGAAGCTACTCGAGTTTGATAGTAGCACGGGACCAGTTAGCCCCGAGTACCAAGAGAGTAAGACTCTGATAATCACTCCTACTACATGTAGCTATACATTTACGAAGATACAGCCACAGAGTACAACTACAACAAGTTGTGTCATGACTGAAACTATTTGGAATACTATTGTAGGGGATTTTGAAAGTAACAAGGTCAAATCAATCTTGGAATCAGCGCCTCAAAGTTCTGATCTTTTAGGTGGGCCACAAAAGCAGTTCACTGCAGTTTACGCCAATGGTGATACTTATAAAGCATTTATAAATGATTCTGTAAAAGAAAAGCTGCAAAGCTTCTTACAACAAGTTCAAGCTCAAGTACCAGATCTTAGTAACATTAGTTACTAGTTTTGGCCGACATCTTGCGTGATTTACTACCATTCTTGTAGTGCGGCAGGTTTGCATCGAGCAGTTCGTTGATAACTATTTGGGCTACTCCCACCAGTGGAACTGCAATAAGTGCGCCTAATACTCCAGCCAATGCGCTACCAATAATTACTGCAATAAAACTAAGAAGTGGTGAAATATAGACCATTTTCTTGTATATGACAGGCGCTAGAACGTTGTTTTCTATTTGTTGGTAAACAATCAAGAACAAAATTGCTGGCAAGACTAGTTGAGGCGCGGTTAGGCCAAGAATAATAGCAACTATAATAGCACCAATCCCGGCTCCTACCAGTGGGATTAGATCACAAATAGCCACTACAACTGATAATACAAAGGCAAATGGCGCATTGATCAACAACATAAACAGAAGCGTAGTCGAACCAGCAATTCCCGATATCAAGAAGTTGCCACCAATATAGCGAGCTATCACGCTTGTAGTGTGATCTGCAAGCTCGGCATAGTAACTCCTGGTTTTTGGGTACAGCGTGGCCTTGAGGAAGTTAGCAATTTTTGCACCTTCCAGTAGGAAGAAGAAACTCAATCCAATCATCATGCCTAGAGATACTAGGTTACTACTAATTTGTTTAAGTAGACTAAACAGTGAGGAACTGAGGGTAGCTATTCCTCCAATTATCATTTGCTTGCTGGAAGAATCAATATTACTACTTAGTATGTTATTGATACTTTTTCCTATCCCACTATCGGATTGTAAAAAACTATCCAGTGTTGTGGGAAGATTTTGGGCTAGTTGACCCGCTTGGCCTACCAGTGGTGCCAATACAACTGCAATCAGAAACAGGCTAACTGCAATTACAATCGCATAAGTGCACAAAGTTGCCAGAAGCCTACTATTACGAGGCATCCTAGGGAGTAGCCAATCAGTAATTGGGTTGAGAACAACGGCAAGAAAGGCTGCAAGGGTTATCATCCCGATTTGAGCTCGAAGTTTCCAGAATAAAAAGCCACCAACCACAAATATGGTGACAATTAACAAATATTTAGTAAAGTCTCGAAGTTTGAGAGGCATTTGCGATATTATAAACTAATAGTATGAAAAGTCAATATTAATAGCTACTATTGTTCTTCAAAAAGCTTTAGCCTCCTTAGCTTGTTTGGAAGAAAGCCTTCTGGGTGTTTAAAGCCACTTTCCCACTTAGTACCCTTTTGGTAGCCTAAGTCTTTCATGAGCTTGGTAGGGGCATTACGTAAGTGTAGGGGGACAGGTTCATCCGGATGCTCACTTGCTGCTTTGAGGGCGCGCGCCATGGCATCGGCTGTGGTACGAGACTTCTTGCTTTTGGCCAGAACAATTGCACATTCAAAAAGTGTGAGTTGACATTCTGGCAAGCCAATCCGCTCTACCGCCAAAAATGCACTAACAGCTAGATTCAGCGCTGCAGGAGCACTTAACCCTATGTCTTCACTTGCAAAGATAATATTGCGGCGCGCAATAAACTTGGGATCCTCACCTCCTCGCAGCATTCGTGCCAGATAGTAAAGAGTGGCATCTACATCGCTGCCACGCATGGATTTGATATAGGCTGATATGAGATTGTAGTGGTATTCGCCACCCTTGTCGTATTTGGCTGTAACTACTTGCATAGCTTGCTTAACATCATCAGCCCCAACCTCCTTGTTAGTGATTGCCGCCGCCTCAAGTCCATTGATAGCCATACGAGCATCACCACCACTTAGTTCTGCCAATAGTTCTATTGCCTCTGCTTTGAGCTGCTTGTTTTTTAGCTCTCCACTGGCTCGGTTCAATATATCAACAATATTTTCTTTGCTAAGAGGTTCTAGCACTACCACGCGCGAACGGCTAAGTAGTGGGCCAATTACTTCAAAGCTTGGATTCTCAGTCGTGGCACCTATAAGAACAATAGTGCCAGATTCTACATGTGGGAGGAATGCATCTTGTTGAGCTTTGTTGAAGCGATGAATCTCATCGACAAATAGTACTGTTTTACGCCCTTGTGATAAGTCTGCTTGTGCTTGGGCAATAACTTTCTTCACTTCGGCTAGGCCAGCAGCTACTGCCGATATCTCTTGATACTCAAAATCCCCAGAATGGGCGATGATCCTAGCCAGTGTAGTCTTACCACTACCTGGCGGTCCCCACAGTATCATACTAACTGGCTGGCCTTTTTCTATAACAGTTCGCAAAAACTGATTTTTTCCGATCAGATGATCTTGGCCAACCATTTCAGCTAGATTCTTAGGACGTTGTTGGTCAGCAAGAGGCTGGAGAACAGGTTTCATGTCCCCAGTATATCAAACAGTTACCGAACAGAGCTATTTTTTGTTCTTGCGTTCTTGTTGGCGCTGGTATATGCGCAAAACAATTGCTCTGGCAAGTGCTAGGAACACTGTTATGCCGATGATGACGTAGAAGATCGTAAATAGTTTTCCCAAATCAGTTTTTGGAACAATATCACCATAGCCTACAGTAGCTAGAGTTATTACGGTGAAGTAAAAGGAATCTAGCCAACGTAGGTTTTCAACATAGTGGTAGAATGTTGCACCAACCACAATTAACCCCAAAGCGACTACAATGATTTTGTTGACAGTCTTATTGTTGTTGTAAAGATCTGCTATATCGTATTTTTTGGCCATTTGTTTTACTTCTTATGGCTACTGTGGGTTTGATGAGCGGTCGAGGTCTTGTGTGAGCGTTTTTTAATCTGTTGTTGAACCAGTGTTGTGCCTCGAGCTATTACGTCAAAACGGTACAGTAAGTACAACACTAATCCCACCAAGAGTAAGAAGAAGCCGTATGGTCGGGTGAGAGTGAAGTAAGTGTTGATTATGTCAGCGGTAGCTTGGTTGAGAGTATTGCCAATTACTTGATCAGTGCTTTGTGGCACAAACAAAAGTGTGATTGGCGCAAACATCCATGATCCTATAGTGACAATTAGGCCGGATATCCCTAGTGTAAGCCCTGTAGTCCGTAGGATTGCTCGGTAGTTTCGGAAGTTGAGAGCTACGATACCGGCTAAGCTAAGGATTATTACCCACCATAGAACTGTTACCAGCGTATTCAACTTCTGGAATGCCATTCGTAGCTTAACCATCATGAGCAGCGGGCTATCAGGATTCTTTTGCCCATCGACTACTGTAATGTCTCCTGGTACCGAGTTGATTAGCGAATTTAGCGGTTCGCTCAATACTGGTGGTAGCTTGGAATCACTTACAAACTTGCTTGCTTGAGCTTTGTATTTTCCGGATTCAATTACGACATTGTTGTTCTTGATCTGGGCATCAGCCTTGTCTGCAACCTTATAGGTAGTAGTTAGAATAGGCTCAGCTACTTTGGCAACGTTCTCAGGTGTTACTATCACATCAAGTAGTTTTTGGGCCAAGGCGTTTTGCAAGAAGTTGTCTTTAACTGATGAAGGTAGATTCTCAGATACCTCTGCTTTTATCGCTGAAGATATGTGCACAAAAGTATTGGCATTGCGCATAAATACTACTAGCTTGGCAGCTGTGGCAAAATTATCGCGCAGGACTGTGCTGTAGGTACAAACCAAGATAGCCACTGCAGCTACTATCGCTAAAACGCGAGTCCAGCCGTGATGCTCCTTGCTCTTAGTGTTGGTTTCTGTCTGTTTGTGAGTATGTGTGGGCATGTTTCTCTCCAAATATTTTAAAAGTTACCTTGATTGTAGCTGGATGGCTTATCAAAATGCAAATATTCTTGTGCTTGTGAAAACTACAGTATAATAGGATTATGCAACAAGTTTGGGCAATACTACCATTTGCCATAGGCTCTGCGGTGAGCCCTCTTATCTTAACGGCTTCGATTTTAGCAATCTCTCAGCCGAAGCGACCATTGGCCAAGGCACTAGCATTCTTAGCCGGAGCGGCGATCTCAATTACAGTAATTGGCAGTTTTATTATATTGCTCAACCTTGGAGCCAAAAAAGCTTCATCTCAACCTAGCTTGGTAGATGCTGAGTTCCAGCTGGTTGCCGGTGTGGCATTGATAATATTTGCGCTTCGTAGATTATTGAAAAAGCGTACCAATACTAGTCAACATAGTGCCAAAGCTACCTCGGTTTGGAAGTACTTTGTATTGGGTATCGGCCTTATGGCGGTCAATACATCTACCATATTCCTCTACTTTCCAGCGGCCGTAGTGCTTACCAAAGAGTCAGCTACTGTGTCGGCCCGAGTGTTAGCGCTTGGTGTCATGATCCTATTTAGTTTACTACCAGCTATTGTCGCACCATTGTTGCTAGTAGTATTGGGCAAACATGCCCAACCAGTTTTGAGAAAGTTATCTGTCTTCGTTGAGCGATTTGGGCCGGCTATAATTGCTGTACTGTTTGGTTTGATCGGAGTATTCTTGCTAATCAAGTCAATACTTGATCTAATGGCTTTGAGGTAACTATTGGTGAGCTCCAGAAAATCATCTCAACAAACTAGCCGTTGTGAACACCCCGAGAGTCGTATGCGTTCGGTTGTTAAAGCCATCGTTTATAGGTGTCTAATCATAGTTTCTATATTTGCTATAACTTACTTCGAAACCGGTAAGTTACAAGATGCATTGTCAATCACTGGTATTACGGCAGTGACTGGCACTATCATTTACTACTTACACGAGAGAGTTTGGAGCAGTATTAGTTGGGGGAGAACAAAATGAGTAACTTCAAGGGCGAACTGAATAGCCACATATCAACTGCTCGAATCGAAGCGTTGAGTGATGGGGTGTTTGCTATTGCTATGACTCTTTTGGTACTCGATTTAAATGTACCAAACTTAGCTGGCACGGTTAGTAATCAACAGTTGTCGCAGGCTTTGTGGCAAATCTGGCCAAATGTATTCGCATTTGTCCTAGCATTCTTACTACTTGGTAATGCTTGGGCCGTACATCATCGTCAGTTTGCACTAATCCAGAAATGGGACGATCGTTTTGTGATGATCAATACACTTAGGCTACTGATAGTTGTGTGTATCCCATTTACAACATCACTAATTGCGCACTATGGCAATCTAACCAGTGGGGCATTGCCATTTGCGACCAATTTCTTCTTACTAGCCATGGCTTCATACTGGCAGTGGGACTATGCTATCAAACACAATCTAATTGGATCGGTTTCGGCTCGAAGTAAGAAACTTGGTCGGCAAAAGAGTCTGTTTGCTGCGCTTGTGGCAATACTAGCTATGTTAACTTCGCTAGTCGCACCCGCCATATCACCAGCTGTATTTATGTTAAACTTTATGGCTGAACCTGTATTGGAAAAAATCAATCATGAGTGAATTACCAAACCAGTCGGAACCAGCCCCAGACCCTGAGATTGCCAACTTATTTGATGTGATCAAAGGCGCACGCTATGAAAATTCACAAGATGGATCTATTTGGGTGTTGAATGGTGTATCCAATAATAGCCAAGGCCGCCAAGATAGTGACTATTCGCTTGAATTTGTGAACAAAGACCAAGGGATATTAATCAAACCAGCCAAGAATTTTATTGCTGAGATACATCGTGGCGATTGGAAGCCTTATGCTGAGCAATAAAACTATTGCAAACTTACGCAGTGAGCTTAGATCACACGCCGATTCAGTTCGTGCCAAACATAGCCAACGTTTTTTCAAAACTGGACCGGGCGAATACGGGCACGGCGACGTATTCTTGGGTGTTACCGTTCCTGTACAGCGCCAGATAGCCAAGAGCTACTATCACTTGAGCTTACATGACATAGAACAACTGTTACAAAGCAATGTACATGAGCAACGATTGACGGCAATTATTATACTAGTCGCTCAGTTTAAGAAGGGTGATGCCACTACTCGTAAGTCAATCTACGATTTCTACCTAAAAAATACGAAGTATATCAACAATTGGGACATTGTTGACAGCTCCGCGCCATATATTGTTAGCGTTTACTTGTGGGATAACTATGCTCAAACCAGCTCGCCGTCGGTAGAAACTATCAAGATATTATCCAAGTTGGCAAGGTCTAAGTCTGTTTGGGATAGGCGGATCGCGATAATGTCCACTGCATACTTCATACAACAAGGGGACATCAATGAAACATTTGCAATTGCTGAAATTTTACTACACGACGAGCACGATTTGATTCAAAAGGCGGTTGGTTGGATGCTACGTGAAGTTGGTAATAGCGTGGGGATAGAAAATGAAGAAGGATTTCTGAAAAAGCATTACAAAACAATGCCTCGCACCATGCTGCGCTATGCGATCGAAAAGTTTCCAGAAGCCAAGCGACAAGCTTATCTCAAGGGTGCCATCTAGACTTTTTATCTGTAATTGTTTATAATCTGGCTCCAAGTGTCAACACAAAAGAGGGGGTACCTATGAAGAAGGCACTTGTAATCTTGATCGTTCTTGGCGCAGTAACCACATGGTTGTTGCGCAAGTTTTCCATGACGCTTCCGTGCCCTGTGTGCCAGTGTCCTGCTGAGTACTCCGAGGAGAACTATGGCTATGTCTGCACCAACTCACGTTGCAGACACGTTGAGCGCAATCCCATGATGATGCGCCAAGATGTGCGGTCGGTACGTTCAGCTCAGCCACCGCTTCACGGAGCTGGTAGCTCATGAAGGTTGTGCACAGATATCCACGAGCCATCAACCTGGCGGTTGTAGTAGGTTTGGTGGCAGTCATAGTGGTTCGTCACATCGATGGAGTCACTTGTCCCAAGCATGGAGTGGTCTTGTATCGTGACGGTCTGTTCAGTGGTCGTCGCTACTGTCCGATTGGAAGTTGCAACCACGAGTCGACGCGCGAGTACCGCCAATCGTTGCGCCAAGAACTCTCTGATCAGTTCTGAGCCGAGCCATAAGGAGGTGAAGACATGAAGAAGATCGCAGTGTTCGCGATCGTCGCGGCAGGGGGCTACGCCTTCTACCGCAAGTACTGGGGGCCGAACGCCATCTGAGGCGTTTCCACAGAACAACACACGGCCTTGCGCCTCGGATTCGTCCGGAGTGCAGGGTCGTTGTTCGTTATAGGGAGTTATTATATCTGTTCGAAGAACATCAGGCGACGACGCTCGTTGTTGCTTCCGTTGCAGGTAAGTAGTACTACTGTAGGTACCTCGCTTTGGCGGCTAAATATCTTCACATCGTCAGGTTCTACAAACTTGTCACTAACAAAACGCCATTTGGTAATCCTACCATCTGAGTGTGTTAGCAGCAGAGAGTCGCCACGTTGAATAGACGTCGTCTTGCCTAGAACAGCATCGGTGTTATGGCCATAAATAATTGAAGTATTAGTGTCTTGAGCAGGCAAGCTCGACAAGGTTGCAAAAAAAGCATTCTTATCATCTATATACCAGTCATCAAGTGACTTATTGAAGCTACCCATCAATATTGACAAGTCAATCTGTTGGCGTGGTAACTGAAGCCTAATTGGTGCCTGGGTTAACGCGCTCTTTGACGCTTCTATCTCTGGATTCTTTAATACTGAGGTAGCTTGAGCTGATCGGTCAAGTAACTTGGGTGAGACCACAAAAGTAGCTATACCAAAGCCTATCGCCAAGCCTATCAAAAGCGCAAAAACGACCCGGTGAATTTGATGTGGGTCGATTTGATTGATTCTAGATCTGAGTAGATGGAGAGTTTTCATAATGTATAGTCACCCTCCAGTAACGGCGCTAGTCTAACATGGCCTTCTTGGTAAGTCAATTGATCTGTGGAAAATACCTCTCTTATCTGGTAGTATTAGCAACCAAGTACCTCGACGAAGGGAATATGGTATGTCAGCTACAAAGCTCAAGAAGTTGGTGGAGAAGCATCCGACGGCGAGCAATCTCGTGCTCATTGACCTCCCAGATGGTGAGTTCATGGCGCGCTTTTGCTTATCACCCAGCTCCACGGCGCCCCACGTCTATGGTTTCGGGGCTACTCCAGATACAGCCGCTCAAGATGCAGCTGATTGGTTCAATGGTTGAGCCATGATCGAACTGCTTGGCAAATCCATCGGCATCAGTCTCTATGGCGTCTGGCTGATCTTCAACAAGCTTCGTGATATAGTTCGAAGCGAAGGAGCATAGGATGCGCAAGTCAATCCTGATAGCAAGTGGCATGTTGGTGGCATTCTCACTTTGGCGTTGGCATCGTGGAAATGTGCGGGTGGCGAATGGTTGCTGTCGGGCTTGTGGTAGCACGATTCACCCAGATCCTGTAGAGATGCATGTCTACTGTCCAGGTTGCAAGAAGTACATCTACTAGGTATGTACAAATATGCTCAATTGTTGTACAATCTTGCCACCTCGATAAGAAAGGGGCTCGATATGGAGCCAACCAATAGTGCAGCGGATTTTTGGGGTCACATACACGCGCTCGAAGAGATGGTCAACATCATTGAGGGTTGCAGTGACTTCCATTTCGGCTTTGTCGACAACGGTCCGGCGGATTGCTGGTTCGAGATCAGCTGGATTGATGCCACCCTCGAGGGTGGCGCGGTCAAGCTGACCAACCCCAACCATTTCCGGTTGATCGACGATGCCTACAAGTTGTTCACCGACCAGCATCGTGGCAGTTGGGACAGCTTCTCTAGGTTGTCGTCGCGTTACACCACGGCCGAGACCACAGCGCTGCGCGAGCGTGGCCGCAACAGCTGGCGTTCGCAGGTGACCTTCGGGGTGGGGACGTGAGTCTCCACCCCGCGAGGGGAATCTTAGTTTGTTCTAGATATACCAGCTATGTTTAAAACAAGTTTAGATATTATTGGGAAGTAGGAGTAGCAGTTTGGGCTTTTACAAAGTCATCACCAACTGTGATCTCAAAATCAGCCACAGGGTACTTAACCGGTGTTGCCGGAGGGGTTGGTTTGACGCCTACCAGTTTCTCGAGGTATGCAGCTGTGTTTGGTTTGGCACCGTTTGTGTAGTCTATTATTGAACTTGTAGCATTATTACGTGTTTTGGCATTGCCAATGCTGAGTATTTGAATAACATCACCATCGTTATTGATCTTGGTACTTAACTTGCCGGCAGCCCCCGCAGTAGCAGTACCGTTGAGTATTACTATCTTTGGCTCTTCCTTCCAAATTGGCCCAAGCACAAATACGTTTTTGATAAATGCTTGAATGTCATCAAAGTTACCGCCGATAGGCAACAGGTCGGAGCTTGAACTATCTGTTTTCAAGAAGCCTCCTGGTTTGATTGAGAAGACTACGTTTATTATGTTTTGGTTACTGAGGTCCTTGGTGAGCTCGCGAAGTCGTAGTATATTCTTGATACTTAAGTCAGTTTTGATGTTGTTGGCAGCTGTTTGGATCAGGCTAGTAACCTTGCTTGGGTCAGAAAGAGTTTGGATGCTCAAGGCTTTTTCGCGCACTTTTTGTAGCACTTCTTGTTGTCGGAGAGCACGCCCAAAATCATCCCCACAAGTTCCTTTGCGGCAGCGTGCGTATTTAAGAGCCGTCGCACCATCCATATGCTGCTGACCTTTTAGTATACGTATGCCGCAGCTGCGGTATTCGTTCTTCTCACATGGATACTCAGTGTCTATAAGATCTTCTTTAACGTCTACATCTATGCCTCCTACCGCATCGACAGCTTGTTTGAGACCGCTGAAGTTAGCGCGTACATAGTAATGAATTGGTATGCCTAAGGTATTCTCAACAGTTTTCTTTGCCAAATCAATACCTTTGCCACCTTGGTATAGCTCACCATCGGCATGGGCGTTATTAATCTTGTTGTAGCCAAAACCAGGTATCTGCACTCGCGTATCTCGCGGGATACTGATCATAGCAACTTGGTTGGTCTTGGTGTTAAGGCTTACTACCATGTTGGTGTCAGCCAGTGTTTCGCCATCATGTCCTGGATCGCCCACACCTAATAGTAATATGTTGACCCTACCATCGTCTTCGCCTTTGAGTTTATCAGTAAGACTAAAAGGATTGGTACTTACAGAACTAAGGTTCATAAACAGGTATACAAAGTAGCCAATAAGGGCTAAAAAGCCAAGTAATGCAAAACAAAACAGTACTACTTTCCAGCGCTTCTTTTTGGGCTTTGGGTTGTTTAGATTGATTATCTCGGTATCCATGGCAGAATCTTTCTTGGATTTCTTTGTGTCAACTACAGCATCACCATGGCCGCCCTTGGTAGATATGTCATTTTGTGGTCGAGCTTTGGGCTTGTCTCGCTTGGGCGAGTAAACAAAGTCAATCGCTCGCTTGCCGGCCTTTTTCTTATCCTCGACTGGATCGTAGGTGAAGTCCGGCTGCTGACTCTTTTTCATATTGGTTTATTATAACCGAAATCAGCCGAGTCTGTGACTAGAATGCTTAGGCTATTTGGCGTATAATTGCGAGCTATGTTTCTACCTGTACAAAGTTTTGTTATGGCAGTGTTGGCATTTGTGAGCACCTGTGCTGGGGGTGGCTTAGCATACATTTTTCAAGATAAGCTGCACCGAGTACTAGGCTTCTCGGCGGGGTTTATATTAGGGCTACTGTTTTTTGATTTATTTCCAGAAGTTTTTGGACAATCACAAACACTTTGGCCTGCGGTTGGTGTGGCGGCAGGATTCTTGGGTTTTCATATAGTTGAGAAACTGGTTGCTGTGCATGGTAATCATGAACACGAGTACAGCCAACATAGTCATGCTGTGGTTGGTAAGTTTGCAGCCGGCGCGTTGATTGTGCATAGCTTGCTTGATGGTATAGCGATTGGGGCGAGTTTCTTAATCAGTTCAGCCGCAGGTCTGAGTGTCTCACTAGCCATATTGGCCCACGATTTTACAGATGGTATGAACACAGTGGCTATTATGCTGCGACATCGTGACAAACCTCGTAACACATTTGGCTTTCTGCTGCTTGATGCAGTTGCCCCAATTGTGGGTGTGGCTATAAGTCTTTGGCTACATCCATCGGAGCAGGTATTACAGATGATAGTTGCAGTATTTGCAGGATTTCTGCTATATATCGCTACAAGTGACATTTTGCCAGAAGCTCATAGTAAACATCCCTCTAAGCTTACGTTGGTGTTTACAATTTTAGGTTTATTGCTGGCATTTGTTATTTCGATGTTACTTAGGTCTATAGCCTAAGGCTGATTATTGTTACAATACAAATAGTCCGCTAGATCCATGGGAGGATCCGTGAACCTCGACACAGCATTGCAAGAAGTTCGAAGTATCTTCGACAATGACGATCGGCCTGACGATGCTGGATACGTCAGTGTTGAAGTAGCCGCCAGACAGTTCGTAGCGGGCTTGGATCAACAAGCCTTCTGGAAAGTCTTTCAGCAAGCCAGTACTGACCCGATCATCAAGGCCGAGGCGGGTACAGTCACGGTGACGAGCAGCATGCTTGTAGACGTGCCAGCATGTACGCTCAAGTTGATGCTGACCCAGTTGCTGCGCTGCGATGCCAAGCTTTGTCAGTTGGAGGAGGAGCGCCATCAGGAGGCCCGCGACTTGGGCATGTTGCCCAGGGTTGTTAAACGGCCAAACGGCAGTAGCGCAATCGTTTATGGGCCACACAGAAGTTCGAAACCGATCGATGATGCGAGCTTCTGGGATCAGCGAAGGGCCCAACAAGCTCAGCTTGCAAGCAGGTGACAATCAGCCCATCGAGGCGAGCCAGAGGGGGCCCGCCTCGGCGGGTTCCCTACAGTTATTATTTACAGAAGGACAAATTATGAGCAAAACTAGCCATGCTCGACACGAGCACAAGAAACACGCTAAATCCAGTGCAGCTATGGGGGACCATATTGATACAAGTTTTCACGAGCCCTCAGTATGGGTAGACGCCGGCATTGTGATCTGTTTACTTAGCCTGGCATTTTTCTTTATTGTGCCATTTGCAAGTTTTATGTCCACCAATCTAGTGCTAATAATGTTGGCGTTATTTTCTATCGTGATTGTAGTATTTATGGCTATGGTGTGGCGAAATCGCCCAAGTCAAAGTAGTCACCCACGCCACATAGAAGCAGGGCATGTTACTTATCTAGCGGCTATTGGGCTACTTAGTATAGCAATCGTTTTTCAGGTTATTAGGCATGAACTCGATGTATGGCTAGTTGTGATACTAGTCATACTAGTTCTGTTACATGCTATTTATCGAAGATCTGGGCGAAGGTAGGTATATGTCTGAAGAACAAATCAAACAAACTGCAGTCATCAAAGCCCCCGCGCAGGCTGTATATGATGCGCTTATGAACAGTAAACAACATGCCGAGTTTACTCGAGCTGCTGCAAATATTGAGAACAAGGTTGATGGTGAATTTAGTGTATGGGATGGCTATGCAACTGGCAAGAACCTGGAGCTAGACCCTGGCAAGAAGATAGTGCAGTCATGGCATGCTAGCGATTGGCCAGATGGAGTGGAGAGTACTGTTATTTATGAGCTTAGTGAGAAAGATGGAGCTACCACTATTAACCTTACTCAAATTGGTGTGCCTGAAGAGTTTGTAAATGATGTAGCGCAGGGTTGGCAAGACTATTATTGGGAGCCGTTGCAGCAATATTTCGATAAGGGCTAGCTATGAAGATAGTATTGTTTATACATATGTTCTCACTAGTGTTGGCATATGGTGCAGTTTTACTAGTTGATTGGGCAGGACTATGGTTTGTAGTAGGTCAAAAACCCAAAGAAGACCTACTTAAGCTCAGCCGGACTGCGCAGCCACTAATATGGCTTGGGCTTATTGGCTTAATTGTCTCAGGAATATTTCTGCATCCACATCTCAACAAGCCCATAACACAACTTAAGATGATATTAGTTCTAATAATATTTTGTAATGGTATCAATCTGCATTTTGTACAGCGTGCCATGTCATCTGAAAAGGTTGAGTCGTTTTGGCAACTACCTAGTAAGCTTAAACTATGGAGCGCTATTTCTATAACACTATCTCAACTGGCATGGCTGGGAGCTATGATCATTGGATTTGTAAACACGGCAAGCCGATTTTAGGTTTGAAGAGGTAGTTAGATCTGGAAATTACCTAGTTTTTAAGATATAATTCCACCATCATGAGTAAGCCAATATATGTATTGTTGTACTACAAGTTTGTCGATGTTGCGGATGCCAGGTTTGAGGTAATGCAGCATAAATTGGTGTGTGAGGGAATTGGCTTAAAAGGCCGTATTTTGATTGGCGAAGAGGGGATAAATGGCACCGTTGCTGGGCCACGACACTTGCTCAAAGCTTATACTCGGTATATGGATGGACACCCATTGTTTAAGGGGATCGTATTTAAGTGGAGTCCTGCCGGCAAGATGCCGTTTCCAAAGCTAATTGTCCGATACCGCACTGAGATTGTAACATTAGGTAAAAATGTGGACATGAACAAAACCGGTAAGCGCTTAAGCCCAGAACAGTTTCACGAGATGTTGTCGAACGAGCAAGATATTGCGATTGTTGATATGCGTAATAATTATGAATACGAGGTAGGACGGTTTGAGGGGGCAATCCAACCAGACACCACTAAATTCTACGAGCTACCTCAAAAAGTGAAAAACTTAAAACTAGACCCTAAGAAGAAAGTGCTTACTTATTGTACTGGTGGAATTCGCTGCGAAAAAGCAACTGCGCTACTGGCTGAAGAGGGGTTTGAGGATGTTTACCAACTAGAAGGTGGTATAGTGAAGTATCTTGAGAAATTTCCTAATGGCTACTTCAAGGGTAAAAATTTTGTATTTGATGATCGTATGGTAACCAATACCGACACTCCAAGTGGCGGAGTTGTATTGGGTGAGTGCGCGCACTGCAAAGCTGCTTGTGATCGCTACATAGATTGTGCCAAGCCCGATTGTCATCAGCTTTTTATTTGCTGCAAAACATGTGAATCCGACTATAAGGGGCTGTGCCCAGTAGCTGTAAAAGATGGCACAAAGCACAAGCCACTAAAAAAGAAGCATACTGTCAATTCAAGCGGTTAGCGCTTGCTAAAGTTTTTTCAGTTCTTCACGTACAACTTTACGATCGTCCCATGGTTTTGATTTGCCATCGATCACAATAGTCTGTTCGGCACCTTTGCCAGTAATAAATACTAAATCGCCCTTGTTGGCTAACTCTAGGGCCTTGTGTATGCCAGCACGACGATCTTCTATCAAGAAGAGATCTTTGTCGCGTTTTTTGCTAGCTTTCTCTGTGCCCTTTGCTATGTCTTCTATGATAGGCATTGGGTCATCTTCGTATGGGTCGACGTTACTGATCACAACATAGTCGGCAACTTTGCCAACAATTTCACCCATGATAGGGCGCTTTTTCCTGTCACGGCCACCGCCTTCGGCACCAAGTAGTACTATGATTTTCAATGATTTTGACTTCATGGCTTGGGCGCTTTCCATCAAGGCCTGCATACCAGCTTCCTCATGTGCATAGTCTACAAACACAGTAAAGCTTTGGCCTTCGTCAATTGGCTCCATTCGGCCTGGTATTGATTCAAGATTGCGAAAACCCTGCTCGATTTGTCCTGGCAGCACACCTAGCTCTCGAGCTACAGCAACCGCTGCAGTTGCATTGGCAACATTTACAGGACCGACTATGTTTATGTGGTAATCAACATCGCGAACTACAAAGTCAGTACCTTCTTTGCTTGCCTTGATACTGCTAGCTTGGTAATCACTATCAGCCTTAATGCTGTAACCAACCTTCTTCTTGATGGGAAAGTTGGTGTAGGCAGCCGCGTGCTCACTGTCGACATTTGCCACTATCATTGGTTCTATTTTCTTACCAGCTATTATCTTAGGTTTTTGACGAGCTGTTTGTGAGAACACACGCTTATTGTGCTTGTGTAGTATATCCATTCGAAAGTTGTGCGGAGCCATGAGTTCTTCGGTAACATTGGTAAATACTAAAACATCAAAATGAATACCAACATGTCGATACTGAGTTTGGCCTTCCGATGGAACTTCCAAGACAACGTATTTACAGCCAGCTGCCACCATTTCTGAAAACAGCTTTTGTAATACAAAAGCACCCGGCATGGTTAGGTGGTAAGGGTTAAGCCTCTCTTGCTGACCTATTCTGATGTTGGCGGTACCTATTAGGCCAGCTTTAGCACCAGATGCTTGAAGTGTTGACCAAATCATGTTGGCAGTGGTTGTTTTGCCCTTGCTTCCAACAATACCAATTACAATTAAGCTAGTTGTAGGGTCACGATGGATAAACTGTGCAGTCCGTGATTCGCCATAGTGGAAGGCGTTCATAAGTGGCTTAGGCGTCAGTGGGCGCAGTCGTTTTTTGATAGTTTTGGTAAGCTTCATAGACCTAAGTATAGAGTTGATAGTTGAAACTATCCAGACTTGCTCATGGGACTTTGTACTTTTTTCTTATTACTTATATGATGTGTAGTATGCTAAAAATTATTCAAGCTTGTACTAACCTAGGTAGTGACAATGCCGGCACTGAGAAGGCTCCACCCTATATATTAGACAAAAGCCTTAGAGCTGGGTTGGAACACAACTCTATAGCATACGCTGAGGCTCCAGCTGTACATGACCCTGTAGATATTGTAGAGAACAAAACCACAAATCTGCATAACCATGCAGCCGTTCTAGAGTTTAGCAAGAATCTCAATCAAACTATTTTGGATGCAGTTGAGGCTGATGATATCGCACTAACTATAGGTGGCGATCACTCAGTAAGTATTGGGTCGTTTTTTGCCACTAAAGCAAATTATGAAAATGCTTGTATACTGTACATCGATGCACATCCAGATTGCACTACACCATCAACAACATTGACTGGGAATATCCATGGCATGCCAGTTTCGACAGTGCTTGGTGATGCTCTATACATAGAGTTTGGTTTGCCCAAGTATAACTATGACGAAGTATTTATGATCGGTGTTAAAGATATCGATCCGGCGGAGACGGAATATCTTAACAAGCACTCAATTGTGTATAAAACAATCGATAATATTACCCACGATGGTATTGGCCCGACTCTAGACGCATTACTAAAGCTTATCGGCAATCGTCCGCTACATGTTAGTCTGGATATAGATGGGGTAGATATCAGTGAGGCTCCAGGAACTGGCATACTCAACAAGGGTGGTCTTAGCTATCGAGAAGTTAGTTACATTTGTCGCGCTGTGGCCCAGAGTTGTAACATAGTGGCAATTGACCAAGTAGAAGTAAATCCTGATCGTGATGTTGATAACAAAACTACAGAATTGGCAGCAGAATTATTAGTAAGCTTACTTGGCGGCAACTGGGATGCATATACAAGGTATATAGAACTTCAGAAACAACGCTAAAGCATAGCCATTTTGAGTACTTGTTTGGTATAATTGTCCTTAACTATGCCAGATCCAGACAATACATTTCCTATACCGCCACTTTCACCAAAAACCGATGGGACAAGTGCGGCCACGCCGGGAATGCCACCACAGCCAGGGGCCACACCACCCGGCCCTATGCCAAGCAATGATTGGGTTGCACCTTCTCAGCCTGCTGCAGCTACGCCTCCTCCAGTGGCACCACCAGTCATGGACCAACCTGCACCTGCACCCATGTCTGCTCAACCAGCACCAGCGCCGATCACACCCGCCCAACCTGCACCTGCCCCAGTGCCACAACCAACGCCAATCCCTCAGCCAAGCATTCCAGTCGACGATGGACTAGGCGCACCACCACCAGGGGCGCCCGTTTCTGGCCAACCAGCACCAGCTCCAGTGCCGCAACCAATACCGCCCGCTGAAGCCACTGTTCCTATGCCACCACCAACCACAGAACCTACCAACATGCTTGATCTATCAGCTTCAGCAAATGCTGGGGTACCAAACCAACCAGTTCCACCACCGGGCATGAGCCCAGCAGGCACTGGCCTACCAACTGACATGAACACCGATCTTATGGCTGCTGACGCCGCTATGTTAGGTACTGATGTAGCAGTGGAGCAACCCAAAAAGAGTAAGCTCAAAATCGTAATAATTGTGGCCCTTGTGTTTGTTGGTCTTATCTTGGTATTGAGTTTAGTTTTGTATCTCACTGGTCGATCAAGCCGTAAACCAGCCATAGAGCTAAACGAGACGCAGAATACCCAACAAACTCAAACTCAACCAGCCACCGATCCAAACGCTCCAGCTGCCATCCCAGAGGGCTTTGTGAAGATTACTCGTGATTGCTACAGTTTTGGGTTTCCAGCCGATAACACTATTCCTCCAGCTGAAAAATCCTGTTCTCTAAACGCCAAGATCGGCAAGCTTGGACTTGGTAGTATGACGGTTGTTCCGAGCACAAACGTGGTTAACAACCTCGATGATTTGTTGGCAGTCGCCAAAAGCTCCAACAAAGTGCTAAGTGAAGAAGATACTAAGATCAATGGCGTTGCTGCCAAGAAATTGGTGATAGATGGAGGTGCTTCCGGCCAGTCAGTGAAATACTTGGTAATTGTGAAGGACAAGGGTTATACGCTCAATGGCAAGCCAGTCCAAAGCTTTGATATTACTATCTCTACTGGCCAAGACTTTTTCAAGAAAGTCGCCGATACAGCAATTAGCACTTGGCAATGGGCTACTACGACACCTGCCGCAGCAACAACTCCATAACTTCTCTATTGTTGTAATTAGCTCATAAATATGATATTTTTGTTCAATCCGTGACAAGAGGTAACGGATTGAGACCCCTAGGAGACGTATGCAAGCTCTGTCATATTCGGAGCGAGCAGAACTGGAAGCGGAAGCATCCAAAGTGCTCGACAGACACCTAGAAGAAAGGGAGGAACTCAAGCAACTGGTGCCAGACAGCAGTCACCCTGCCTATGAGGATGCAGTTGGCTACTTGGTCCACAACTTCAGCTCGCAGTACAAGGGCGGTCGGCGTACCGGCTTCATCATGAGTACTCAGCTCAGAAGTGGACTGGAGACCCACTTGCGTAATCGAGCTGCTCGACGCTTCATCGAGGCAGAAGCAGCCGGTCGTACGCATCATCGCTTTCACAAAGGCAAGACACGTGAAGGTCAGCAGATCCGGCGGCGGAGTGGCAGACGGTGAGCTCGGCGCAGCGACACAAGGTCGCAACTCAGCTTGCTGAAGCCATGTCTGGCAATCCCATGTATCAATCAGTAGTAGAGAAGTTTGGTTTCGATGCTGTCGTCGGTGAGCTCACATCTCGTATGGGCAACCGGCAACGGCTGCAGCCCAGTGAGATCGAGACCTTCTTGACCAACACGTTGCCTCGTCGAGGTGACAACATGGTCAACGATGCGCTTCGGATCAGTCATTCTCGTGGAGGTCGGCGTGCTCCGGCACGTCGTTTGGGACAGACCCCATCCTGGTTTGCCCCATGAATTGAGGGAGGTTCCTCAAGTCGCGGAATCAGCCGTCTGCACAGCGTTGTGCGGACGGCTGTTCCAATTTGTAGCCATAATATTGTAAGCTTGATACTTCGTACCTGATAAGTGATACTTGGTAACATGAACGATGTTGAAGAAGTAAAGAACAGACTTGATATTGTTGAGGTGGTTGGTGGTTATGTACCGCTCAAACAGGCCGGGCGTAATCACAAGGGTTTAAGCCCGTTCAAGACCGAGAAAACACCTAGTTTTATGGTAAGTGCTGAGAAGGGCATATGGCACGATTTCAGCACTGGCAAGGGCGGCGACGTAATAAGTTTTGTTATGCTGATGGAGGGCTTAGAGTTTCGCGACGCGCTAGAAATGTTGGCTAAGCGCGCTGGGGTACAGCTAAAACCTCGATCAAAGAATGCTTCTGTCAATCAATCCAAAAAAGTTCGATTGTATGAAGCTGTTGAGCTGGCTATGCGCTATTATCACTACTGTTTGGGCCGCAATAAGACAGCATTTGACTACTTCACTAAACAGCGGCGACTTAAACCGTCAACAATTAAGAACTTCAAGTTGGGTTATAGCCCCGATGGGTGGGAGAATCTCAAGAATTTCTTGATCAAAAAGGGATTTACACAAACAGAGATTAAGGAAGCTGGGCTTGCTACCAACAAGCCGGGCAGCAACTCATACTACGATGTTTTCCGTGGCAGAGTAATGTTTCCGGTGTTTGATGCACAGAATCGACCAATCGGCTTTTCGGCCCGAATATTGGGGGATCAGAAAGCGGCCAAATACATCAATTCTCCTCAATCGCTGATTTACGACAAGTCCACAGCTATTTATGGTTATGCCCAGGCCAAAGAAGCCATTCGGGTGCAAGAAAAAGCAGTGATAGTAGAGGGAAACATGGATGTGCTAGCACTGCATGATGCTGGGTTTCAAAACGTTGTTGCATGTAGTGGCACAGCATTGACCGCCCAACAGATTAAGACACTTAGTTATCTGACTCCCAATATTTTCCTATGTTTTGACAATGACGAGGCTGGCTTCAATGCCACATTGCGCGCCATCGAGGTAGCAGCAGATCTAGACGTACGATTGTTTGTCATTACTCTAGATGGTGTTAAAGATCCTGGAGAGCTCAAGCAAATAAAGAAAGAATGGCCTAAGTCAACAGCGGCAGCACTATATGCGCCAGATTATATACTTTCATGGGTACGCACCAAGTTTGACCTGACTACTGCATTGGGCAAGCGTGATGCTACTACTCCATTGGTTTCTATGCTTGAAAGACTAGATGATGATATAGAACGCTCGCACTATTTGAAGAAATGTAGCCAGTTACTTGATGTGTCAGAAGCACAGCTACTGAATAAGCTTGGTTCACAAAAGACTCAGCCAAAAGCTTTAGAAAGTGAGCCAGTCGATCAAGCCCCAGTCAGTCAACCTTTGAGTCGACAGCAGCAGCTTGAGTTAAGTCTTTTTGAGCTACTACTAGTTCAACCACAGGTACGTGATGTTGTGTTGGAACTGGACCTTTCAAAAGTGAGTGAGCGGTTTCGGCCATATATGCAGGTATTGTCGGAGCATCTTACTGCCAACCTGGAAACCATAGCAAAAGCCTTGCCAGATAAGGAAAATGCTGTTAAAATTGCTGCATTACGTGGGGAACAAGAATACTCCGACTTATCGGAGCATGACGCAAGGCTCGAAGCCTATACCCAATTGCATCGTTTGCAGCATTATTACGTACAACTCAATAAACATCAGTTGGCACATGCCATAGCCGAAGCCGAGGCAGCTGGTGAGCACAAACAGGTCAAAAAACTATTGGCCGAATACCAACAGCTTCTAAATCAAGAATAAAATACAATTACATACCAATTATTGAGATTATTCTCAAGCTGTAGTTATTATTAAACAACAAGGAACTCTCATGCCCCAAAAAGCCAAGCCCAAGGCCGCTAAACCAGCAAGTAAACCTACTAAGGCCACTAAGCCAGCTAGCAAGCCAAAGCCTAAACCAAAAGCCAAGCCCGCCAAGGCTGTAAAAGCTACAAAGAAGGCTACCAAAGGTGGTAAGCCAGTAGAACCAACCATCGAGATTACTCCAGAGATAGAAACACTGGTTATGAAGGGTCGAGAACAGGGCTTTGTGACCCAACAAGAAGTTATGATTGCCATGCCGCAAGCTGAAGATGATGTGGAAGCACTTGATGACTTGTATAGCCATTTGATCGACCAAGGCATCGAAGTAGTTGACCAGAAGGACAAACTGATATGGCAGACTGAGCCAGAAGAGGATGTTGAAAACGCTGTCAGCGAAGACTATATCAAAGATATTGCCGACGACTCTGTCCGGTTGTATTTGCGAGAGATTGGTAAGATACCACTTATCAAGGCTGAAGACGAAGTAGCACTAGCCAAACGTATTGAGAAGGGCGACAAAGCTGCTAAGGATGCTCTTGCTGAGGCCAATATGCGCTTGGTTGTGAGTATTGCCAAGAAGTACATTGGTCGTGGACTTGACCTATTGGATCTGATCCAAGAGGGGAACACTGGCCTTTTGCGAGCTGTAGAGAAATTTGACTACACCAAGGGGTTTAAGTTTAGCACTTACGCCACGTGGTGGATTCGACAAGCCATCACTCGTGCCATTGCCGATCAAGCTCGTGTGATCCGTATACCGGTTCATATGTTTGAGACTATCAACAAGCTTATTCGCTTGCAGCGTCGCATGACCCAGGAACTCGGCCGAGAACCAACCTCTGAAGAGCTTGGTAAGGAGATGGAGATGGACGTGGAGAAGGTCAATCACATCCTCAAGATCAGCCAAGACACCACTAGTCTGGATGCTGCTGTTGGTGAAGATGAAGACAGTAGCCTTGGTGATTTTATCCAAGACGAAGATTCTGTAAGCCCCGAGGAAGCTGCTACTTATGAGCTACTCAAGGAGCACATCAACGAAACTCTCGATCTTCTAACTCCGCGTGAGCAGAAGATACTACGTATGCGATTTGGGCTCGAAGATGGTCGTATGCACACGCTTGAAGAGGTGGGGCAGGAGTTTGGTGTCACGCGTGAGCGTATTCGTCAGATTGAAGCCAAAGCGCTTACCAAGCTACGCAAGAATCGTGATAGCAAGAAGCTTGAAGATTATTTGAGCTAGAATAACTACAAGAAAAAGACCCTTTTTTGAAAGGGTCTTTTTCTTTATAGGTTTACATCTGGGTATTTGTCTCTGGCTTCATCAAGCTTAGCTCGTGCCTCGGCAAAGCTAGCACGTACTTTGGCGCGCTCGGCATCTTTGGCATTAGCTCTAGACTCTGGGTCCACCCCATGACCTTGATCAATTGCAGCCTCGCTTGGCGATCTTTCTGGCTGAGCAGCAAGCCTAGCTGCATGCTCAGACGCCAGCCTGGCTTGCTCAGCCCTACGTGCAGCTGCCTCATCAGTCAGCTCGGCACGCGCCTTGTCGGCCGGTGTTTGGTTGAACAAATTTCCTTGTTCTACAGTCATGTATACATTATACATCGTATCTGACAACAGGTATAATGTAGCTATGACCAAACGCTCCAAATTCGTTATATTTGATGGCCACGCACTACTTCACCGTGGCTTTCATGCTATTCCTTACCTTACCAACAAGGAAGGTTTGCCTACCAATGGAGTGTATGGCTTTGTGCAGATGATGCTCAATGCCTTACGTGAGCTCAAACCCGAGTACGTTGCAGTAGCTTGGGATATGCCAGGTAAGACATTCCGTCACGATAAGTACGAGGCCTACAAGGCTACTCGCAAAGAGACCGATCCAGACTTGGTGGCGCAGTTTGATACTACTCGTGAGCTAGTAGCGGCATTTAATATCCCATTGATTGGAGTAGAGGGTTATGAGGCTGATGATGTGATTGGCACCTTGGTAGAGCAGTATCAAGCCAAACACGATGTAGTGGTTGTCACGGGCGACATGGATGAGCTGCAGCTAGTGAGCCCAACCACCAAGATCTACACATTGCGCAAGGGATTTAGCGATACAGTCATATACGATGAAGCCGCAGTGATGGATAAGTACGGAGTGAGTCCTCAGGAGTTTATAGTTTACAAGGCGCTCAAAGGCGACAGCAGCGATAATATCCCAGGTGTAGCTGGCATCGGCGACAAAACAGCTACAGAATTGGTTTCAGCCTACCATAGCCTTGATAACATGTATAAAAATCTTGATCAAATCAAGCCAGCTGTAGCGCGCAAGCTTGAGGCTGGTCGCGAACTGGCCTATATGAGCGAAGATCTGGCTACAATTGAGCGCAATGTCCCAATCGAGTTTGATATGAAAAACGCCGTAATTCACGACTATGACAAACAGAAGGTATTTGATCTGTTTCACAAACTAGAGTTCAAGAGTTTGCTCAACCGTTTGCCTGCCCACATGGTTGGGGATAGTAAGTTTGTAGCTGAAGATCCTACTATTCAAGAGAAAACTTTCAACCGCAAGCATCTAGACACATCGCGCTATCATGGAGTGACCTCCGAGTCGGAGTTGGATAGTTTGGTGGCTTTGCTATCCAAACAGAAGATCATCGCCTTTGACACTGAGACAACCTCCGAAGACCCAATCGACGCGCGGTTAGTTGGTATGAGCTTTGCTACGAAAGAGGGGGAAGCTTATTACATACCACTCACTCATGTCAAAGCCGACAACTTGGTCAAGGCGACGAAGGCCAAACAGACCAGTTTGCTGGAGCGAGAAGATGGCGACTTTGAGCTAGCCGAGGGGCAGTTGTCGGTGGCGACAGTGATAGATAAGCTCAAGCCGGTACTTGAGTCATCTAAGATTGGCAAGGTAGGTCACAATATCAAGTACGACTATGTGGTGATGCGCGAGCATGATATTACACTTGCTCCAATTGTGTTTGACACTATGGTAGCCGCATACTTAGTCAACCCCAACGGCCGAGCACAAGGGCTGAGCCAGCTGGCCTATAGTGAGCTTGGTATAAGCATGATCGATATCGAGGAGTTGATAGGTAAGAAAGGGCGTGGCCAGCTGTGCTTTGATTGTGTACCAGTTGCAGATGCTATCAAATACGCCGCTGAAGATGCCGACATCACACTACGGCTGTACAACAAACTTGTCCAACAAATCACTACTGAACCTACTGGCAGCAAAATGTTGGCTAAATTGGCTGACGTAGCCGAATGGCCGCTCATACCTGTGCTGGGTGAGATGGAATTGGCAGGTATTAAGCTAGATACAGATTTTCTGGCCAAACTATCAATCCAATACGACAAGCAGATCGATGCTGTGCAACAAAAAATCTGGAAGTACGCTGGCGGACAGTTCAACATTAGCTCACCTGCACAGGTACAAGAAATATTATTTGATACCCTCAAGATAGACTCGTCGGGGCTCAAGAAGACCAAGACTGGTATAAGCACCGCAGCTAGTGAGCTTGATAAACTACGCGGCAAACATCCGGTGGTGGATTTGATGTACGAGTATCGTGAGCTCACCAAGCTCAAAAGCACTTATATCGACGCGCTGCCACTGTTGGTCAAAGATGATGGTCGACTGCATACTAGCTTTAATCAAACCATTGCTCAAACTGGTAGGCTTAGCAGCACCAATCCAAATTTGCAAAACATACCCATACGTACCGAATTGGGTCGTGAGATTCGCCAAGCCTTTGTGGCTGAGCCAGGTAAGGTATTGGTAAGTGCCGACTACAGTCAGATTGAACTGCGATTGGCTGCTGAGCTCAGTGGCGACAAGCCTATGATTGAGGATTTTAAGAGTGGCACGGATATTCATACTCTTACTGCTGCCGAGATGTTTGAGGTTGAGCCAGACAAGGTCACTAGTGAGCAGCGTAGGGCTGCCAAGACCATCAATTTTGGAGTTCTATATGGTATGAATCCGCATGGGTTGTCAGTAGCGACCGGCTTTGACTATGCTCAAGCCAAAGAATTTATTGATCGCTACTTTGAGCTGCGTGACGGTGTGGCTGCCTACATAGCCAAGCTCAAGAAGCAGGCACATGACCAGCAATATACCGAGACTTACTATGGCCGCCGTCGGCCATGTCCAGATGTAAGGTCGAGTAATTTTGCTATTCGAGCTGCCGCCGAGCGCGCCGCGGTAAACATGCCGCTTCAGGGTACGGCCGCGGATATGATGAAGCTTGCCATGGTGTCTATAGCTCCCCAGCTACCAGAAGGTGCTAAGCTGTTACTACAGATACACGACGAACTTATCGTGGAGTGTGACAAAAAACTTGCCAAGCAAGTAAGTGAGCTGATGGTAGCTGAGATGAAGGCAGTTGCGCCGAAGTTTAGTGTGCCGATCGAGGTAGATACTGAGGTCGCAACCAACTGGGGTGAGCTGTAAGATTGTATTAATTTTTCTTGAATGCTCTCCCAAAAACCTAATGTTTTAGATCTTAGGGAGAGCGACAATCACGACGTTTCGGACGGCCCCTCTCCTTGTTTGTCATGGGTGACTAGGCCATGAACCCGGTGAGAACGAATGCGATGCCGATTGGCATCATGAAGTTGCCAGCCGCCGCTGGGGCGAGCCACTCTGCCTTGAAGTGGTTCTCGGTCAGCATGAGTCGGCCAATCTGCCATTGCAGACGTACTCCTTCTGTGAACAGCAACACGCCGAATACCGCGAACATGAGTCTCATGACTCATCTCCTTTCGAGCGCTCCACGATCTTGACGTGACGTGGTTGGTGGTGGCGACGCGGAGAATCGTGGTGCGGGCGGGTTTGCTTGGGCGTCGGGCGCAACGGCTCGTCGTTCCATCGACGGTAGATGTTGTCTACCTGGCGTGGGCAGTCGTTGAGTAGATCATTGGCGATGTAGAAGCTGATGGCGCTGACCGGGGTCATGAGCACCTTCAGCCACACCGGCCAGTCGAGAGCTCCGAACCAGGCGAGTGGCGCGGTGGCCGCCACGATTCCGAACAGCACGATCGGAAACCACAAGATCAGATGTGCACCCGTCACGTAGCAGTACCAGCTGATCTCACCGATCACTTCGTTGAACTTGCTCTTCATGTGTCCTCCTAGCGGACTGTTGTGGTTTGCTGTCCGACCCCACCGGGATTGAACGGCTTTGGCGGGGTTGGTTGTTGAGCTGCGATCCAGGTCACTATCACCGTGCAAATGAGCCCGATGACGATAAACCAGATGAATCCTCTGAGGCAGCCTTTCATGGGCCATACTCCTGGTAGGTGGAAGGTGAGTGTGGCTTACGGCTTTCGATAACGAACATCGTGGCCATAAATACCACGAGCAGACCAGCAAGCAAACCAAACGACAACTTGCGAAGTCGTATGGCCCGCTTGGTCTGACTGCAATATGCCCAGATTGTTACACCGAGCATTCCCATCCACCCTAACATAGAGACCAATCCAATGGTCCCCAGAGCTATGTTTGTCTCTGTGACCATCGGGTATCCCTTCTTGTCGTGATTGTCGAGGTGTTCGCAAACCCAAAAAAATCCAGATTCGCGATCTGGCCAACTATACCATAATTTGTTCAACTTGTCTACTCTCCCAAAACGTTCAAACCTTGAACACTTTGGGAGAACGACAACCAACTGTTGTGTCCTCGCCCGGCCAGTATCTTATCGCGGCCGGTATGGGGGATGTTAGCAGTACTTTCTTGTTTCTGCTAGCACGTTTGGCCTGGTCGCGTGGTCGATGTGCCGTATGGAAGGCACATGTTGTCGACCTTGCCCTGTCGCTGCGTCGTGGTCGGAGCCAGGCAGCTGTCGGGCTGCACTACCACGATGGCTGAAATCGTGCCATTTGGATCCATCGATTGGATGGTGTTCTGTGTGCATGGATCAGCCTTGTACGCTTCGGCCGGCGTTGGGATCTCGGGCTGAACATCTGGCACTGGGCACTTCCCGGTTGGAACCGTGAACTTTGGTAGTTCGTGGTTCCAACCGTCAATGAATGCCGTGTCGGCCAGGTATCGGAACCTGATCTTGCAGGTACCATTGTCCAACAGGCCTTGGATCTCGGCGAGCGCCAACGTCATACCACTCACCTGGTAGCTCGGTGGCTTTTCGCAGCCGCTGGGGCCACACCCTTTTTCTTGGGGAGGGACCAACGGGTTGTTGAGCGGCGATTGCGAGTCACCGATGGTGGTCGGGCTCTTCACGGCGTCGTCGTTGGCAGCGGGCTGGCCGTTGCACGCGGTGCACACGAAGAACAGAGTGGACAGGACTAGGATGAGCCGTTTCATGGCTCACCACCTTTCATTTTTGTTGGTTGTCGTTGTGGGGTGCTTGCTGGTTACCTGTTGGATAGGGAAATCAACAAACGCCAATATGTTATCATAATTTATACAATTTGTCAAGTACATTACACTCCACTTGATACTTCTGTCTTGATACTTAATACTTGATAGCATGCCAGAACTACCAGAAGTAGAAATAGTTCGTCAGGGTTTGCAGCAGTATACTGCTGGCAAGCAGATTAAGGCTATCAAATCAGATTGGCCGAAGTCGTTGCCGGTAAGCGATGTTGATGCGAAAAAGCATATAGTAGGTGCTAACATCAAATCTGTAGATAGACGAGCCAAGGTGCTCTTGATACATCTGAATAATGGTTATACCCTCATGTGTCATCTCAAGATGACCGGGCAGCTAGTGTTTGTAAGCAAGACCGAGCACTTTGGTGCTGGTCACCCCAACGACAGCTTAATAGCCAAGCTTCCAGATCGCTCGACGCGGGTAAATATTACCTTTACAGATAGTAGCCACCTGTATTTCAACGACCAGCGCAAGTTTGGTTGGATTAAGCTAGAAAAGACTGAGGGGATAGATGATCGAGTAGATTTTTTGCGCAAGCTAGGCCCCGAGCCCATCTCCGAACAATACAACTTTGATGCTTTCAAAGCAGCTCTTCAGCGTCGGTCACGCACCACTATCAAAGCTGCAATTCTAGATCAGACAGTGATAGCCGGGGTAGGCAACATCTATGCCGACGAGGGTCTGTTTGCGGCTCGGATCCATCCGGCTACCAAGGTTGCAGATGTGAGTACCATCAAGCTCAAACGTCTCTTCGAAGCTTTGCGCGAGGTGATGTTACTTAGTATCAAACATGGTGGCAGTAGTGACCGTAATTATGTGAATGCCAAGGGAGAGAAGGGGAGTTATCTACGCTTTGCCAAGGTGTTTCGTCGCGAGGGTCAACTATGCCCGGAATGTGGTGGTGAGATTGTGAAGATTCGCGTAGCTGGCCGTGGTACTCATATCTGTCCAAAGTGTCAAAAGCTGCCGAGAGGTAGCAAGAAATGATCCTGTACTACTACGGCGACAATGAGTTTGGAATTGCCCAGGGCGTAAGAGAGTTGCGGCAAAAGTATATCGACAAGGTCGGTGATGAGTTGGAGTACGAGCGATTTGATGTAGCAGCAGCAGGGATACATAGTTTGCTCGATATGATAGCAACAGTGCCGATGTTTGCCACCAGTCGGCTAGTAGTTGTAGACAATTTGAGCGCCGCCAAGCCAGAAGATGCCCAGCTCAAGACATTGATAGCCAGTGCCGACGCCACTACGGTGATAGTGGTGGTCGATCCAAACCCAGATAAGAGAAGCCGAGTCTACAAACAATTGAGCAAGCTCAAAGGTGCCAAGGCTTATCACAAGCTATCTCGGCCACAGCTAGTCAAGTGGCTACAAGCTACGGCTCAGCACAATGGAGCCGAGCTAGATCCAGCCACAGCCTCGTACCTGGTTGATTGGGCTGGCGATGATCAGTGGAAGCTTTACAATGAACTGCTTAAGATTGCAGCCAATACCACTGGTATCGACAAAAAGCTGATTGAACAACTTGTCAGTCCAAGTGTGGAAGCAAGTGGGTTCAAGATGCTTGATGCCTTATTTATGCCAGATGTATCTAAGCTGCTGGCGGAGTATGATCGTATGCTTGCAGATTCACAGAGTGATCAGCAGACTATCGGCCTGCTCAATTGGCAATTGAGGGTATTGGCGCTGGCACGAGAGGGTATGGAGTCTGGTAACAGTGATTGGATCAAAGATAACCGCATAGCACCATTTGTGGCCCAAAAGGCTCAGGCGTATGCGAAGAAGCTTACGATGCACCAGATCACTGATGCCTACGATTTACTTGTACAAGCTGACTTTGCGATCAAATCCAAGGGTTTGCCAGCCGAATCTACTGTGCGACAGGCACTACTAGAACTGCATAGTTTGCTAAATTAGTTGCAATGGTGGCTGTCACAGATCGTCGTTGTAATCGTACAATAGATTTAAGCCGACCACTGGTAGTTGGCTTCGACGTCGATTGGGGGAGTACGTGCTTTCTTGGAAGGTTAAACGAAATCGAGTGACGCGCGTACACTCTGGTTTTGATGAAAGTGGTGTGTTTAGTGCGCGCATTGTACAGGAGCGCAGTAGCAAGGTGACCAACCTCAAGCTATTTTGCCCGCCGACTCGACTTGTTCAGACATTCGAGTACCGAGATGTGGCTCGGGCAAGGCGTTGCGCAGAAGAGTTTCTGGCCAACAGTGGCAATCGGAGGGGAGGGTAGTGTGTTTAGCTTGGTGCCATCCGAAGAAGGTGTTGTCCCGGCCCATTTCAGTTTTTACTACCAAGGAGAACTGGCAGGAGTGATCAACGTACTGGGGCACGGTGTTTACGATGCAATAGCACATGGCGATGGGCTACCAGTTCAACTCAACCAAGACGGGCCAGTCACTCTTAGTGAAGCCCGACAACTGTTGCAAGTCTGGGCGACAGGACACAGTCGACAGAAGTAGGGCTCGGGGAAGGACCTCCGGGTCCTTTCTCATTTAGCCTATGCTTGTAGTGATTGATTAAACCAGGCATTATTAGTAAGACCAATCATCCGTCAAAGTCACCAAGGAGGTGTAATAGTGCACGGATGGAGTACCAAATACAAAGCCGATGAGCCACACAGTTTCCAGTTGCACCTTCTCAATCGGTGCCAGACTGACGGGAGAGATCGACACGACGGCTGTGTGGTAGAGATGGAGCAAACTGGTCGTTTCTACCCCATGACATCATGGGGCTACATGCTGCCAGACGACTCGTGGTTGGAGGGGCCAGATGCCTTGGCTGTAGCCAAGCAACTGGTGGAGAAGGCACATCAGGCGACTTGTGATGGCCTGACAGAATCGGAAGCGGTGGAATTTGCCCTTCAAGTCGTTGCTCACGAGCCGCACCAAAACGCATCCAAGTAACAACCAGCTATGCAATGCTGGTCAGTGAATGAGGTTCGAGAAGGGGTCCTTCTCGGGCCTCTTCTTGTTTTTTATGGCAACTAAAAAACCATCTAAAAATATCAACTATGTCATGCCGGACTCGATCCGGCATCTCAAGCTATTTTTGGGTATAGGTCTTGGTAATTTGGGTTATCTTTCTCTATAAGTTCTTGTTTCCAGGATCTATGCCATCGCTTCAATTTCTTTTCCCTAAGAATTGCATTCTTAGGGTCATCAAAAACCTCAAGATATACCAACTTTGTGACATTGTATTTATCTGTAAAACCCTCGACAAGGTGGTTTTTGTGTTCGTAAGTACGACGGACAAGATTGCTTGTGATACCAACGTACAAAACAGAATTTCTAGAGTTGGAAAGAATATAGACGTAATAGTTTTTCTTCATATTACAAAAGACCCCGGATCAAGTCCGGGGTGACAATTTATTTCTTGGCTGTGGGTTTTTTGGTAGCTGGCTTCTTGGCGGCAGCTTTCTTAGTAGTGGCCTTCTTGGCTGTGGCCTTGCCGGTGCCGTAGGCAGCTGGAGCAGCGCCGTTGTAGGCTAGCGTTAGGCGAGATTTGCGTCGGGCAGCGGTGGATTTGTGTAATACACCTTTTTTGACCGCGCGGTCAATCTCAGAGATAGCAGCGACTAGCTCAGCCTCGGTCTTGATAGTACCGGCGGCTATAGCATCACGTACTGCTTTGGTCTTCTTGTGTACCGCAACCTTCACGTTTGTGTTGTAAACGCGGTTTTTCTGGGCTTGGCGGTTGCGCTTGATAGCTGACTGAATAATTGGCATAGGGCTCATCATAGCTTATTTACCCTGGTTTGTAAAGGGTTTTGCAGTGATGTCGCAATGGTACTATACTGTCCATAAGCTTTTGTGAGCTTGGAAGTACAAAGTAGTGGAGCCTTCTTGGCTCAGTTGATCACGAAACGCACTTCCGGGTGTTGTTCACAATCAAGCTTGCCTGCTGTGCCCCCGCGTCGAGCGGGGATAGATCCGAAGCAGTAGGTACCGCACCGCGACAACGTTGAAAGGGGGTATCCATGGTCGCCATCCGTGGATCCACCGCAGCCGTCGCTTCCATCACCGCAGCCAAGAAGAAGAGCTGCACCGGGAGCGCCCGTCCCTGATCCGCCCGACGACAACCAGGGGGAACCTCATGGTTCGTGACCGCGCATCGCCTGCGTGATCTGTAGGCTCCGGCCTGCAAACCGGCCGCTCCGGCGGTCCACAGGTGCACTGGGTGCCTCAAGGGGAAAATGGTAAGTAGGTGCTTGCACCGACGCCTCACCAGCCCGCAAGACCAGGCCCAATACCAGCCTGGCACATTCGAGCCGCACTCACAGCGGCATGTGCCGGCGAGCCCCAGGGTTCGCCGGCACAGCTCGTTATTATCGACAAATTGGTGTTTTTGCGCTATATTTCGGCTACGGCTCTTTTGCAACTGAAAGCGGTAGGGAAAGCAATCTGATGGGATCGAGCACCTATTAGAAACGCAATCCCAAACCACGATTTACTAGTGCCTGATCACTTACTTCCCTACATAGTAAGTGATGATGCGCGGCATCGCGTCCGTGTGGGTAGCTTCATATGTTTGTTGAGGGGTCCGCCGCCGCCGGATCGCGCTCCAGGCCTCTATGTAGTGTAGCTAGTAAGTCGCAGTTGCAACTGCCAAGACCAGATCGAGTGTCGGTAGGGAGCTGCTATACCCTACAGAAGTGAGACGAGCGGACACGTGATGTTGTCTGACTCAGAGCATCCCAAAGCTCGCAGTCTCACCGATCGACTGGCATGCCCTCCGTGTAGCCGGAGGCAGATGCATGTGGTTCTATTGGGCCTCACCACCGCTGCATCATGATACCAAGGCTCATAATCGTGCCCTTAGTGTCAAACCTCGCCACCCGTAGCCGTCGGGTGGCGTTGTCCGTTATTATGTTGAAATGTTTTGACAGTAGTGGTAGTATAGGCACGATATGCAGATACTCGAATTAGCAGCCAAATTACAATCGATCGGATTGAGCGACAAACAGGCCAAGGTCTATGTAGCCGCTCTTTTTTTGGGCCCCAATTCAGCCCAGAAGATCTCCCAACAAGCCGATGTCAATCGCGCTACCACCTATGTAATACTCGAGGAATTGATGGAGATGGGCTTAATTAGCCAAAGCTCAGTGGGTAAGAAGACTGTGTTTGTCGCCGAGGGCGCCGATGCCATCGATCGCCACATCGAGTCGGTCAAGAAAGAACTCGAGGCCCAACAACAAGAGCTCAAGACGATTGCCCCGGAACTTGAATCAATTGCCCGCAAAGATTCTGCTTCGGCTCCTCAAGTGTTTTTCTTCAAGGGCAAAGAGGGTATTGAACAGATCAACAGCTACTACTTCAAGAATAGTAAGCCCAAATCTACTAGCTATATATTCTCTGATCGAGACAAGGTTAAAGAAATTATTCCGCATGCTTTTGAGCAGCACAAAGCTAATCGCAAAGCCAAACAGATTGCGTCGCGTGGAATAGCATACGATTCTACAGGTGAGTTGGTCAACGTTAAGTCAGAGAAGAAAGAGCGCAAGCTAGTCGACATTCGTCCGGCCGCTGAGATCACTATGCAAGAAGACTTTGTGATGTTTGCCACTTACAATACTCATGAGCATGTTAGTGTAGTACTGGAAAGTCCCGAGATTGCTGAGGCTTTGCGACAGATATTTGATCTTGCTTGGCAGGGTCTTCCAGCCACCAAGAAGTCAAAAAAATAACACCTTGATTAGGTGTTATCTTTATAATAATTGCTCATACATCGATGTCTGCAGTAAATAGCAGCCCCAAAACATCGAGACCTCCGAGGCTCCAACGAATGTACGTCAGAGCAGTGAGGGTGTTTTTAGTATCCATCTGGGGATGGATTTGAGTCACTTGTTAGGTGATCTAATCACAGATGCAGTTAATCAGTCGTCAGCGCCCATGGTGGGCCCCTTTCGGTCTGAATAAACCAGCATAGTGACTGCGCTACTAGGTGGTAGCGTGCACTTGGCAGATCACGCAGCGGACAGGGACGGTGGTACTTCGGTTGTTGTGGTACATTTGAACGTCTCCCGGTGTCGGGTGGATGTGACTGTGACCAAAAGCATTGGCTTAAAGTCACCTATATCATAACTCTTTGCATTATTTTGTCAATATTTATCGACATAAACGGAAGCGACCCTAGCCCAGTTAGGGCTAGGGTCGTGACCCCATGTACTCGCTTTTGGTAAAACGAGCTGCAAGAGACACATGGCTTCCTTGGACGGCTAGAGCTGATCAGGCTCAGTGCCCATTGCACCAGCCGTTGTTGCAGTTGCTGCACTTGCCACATCCGCTCTCGGAGTGTGAGCAACCGCTGGCCAGGATCTGGGCGACCTCGCGATTGGCGCCGTTGATGCCGGCCACCTGTAGCTCTGCTTCGTTGCTCACGCAGTTGAGTTCCGCAGAGGGTGCTGAACGTGAGCACTTGCCGTCGTTGCCACCACCACCTCGTGCGTCGCAGAAGGCGGTGGCCGTCCACAACACGGGGTTGTAGCTGATGCCGTGCTTGTCCATGAAGGCAGTGGTGTCGCCGATGGTCATGCCGGAGCTGGGTTGCATTGGGTTGTCGGCTGGCTCGTGGTGGATGAACCGTCCGGCCACGCGCTGGCAGAAGCCGGCGTAGGCCTTGGTGTACAGGATGAAGGTGTGCCAACCGATGTCGACCGGCTTGCTTGGCGCGAAGTTCTGGTCGGGGTAGTCGGCGCACATCTTCAGGAACCCGAGGGCTCCATCGATGATCAGCTCAGCGGCTTCGCGGGTGACGCCTTCGTCGTCGACCACGCGGTTGGCTAGCCGGTCGTAGAGGACCGGATGCACCAGCTCGCTGATAGGTGGGGTGGCCGTGATGGCCTCGTTGGTAAGCATGATGCTCTCCTGGGGGTGTCTCTTGCTTGTGGGTGAACACACAAACTGTCATGTATCATCAACAGTATGTGATATGCGTATAATATAGTATCTTATACTATTTTGTCAATAACTATTGACAAAATAGTATACAACGCGTAACATACAGTTATCACTTTGGTAAATCCTTGGTGACCAGTCTCAACCTTTACATCGAAAAGAGGTAGCACAGTGCGAGACAGACCAGTCCTGGCAGAACCGCTGCCGTCTCCCACATCTCCACCGACAGATCCCGCAACCCCCGAAGATATTCCTTGGAAGTAGTATCCAAGACACTTCGGCCGACTACATAGAGAGGAGGGGACATGTCAGGAGGCGACAACGCCGATTCGGCGAACAGCACCGGCGGCAGCCAGAGCGGCAGCCAGCAGGGCAACGACACCGGTTGGGGCAAGTGATCCCAGCCGACACCAGCTGCTTGTGCGAGCCCCCGAAAGGGGGCCGCACAGGTGGCGATTTTTATGTAAGTAGTTGTTGGAGCTTGTAAAACCTTGACAAAAGAGCTTATGTCGGGTATAATTGCGCATTAACTAAATTATTGAGCTATGCAAAACGATCTTACCCCAAAACAACAAGCCGTTGAGCTGATGCGACAAGCCAACAACATCTTGCTTGTCACCGGCCAGCAACCCACCCACGACCAGTTCGCGGCAGTGATTGCTATGCAAACTGTGCTAACCCGCTTGGGTAAGCGTGTCGATATGGTAGTAAGCGATACTTTTCCTCGTAGTGCCGAGCTGTTTCACACTGGCAAGGTCAGCCGTGATATCAGCGGTATTCGTGATTTCATCATCAAGCTTCGCATGGACGACGTTGAGGTAGAAAAGCTCAAGTATCAGGTAGAGAATCAATCTCTAGATATCATCATCACCCCACACAACGGCAACTTCAGCCCTGAAGACGCCACTTTTAGCTACGGTGCTTATCAGTTCGACCTAGTAATTGCTGTGGGCGTGCCACAGATCACCAAGCTCGACAAGATCTTGGCCGACAATCCAACTATCTTCGATGGCTTGCATTTGATCAATATCGACTACCACCGTATCAACGAAAACTACGGTAGTGTTAATCTGATCGACCCTCAAGCCACAGCTGTATGTGAGATGCTGATTAGCTTGTTTGAAAGCCTAGATGCTGGCATGATCGACGAATATGTCGCTACAGCCATACTGACAGGCATCATGAGCGCCACAGCCAACTTCACTGCTCCTCAAACTACTGCCAAGGCCATGACTATGGCTGCCCAGATGGTAGCTGCTGGTGCCAAACAACAAGAGGTGGTACGTGTACTCGGTGGTGGCCGCAACTCACAGAGCAATGATCGCTCTAATAACTCTGGTAGATCCGATAAGAAAGATGAGCCCAAACAGGATTTTAAACCTGTAGAAAAAGCTGCTGAAGATAAGATTGAGCAGCCAAAAGAAGCTCCAGAGCCTAAGCCCAAAGCAGAAGAGGCTAATCCTGTCGAGCCCAAATCTGATGCAGAAGACAAAGCCGTAGACCAGGTTGAACAAAAGATTGATACGGACACTGGATTTGCAGGATCTACTCCTATTATTTCACCAAGTCCTCTCGGTTAGATACACTTGACAATATAGTCAATATGTGGTAATATGCTAGCCAGCAAGATTTATCTTGCGGCTCTCTCAAGTACATCCACAACCCCTAGCCCCTAGGAGGGGACATGACACATCCGGATCAGATCCGAATCAACGAATGGTGGCTAGCCGAAGGGCTCGGCGCCAGCGCCGACATCGGCTTGGCCGCCACACCTCGTGGTTCCAACCATTCGATGATGGTGGCAGATCGTGAGCGGGGCATCAAGTCCACCGCGGCTGCCAAAGCCGAGCTCGTCGCCGACGGTCTCATCGACGAGGCCGGCCGGCTCACCACCAAGGCCAAGGAGATGGGTCTGCGCATGCCGGAGCGACACCGGTAGCAGAACACTTCTCAAGAGTACCTGCATGAGAGCCCTCCGACCCACCAAACCAAGTGGCTCGGAGCAGCTCCCAGACCAATCATATTGGTTGGCCTAGGAGCTGAACGAAGTTCAGCTATTGCTCCTTGCAATATATTTGTGTTCGTCGATTTGTTTACAAACTGTAAGCAGTTTGACGGACACAAAACTACTGAAAGGAAAGACCGTCATGCATACCGTTACATGGGTTGTAGTGGCGGTTTTTCCGCTCATCTTCTTGGCACTACAACTGGTGATTGGAGTTCGCTCCAAGACTCCACGTGCCGACGAGAAGTATCCAGCAGTACCGGCGGAAATGATCCTGAGGATGTGTGCGCTGACATTCATGGTGCAATACATCACCTCAGGCAAGCCGTGGATAGGCGTGGAAATGCCTGCCGCGGTAGAACTCTTGGGTATCGGGGTGATCGTGGCAGGACTTATCTGGCTGATCCGTGCTCAGACGGTTCTGGGTCGTAACTGGGTGCCAGGTGTGGGGCTTCACAAGAAGCACCAACTGGTGACAGACGGTCCATACCGAAGGGTGCGGCATCCGATCTACTCAGCGCTGGGGTTGTCCGTGATCGGGCTAGCCATAGCGTCAGGTGATCTGATGATGTTGTTTGGTGGTGCCTGCCTCTTCGCGGCTCTTGCTGTCAGGATTCCTCACGAGGAAGCTCTGATGGCCAAGAAGTTCAAGAAGAAGTGGGATCGCTACGCAGCAGCCACGCCGGCAGTGATTCCTCGGTGGAGGTGAGACAAGCAAGGAGCGCCGGGGACTGCATCCGCTATCCAGCGGAATGTGGTCCTCACAGCTCCCGAGTTTCGAACACACATTCGAGATTCAGGAGCTGGAGAAATTTCAGCAAGCATTTTTACAATCTAAATAATCAGCCCACCACAACCACGCCATCAGGAGGCAACTATGGGTATCAACTATGCAGTGAGTGACCTGGGTGATGCAGACGGCCTGATCGACGGCCCGATCGATCAGCGCACCATCGACCTCGCCGAGGCGCTCAAGATGTTCGTCGAGATCACGAACGACATGGGTGCGAACCTCTTCGTCAACATCATCCACGTCGACGAGGCCAGGGTGATGGTCTACTACAACTACTACCTCGGCACGTCCCCGTCGTCGAATCCCATGCAACTGCGCGTCATCAACCCCTTCGGCTTCTTCTACCAGTTCGAGAAGGACCCAGAGGACAACCTCGACACGTTCGACAAGTTCGTGTTCGCGGTGTCGTGCATCGTCAAGGCGGTGCCGTGGATCTGCTCCCAGCAGGTGCTGCGGCGTGTCGTTGGCGGCGACAAGCTGGCCTACCAGCCGGCCTGATCATCGTTGTGGTGGGAAAGTGGGGGTCCTTCGGGACCCCTACCACCACAGGCTGATTGTTTAGATATAATACATATATGAATATCCAAGAAGGAATTATTTTAATCAACAAACCGCGCGGGCGGAGTAGCTTTAGCATGGTGGCGCAGGTCCGCCGGCTTAGTGGTATCCGCAAGGTTGGTCATGCCGGCACACTAGATCCTGAAGCAGAAGGATTACTGATTGTGCTGGTAGGTAAAGAGTACACTAAGCAATCTGATAAGTTTCTCAAGCAAGATAAAACCTACGAATTTGACCTGAAACTAGGTGAAACTAGTACTACTGGAGATATGGAAGGGAAGAAGAGTACTGTATCGAGCAATTCGCTGGCCAGCGAACCCTCAAAAAAGGCCATTTTGGACGTATTGGAGTGTCTACAAGGCACGATTGAACAAACTCCGCCCATTTATAGTGCTATCAAGGTGGGTGGCCAGCGAGCCTACAAATTAGCCCAAAAGGGTGAAAAACCGGATCTCAAACCCCGAAAGATAACAATCAACAGTATTGAGCTCCTTTCGTATAAGTATCCAATTGTAAAGATTCGAGCCGATGTGAGTAGCGGTACATATATAAGAAGCCTAGCCGAAACTATCGGTGAGCAGCTTGGCACTGGTGCTTATTGCACAACTATAGTGCGCACGCGGATAGGTGAGTATCAATTGTCTGATGCTGTGGCACTTGATTAAGTCAGCGCGATCTGTTAGAATGGAGTAACTATGTTGAGTACTACTGCTAAGCAAAAGCTTATCAAATCCCACAGCACCCACGAAGAAGACACGGGTAGCGCTGAGGTACAGATTGCGCTGTTCACTGAGAAAATAAATCAGTTGACAGATCATCTCAAACTTCACAAGGGTGACAATCACAGTCGCCGAGGTTTGCTTGCTATGGTAAGCAAACGCCGTCGCTTGCTGGACTATTTGAACAAGAAAAGCCCAGAGCGGTATCAGGCTGTGTTGAAGAAGCTCAAGCTACGTAGATAATTTAGTATACTCATACTAGTATTGAAAACTGTATAACTAAGGTACTCGATGTAGTTAGTAATAGAGTAAGCTGCTTAAAACTGTATAAGTTTTTGAGGTGCCCACTCTAGAACTAACATTATGAAAAAATCGAGTCCAGACAAGGAGAACAAATGAATATAATTCATCCATTTGGTGGCAAAACCGAATCAGTTGAGACTGAATTCGCTGGCACCAAACTAACTATGACCAGTGGAGACATGGCTTTTCGTGCCGATGGCGCAGTACGCGTACAGTATGGTGACACTGTAGTGCTGGCTACTGCTGTGGTAGAGCCAAAGCCTCAGCCCGATACCGATTTCTTTCCATTACTAATTGACTACGAAGAGCGACTCTATGCTGCTGGTAAGATCAGCGGCAGTCGGTTTATGAAGCGCGAAGGCCGCCCAAGTGATCAAGCAGTACTTACCTCGCGCTTAATTGACCGTCCAATTCGACCACTGTTTCCTAAGGGTTATCGCAACGACGTACAGGTAGTTACTACCGTGCTAAGCGTTGATCTCGAGCACGAACCCGATATCGTAGCTATCATAGCTGCCAGTACTGCTCTCATGCTTAGTGGAGCACCTTTTGAAGGCCCAGTAGCAGCTGCGCGCATAGGTTACATCAAACACAAATTGGTGGCTATGCCTACAGTTACGGCCCAGAAAGAATCGAAGCTCAATCTAACTGTTGCCGGTACCGCCGAAGCTATCATGATGGTGGAAGCTGGTGCCGATGAGATCGACGAAGATACCATGACCGAAGCACTCGATCTCGCTGTCAAAAGCTGGCAGCCAGTGATCAAGCTTCAGCAAGAGTTGGTTGAGAAGGTCGGCGTGGTAGCGAAGCCAGTTGATTTATTTACAGCTGAAGAAGAAGTGATCGACAAGGTAGCAGAGTACCTCAAAGATCGTTTGGGTGAGGCAGTTCGCAGCGAGAACAAGCAAGATCGTCATGAGGCTATTACTACGCTCCACGATGAGGTACTGGCCGAGTTTGGTTTGTTGCCAGAAGATGTTGAGCCAGATAGCAAAGAGCGCTATGGTCACCCGGATGTTGAAGTAGCTTTTGAGAAGGTAGTCGATCGCGAGCTGCGTCGCGCTATCTTGGAAGAGGGCATACGCCCTGATAATCGCAAAAATACTGAGATCCGACCAATTAGCTCACAAGTCGGCATACTACCACGTACCCACGGCTCAGCACTGTTCACGCGTGGTGCCACTCAGGCACTAACACTCACTACTTTGGCTTCAGCCTCGGCAGCCCAGCTGATAGATACTATGGAAGAAGATGGTGAGAAGCACTACATCCACCACTACAACTTCCCGCCATTTAGTACTGGTGAAGCTCGTCCTATGCGTAGTACGGGCCGCCGCGAGGTAGGGCACGGCTACCTGGCCGAACGAGCACTTTATCCTATGATTCCTAAGATTGAGGATTTTCCATACACCATTCGCGTAGTGTCCGAGCTTCTGAGCAGCGCTGGCTCTACTTCGATGGCCAGTGTTTGTGGTAGCACCATGAGCCTGATGGACGCTGGTGTGCCTATCAAAAAGCCAGTTAGCGGTATTGCTATGGGGCTTATGATCAATCATGACGACCCATCGCAGTACGTGATACTAAGTGATCTTCAGGACGCTGAAGATTTTGCGGGCGACATGGACTTCAAAGTAGCAGGTACTGCCGATGGCATTACTGCCTTGCAAATGGATATCAAGATCAAGGGTTTACCACTCGAGATCATGGCAGCAGCGCTCAAACAAGCCAAAGAGGGTCGAGCCGAGATACTAGGCCACATGCTAGAGACTATCAAAGAGCCCCGCGCTGAGATGAGCCCATATGCACCACGTATTACTACCTTGCAAATCAATCCCGAGAAGATTCGCGAAGTGATCGGTAAGGGTGGCGAAACCATCCAGAGTATCATTGCTGAGACTGGCGTGGAGATAGATATCAACGACGATGGGTTGGTAATGGTGGCATCAGCCGATCAGGCTGCTAGTAAATCAGCTATTGATTGGATCAACTCAATTGTACAAGATCCTGAAATTGGCAAGGTTTATCAAGGTAAGGTTGTTCGTCTGATGGATTTCGGTGCTTTTGTCGAGATTCTACCGGGCCGAGAGGGCTTAGTGCACATCAGCCAGATTCGCGATGAACGGGTCGAGAAGATCACCGACGAGCTCGAAGAGGGTCAAGAAGTAGCTGTTAAACTTGTAGAGATCGATGACAAGGGTAGACTCAACCTATCCATGAAAGCTGCCAAATCCGATAAGTGACCCTAGACTAACTACCAGCAAATGCTGGTAGTGAACTAGGCTCATTTGAGCCAATGGCTTATGTCTGACAAAACAGATCAGCTAAACGTAGTAGCACAGCCAGTCTTAGACCGGCAAGTTGATATCGATATAGCTAAGAGCTGTCTCAATCCAGTATTTGGAGAGGGCAGTGTCAATGCTGAGCTGATGTTTGTTGGCGAAGCGCCCGGCAAAGCTGAAGACGAGCAGGGAAGGCCCTTTGTGGGGGCTAGCGGCAAGTTTTTGCAGGAAATGCTTGAAAGCATTGGGTATAAGCGTGATGATGTGTATATCACCAACATCGTGAAGTTTCGTCCACCTAACAATCGTGATCCGTTTCGTGAAGAGATTGAGGCCTGCCTGCCATACCTTCTCAAACAAATCAAAGTGATCGATCCCAAGCTCATAGTATTGCTGGGGCGTCATAGTATGAACGTGTTCTTTCCAGAGCTTAAGATAAGCCAAGCACATGGGAAACCCGTCAGGAGGTCCGGCCGAGTATTCTTACCGCTTTATCATCCAGCCGCCGCGCTATACAACGGCTCTATGCGACAAACACTGCACGATGACTTTCAGCTTATTCCAGAAATCCTAACAGCCATTGATAAACCAAGTAATTAAGTTCGACAATTTGTATTAATTAACAATCAACCCGTCATCTTGAGACAAGTGAAGTACTTTCTAGTTCATTTATCTCAGGATGACAATTAACCAAGGTGAATCTATCACTAACAAGGAGAACAAAACTAAAAACATGAATGACAAGATCAAAAGCCGACCACTAACTGCCGAGGATCTGGGCATGAGCGGCAGCAAAGCCAAACCAGCTACTCCAAACCAAAGCAACAAACCGCGTCCGGTTACCAGTAAAACCGATGGTACAAATGCAGCCAAACCAAACAACCAGACACGAGCCGCTAAGCCAACTAGCCCAAATCAGCCGCGCAGCAGCAAACCTGCAGCTGGTGGTAGTCAAACCAACCAGAACCGCCCTCGACCAACGAAACCACCCTACAACAAGCGCGGCCCAGGCCAAGGTGGCGGTGGAGGACGAGGTGGCAATCGCAGCAATCCCAACAACATCCGTCGCGGTAACTCACCACGTCCTCGCGGCGGAGGTCGCCGTCCTACCACCTTTATGAATGGTAGCTTCAATACTGGTAACAAGCCTAGTGCCAATGCCCAAAAGGTTGGTCTCACTAAAATTGATGCTGGAAAGCTCAAGATTGTGCCACTTGGTGGGTTAGGCCAGATTGGTAAGAATCTCATGGCCTTAGAATACGAGAACGACATTATTGTTATGGATATGGGTTTTACCTTTCCTGGTGAAGATCAGCCAGGTATTGACTTGATTGTCCCGGACATAACTTATCTAGAAGAGCGCAAGCACAAGATCCGTGGACACGTTATTACCCATGCACACGAAGACCATGTGGGTGGCATCCCTTTTCTATTACCCAAGATTCCGGCGCCGATTTATGCTGCACAATTTGCAATCAAGTTTATTGAACGCAAACTTGAAGAGTATCGACTAGATTTCAAGCCAGAGTTTCATACTATCGATCCAGAGAAACACGAGAAGATCCAGCTAGGCTGCTTTACGGTCGAATTTGTACGTATTACTCACTCTATCCCAGACGCCTGTCTGTTAATTATTGATACACCAGTAGGTAAGATCGTAAATACAGGTGACTGGCGCTTTGAGCCAGATCCAGTCGATGGCAAACCGAGTGATATGGAGACTATCAAGAAACTTGGTAAAGAAAACGTATTAATGCTGATGTGTGATAGTACCAACTGTGAGGTTATTGGTTGGAGCCCGCGTGAAAAAGACATTATGCACACACTAGATGATCTGTTTATCCGTAACTACAACAAACGCATTATTGTGGCTAGCTTTGCTAGTCAGGTCAATCGTATGCAATTAGTCATAGACGCCGCTGCCAAGGCCAAGCGTAAGCTTGTGGTGGTGGGGCGTAGTATGCTTAGCAACATGGAGCTAGCGGTTAAGCTTGGCTACATCAAGGTACCGACTGGGCTAATTATTAAGGCCACCGATATGAATCGCTTCCAGCCAGGAGAACTGCTGGTTCTATCAACTGGTTCGCAAGGTGAGGAATTTGCCGCTCTTAACCGTATGGGTAAGGGTGAACACAAGGAAGTTAAACTCCAGAAAGACGATGTAGTAATTCTTAGTGCTTCAATTATTCCTGGCAATGAGAAAACAGTTTGGGCTATGGTAGACAATCTATTTCGTTGGGGAGCTTATGTATACCAAACCTACACCAGTAAGTTCGATGAGCTTGGTGTAACACATACCACCGGGCATGCCTACTCCGAAGAAATCGAGGAAATGCTCAATCTGGTACAGCCACAATACTACCTGCCAATTCACGGTGAGTACCACCACTTGGTGCACAATAGTCGAATTGCCAAGGAAGTAGGTATCCCAGAAGATAAGATTTTTGTAATCGAAGATGGACAGACATTGGTTGCTGACTCTGCTGGAGTAAAGCTAGGGCCAAAAGTCCAGTCCGGTGAGATCTTGATTGATGGCGCGGGTATTGGAGATGTACAAGAGATAGTGCTCAAAGACCGCATAGCCATGAGTACCGATGGGGTATTTACTACTATAGTGACTGTCAGTAAGAAGGACGGAAAGCTTCTCACTAGTCCAGACATCATCAGCCGGGGGTTTATCTATGTCAAAGACAATACTGAGCTGATTGAAAACGCTCGTAAGATCGTGCGCAATGTAATAGCTACGCGGCCACCCAATGTGCCTGTCGGCTCGCCAATCATCAAAGCTCGAATGCGCGATGAGGTAAGTCACTACCTGTACAAGATTACCCAACGTAATCCGATCGTGTTACCTGTGGTAATTGAGGTTTAACTTAGTCTATGAATCATGACGATCACAAAGTAATCGGGGTAGAAAATGATTGATGGCATCACCATACTTGGGCTGGTAGCTACCTTGTTTATCATTAGCGCGCAAATCCCACAGATATATAAAAGCTACATAACCAAAAGCACTGGTGATCTGTCGTTGTGGATGATCCTGTGGCTAATTACAGGCGTTGGTTTGTGGTTGCTATATGGGTTATTGCGTCCAGACTATGTAATAGTTATCTCCAATACGCTTGGTGAGATAGCTTTGATAACCTTGTTGGCACTCAAGCTCAAATACAAGTAAATATAGTTGACATATCAGGTATATTATGCTATTATAGTGCAACTTCGAGAAGTCCTCGGAGAGAAGGCCAACAGGGAGGTTACTCAATTGGCCAGCTCACATTACTATCCCGACAACGGCCCAGTGCCGGTTCGGATCCCGGGCACCCGGGAATGGACGTTGCGCGAGATCGAGCGTGATGCCAGGCGCTGCACCCAGTGCAAGGCTCGGCCACGCACGCTCTACTCGTACGACGACAGCTGCCAGCCGTTCTGCCGCATCGGTTGCTGGATGATGTACCTGGTCAAGGACGTCATCAAGCATCACCGTCGGCACAAGGCAGCCGATCTGGCTGTGGTGCGCGAGGCCGAGCGCGCCACCCGGGCCGCCGACAAGCGGCGTCGAGAGCAAGAGGCTCTCGACTACCGGATGCGGACCGGCCAGGTCCACGTCGGCTGATCAAGCCCAGGTTCTCGAAGTACCCCGGCGCCCTTCTGGGCGCCGGGGGAGAACCAATGAACTAATATTTTATAGACACCAGAACAACCATTGCTTCATGCAAATTGGTTGTTCTTTTTGTTTAGAGCTCAATTTTGCCAGTAGCAGATTGTATCTCAAACAGACGTTTGTACAACCCATCTAATTGAATCAGCTCGGCATGGGTACCTCGCTCTTTGATGCGACCTTTCTCCAGCACTAGAATTTCGTCGGCGTGCCTTACGGTACTAAGTCGATGGGCAATAATTAGCGACATTCGGCCTTCCGTGAGTTTCTTCAAACCCGCTTGTACCAGTCTCTCCGACTCACTATCTAGCGCACTGGTAGCCTCGTCAAGTATTATCAGGTCGGGATCCTTTAGAATGGCTCGGGCTATGGCGATCCGTTGCTTTTGTCCGCCGCTGAGCTTTATGCCACGCTCGCCAACAAGTGTGTCGTATCCTTTTGGTAAATCCTTAATGAACTCATGAGCATGTGCTAGCTTACAGGCTGCAATTAGCTCTTCCTCGGTCGCATCGGCTTTGGCTAGGCGAATGTTTTCGACTACCGTAGTGTTGAAGAGCGCTACGTCTTGCATAACTATGGCCTCATGCTTACGGATGGATCCCTGAGTATAGTTGTCTGCAGATTCACCATTAATATTTAGGTCTCCAGAGCTGGGCCTGTAGAATCGCAATAGTAGCTTGGTAATTGTACTTTTGCCTACCCCGGATGGCCCCACCAAGGCAACGGTTTTGTTAGCTGTAAGACTCAGTGATATGTCTACCAACGAACCCTTTTTTACATCTGGATAGGTAAACGAAACATTTTGGAAATCGACTGATTCTATCTTGTTGAGCTGTCGTGCATCTTTTGTGTCTTCGTAGGTCGGTTTGGTATTGAGCAGTTTTACCAATCTTCCACCAGTAACATTGGTATCTCCAGTAAAGTCGATAAAACGACCCAGTGGCGGCATGGAATTTGCTAAGTCGCGAGCGTAGAAGGCTACCACAAAGATATCACCAGCACTAAAACGACCCTTGAGCGCATAGTAGGCAACAAATGATATAGCCAGCAACATACCAAGGCTACCGAGGGTGTCACGAGCTGTGTTGTAGCGCCGTTGGATCTTGAATTGTTTCATACGATGAGTGCTGATGGACTCTGTAGTGTTTACAAAATTTCTTTCCACACTTTCCTCTGCGCTCATGCTCTTGACTGTAGCCATATGTGATACTGTCTCAGAAAGCAATCCAGAGTAGCGCTCAAACTGTTTGTTAGCTGCTTCGTTGTATCGCTTAGAGCGACGGACTTTTTGGATGTTTATTGCAATCATAGCTGGGCATACTATCAAGAATATGATTCCAACAATAGGGCTTTTGACTAAGAGTATTATCAAAATAAAAAGGGTTGTGGTAATCATGGTGCCAAGCCATTCGTTGAACGACCAGAGCCATTCCATAAAATCAAAGATGCCTTGATTGACTCTTTGTACTAACTCACCAGGTTTATTGCGCTCGATATAGTCAACTGAAAGATCCATAATTTTTGGGAATACCTTGTTGCGTAACTCGGTGATTGATCGCATTCGTACGGTATCGGATATCTTTTCATTAACAAACATCAACACCGTCTCAGCTGCAAATGCTGCTGCAAGAAGTATTAAGTTATATGTAATAGCTTTTACTGAGTCTTGACTAGGTTGGTTGATAGCAGCTGTAATTTGATTGATAATATTTCGAAAAATTAGTGGTATAGATACAAATATTATGCTTCTGAACACGCTGATTGCCATAGTAATAGCTAATCGACGGTGCTGTGATTTTAGCAGGCCTACAAGAGTCAAAATATTGTTCATATCTATATGGTATATAGTAATTCAAAGTTTGACAAGACTGGAAAATGTGGTGTAACTATGCTATAATAGATGCGTAAATCATCTGGCAAGCCGGCACCGCAACAGCTATAATAGCTACATCTGACATCCTTAAGGAGGGAAATGGCGCGTAAAAAGAGTAAGGGTCACAAAAAGACCAATAAACCTAAGAAATCAAAAAAGCAGCTGCAAGAAGAGCTCGAGGCCAAGCAGGAGCTGAAGGGTAAGATCTGGCGCGAGATAAGCGGGATACTACAGATTACAATTGCTGTTTTCTTGATCGTGGCAGCCACTGGCTTGGCCGGTAGTGCAGGCAACTGGCTTTTAGGTGCTCTCAAATCTGTTATTGGCCTCGCAGCTTACTTACTGCCAGTAATACTGATAGCAAATGCTTGGGTGTTGTTTCAGCCTAGTAAGTACAAACTAACAATTGCCAATATTGCTGGCGAACTCGGTGTACTTATATTCTCAGCCGGGATTTTTGCTTTTGTATTCCAATCCACTAGTTCTGATATTCAGGTTCTATCAAATCAAGGTGGGCTGGTTGGATATGGCTTATATACCACAATCTCGCCAATTCTTAATCGCTACCTCGTAATATTTATCTTTGCCGCATTTACTGCTATCTGTTTAGTTATCGCTGCACAAGCTAGATTAGTAGATATCATCAAGAAGTTCTTGAGTATCTTTGGTATCGGGCGCAAGAAGGGCGACGACGAAGTCAATGAAGAGAAAGAGCCCAAACTACAGATCAACACCAAACTACCGATTAAGGGCACAATAGGCGCCGATGAGCCCAAAGCCAAGGAGAAAGAAGAGGCTCTCACACTCATGGCCGACAAGAACTGGAAATACCCAAGCTTGGATTTGCTAGAAAGTGATGGTAGCAAGGCTGATGCTGGTGATGTCAAAGAAAACGCTAAGATCATTCACAATACCTTGGCCCACTTTGGTATAGAAGTATCCATGGCTGATGTCAATATTGGCCCCACAGTAGCCCAGTATAGCCTTAAGCCACCTGATGGGGTTAAGCTCAACAAAATCACTACGCTTGATCGCGATCTAGCGTTGGCACTGGCAGCCCACCCAATTCGTATCGAGGCTCCCATCCCTGGCAAGAGTCTGGTTGGTGTAGAAGTGCCCAACAAGAAAGCCGCCATGGTGCGTCTCAAGGATATCTTGGGTAGTAAGGACATGGATGTCTATAAGGGCAAGTTAAGCTTTGTACTGGGCCGCGATGTTACGGGTGAAATAGTAGTAGGGGATCTAGCCAAGATGCCTCATCTCTTAGTCGCCGGTGCTACTGGATCCGGTAAGAGCGTTATGATCAATGCACTGATTGCCAGCTTGCTCTATCGCAACAGCCCCAGTGAGCTCAAGCTCATCTTGGTAGATCCTAAACGGGTTGAGCTAACGCCTTACAATGGAATACCTCATTTACTCGCGCCAGTAATTGTAGAGCCAGATCGAACAGTTTCTGCGCTCAAATGGGCTGTTGCTGAGATGGAACGCCGCTATCGATTGTTTGCCGAGACCAACAACAAAAACATCGCCGACTATACGGTTAGCCATCGTGAAGATGCTATGCCTTCGATTGTGGTACTGATAGATGAATTGGCTGACCTTATGATGGTGGCAGCCAAAGAGGTTGAAGGCTTGGTTGTGCGGTTGGCCCAGATGGGTCGTGCCGCCGGAATGCACTTGGTACTGGCTACTCAGCGACCAGATGTAAATGTTATAACTGGTATCATCAAGGCCAACATCCCAAGTCGTATTGCTTTGCGTACCGCTAGCCAAATAGATTCACGTACTATTCTAGATCAGATGGGTGCTGAGAAACTAGTTGGCAACGGTGATATGTTGTTCTTAGATCCCGACTTTACTAAGCCTAAGCGTATTCAAGGTGTATTTACTTCTAACAAAGAAATTGAAAACATCAATAAATTCTTGATCGAGCAACGGACTGCTGAGTACAACGAAGAGGTTACAGCCCAGGCCGTGAAGCTTGGTGGCGGCGGAGGTGGCTCAATCGATGCGAGTGACGACCCTATGCTCAATCAAGCTATTGAGGTGGTATTGCAAAATGGTAAGGCCTCGGCAAGTGTACTACAACGCCGCCTGAGGGTAGGCTATGCACGTGCCGCTAGATTAATAGATATGCTAGAGGAACAGGGCGTGGTGGGTCCAGCCGATGGAGCACGACCACGTGAAGTACTGATAAGTAGTATGGAGGATGTGGGTGGCGGTGCTCCGGAACAAGAATAATGGGGGATCAGGGTCGCGCCAAACAACTTCATATACCTCTTAGTGAGTTATTCAAAAGCCAACGCAAAGAGCTAGGTATTGAGCTCAAGGAAGTTGAGAAGAAAACCGGAATACGATCTACATATCTACAGAAGATAGAAGCTGGTCGTTACGATCAGTTGCCAGACACAGTTTATATCAAGGGTTACGTCAAAAACTATGCCGATTTTCTTGGTTTTGATACTCAAGAGATTATGCGTATGTATAGTCGTGAGCGTGCTGCATACGCCAGCAACTCGCCGGCCAAGAAACAAGCCAGTTGGCGTTCGCTTAAACCGCTTGAGGGGCATCGCTTTGTACTCACACCAAGGCTATTAGTAGTCTTGGTTGGTTTATTGGTGGTAGTAGGAATCTTTGGATATATTGGTTGGCAATTTTTACAATTGGCAGTACCTCCCAAGATTATTATTACCAGTCCAAATAATGATACTGTAACTACCCCCACACTTATATTGTCTGGCCAAACTGAGGCTGGTAGTGAGCTCTTCATCAACGGATCACCGGTGTTGATAGGGGTAGATGGTAGCTTTTCGGAGCAAATCTCATTGGTGGATGGAGTAAATACTGTTACCGTTCGAGCTCGTAACAAACTCGGTAAGACCTCTGAGGTAGTCAAGAATTACACTGCTAAGTTTACGGCTGCGGCAGCACCCAATCCGGCCGATCAACTTAGCAATACTACTCTGGATGGGGTGCAACTGCTTGTAACGGTCAGTAAGCAAGCTACTTGGGTATCAATCAGCGCTGATGGTCAAGACACTTTTCGTGGCACTATGTTGCCAGGTAGTGGTAAGTTTTTTAGCGCCAAGCAAGTGATCAAGCTCACTACCGGTAACGGTGGTGCTACTAGTGCCACTATTAGTAACTCCAAAGTAGCGCGCAAAGAGCTAGGACAAGTTGGCAAAGATGGTGAGGCTAAGCTTGATATGGTGTTTAACAAAGATACGGAGTTTGGGCTATAGTATCTAGTTATGATTGGCACACTGGTTGATTGAGGTTACAATAGCTGCTAGGTTTTTCAATAGCACGTCGACAACTGAGGGTAGGTAGTATGTTTACTGTCAACAGTACGTTTTTGCGCTGGTATTTCCCATATCTGGATCAGGTGGAGGACTTGCTTGACCGGCTGGGGAAGTTGTCAGCTACTCAGCTGGGAACAGCCGAGTATCTCAACCATCCCATGGTGCTGGGTGAGGCACGCTTCCTGCGAGTTGGAGCGCTCATTGGCTGGATTGAGCGGCAGCTAGATCGATCATTGGTGTCTGGCGTGACCAACCACGCGGTCGGTCTGCAGCATGATCCCGGCAAACATCGTGCCTACGTCAGAATGCCAACTCGTTTCGGAGTCGGAAAGTGCCTGGTGGAGTTGCCACGGTCGGTCGACGACTACATCATGTGCCGTGCGGCACCAGTAGTGCGCACAAACCTCGACGTAGTGCAATCAAACGCGGTGGGCGCTCTGGCGCACGTTCAGCAGATCGGGATAGGTGAGCTACTGAATCGAGCAGTACTCGAGTACCTGGTAGCTCATGGGTGCGATCTGATCTACAAGCTGTATGACGAGAACGGAGCTGAGACAGAGCTGTACACAGAGCTCTGCCGGCTTGGCCTCCACCCAGCCGACTTCCATGCTGCCTACCGGAGCATCACGCCCTATGTGCTAGCAGGACGGCCGGTTGTTGTTGGCTAGTCAAACCTTCGCTGCCTTGCTGTTACAATGTTGTAGGGGCGAGTCGGCGAAACGCACTTATTCTTTCAAATACATCAGATAGTTTGATAAACTTAAATAGACTTGTTGACATGTGTGTATTTTGTTCGGTATAGTTGATACGAACACTAACCAAACAGGAGAACACATCATGACGACTGCCACTGCAACTAAACCTAAGGAGAAAACTGTGACTACAAATGCATCTGACTCTGACAAAAAATCACGTTTGCAAGCTGTTGATATTGCCGTAGAGCAAATTGAACGTCAGTTTGGCAAAGGCTCAATTATGCGTCTAGGAGAGGGGATGCAGGTAGCTGTGAATACTTATCCTACAGGCAGTATCTCGCTCGATATGGCACTTGGTGGCGGCTTTCCGCAAGGCCGTATTGTAGAGGTTTACGGGCCTGAAAGTAGCGGTAAAACTACTCTAGCATTGCATGTTGTAGCTGAGGTTCAGCAAAGTGGCGGGCTGGCTGCTTTTATCGATGCCGAGCATGCCTTGGATCCAGAGTATGCCGCTAGAATTGGTGTCAATCTAGATGATCTACTAATATCCCAGCCAGACACAGGTGAGCAAGCCCTGGAGATTTGTGAGACTTTGGTGCGCAGCAGCGCCGTGGATATTGTTGTAATCGATTCGGTTGCAGCACTGGTACCGCGTGCTGAGATTGAGGGCGAAATGGGAGATGCGCACGTCGGCTTGCAAGCCCGACTTATGAGCCAAGCACTACGTAAGCTTACAGGCGTAATCGCTAAGTCTAAGACAACAGTAGTGTTTATTAATCAGCTGCGCATGAAGATAGGTGTAATGTTTGGTAACCCCGAAGTTACGGCGGGTGGTAACGCACTCAAATACTATTCTTCGGTACGTCTAGATATCCGTCGCACTGAACAAATCAAAGACGGTGATAATGTGATTGGTAATCACGTCAAAGTCAAAGTTGTGAAAAACAAGATAGCTGCACCATTTAAGATAGCTGAGTTCGACATTATGTATAACGAAGGTATTTCCAAAGCAGGTGATTTGCTCGATCTTGCATCCAATCAAGCAATAGTTCAAAAAGCTGGAGCTTGGTATTCTTATAAGGATGAGAAAATTGGTCAAGGTCGCGAAGCTGCCAAGCAGTTTCTCAATGACAACCCAAAAGTTATGAAGGAGATTGAAAAGGCTGTGAGAGAAAAGGCTAAAGCGTAAGACAGCGCCGGTATACTCGTGCCAACAATCACCGATATACAACCTCAAGTACGACGCAAGGGTTACTACAACATCTATGTAGACACCAAATACTACTGCTCTTTGTCGGAGCTTAGCTTGCAGACTAGCGGTTATAGAATCAAACAAACTCTTGAAACTTCTGAATTAATCGAGTTAAAGGATTACTCGGAAACTTCAAAGCTTCGTGACAAGGTACTTGGTTTCTTGGCTATTAGAATGCGGTCAAGACGCGAGGTTGAACAGTATTTGAGGCGCAAGCTCGCTACTGATGAGTTGATAGACGAGACGATTGCTTGGCTTGAGTCGCTTGGATATATCAATGATGAGGCTTTTGCAGAGGCGTGGGTCAGAGACCGTATTGCTATCAAACCACGATCGATCAGACAGTTGCGGATGGAGCTGTATCAAAAAGGCATTGCATCTTCAGTAGTAGACAAGGCACTGGCTGAGATGGATGGTAGTGAGCAGGATATGTTGAAACAAGTAGTAGCCAAGAAGCAACGTTTACCAAAGTATCAAGATAAACAAAAGCTGCAGCATTATCTGCTGCAGCAAGGTTTCTCTTACGACTTGGTTAAAGCTACTATTGTTCAGACTAGCTTCGACTCAGCACAAAACGATACACAATAGCCGCTACCACGAGCCACATAAAAATCACAACCACTTTCACCCTCCTTTGTTTTGTCTAATTATAGCTTGGTTAGCTGGAGGCAGGCAACAGCTTTGCTGAAGTTTTTCTTGCTTTTGTCTTGGTTTCTTTTACTATAACCGTCTTGTTTTCAATCTTTATCACTTGTGATCTATTGATAAGTAGATCTTTTGTCAGGATTCTTCGAGTCCAGTGGCTTCTAACAACTAGTTTGCTTATTGTGAGGTGGATACTGTCAAACCCAAAGTCTTTAACAAACCCAAGTTTCTGGTTACTACTGCTCGTCACTCTGTAACCGATTAGATAAGGCTTAGCATCAATAATTGCTTGGTATCGGACTAGATCTTCAGCCTCACTAATGTCTTCATCGCTGTTAATAATAATGCTTTGGCTACCAACCTCACGTATTGAACGAGGCATAATGTAGTATCTCCTGGGGTTAAATTGTTGCTGTACCACAGCCAGTTCAATTGCCAACCGGTCCGTATCTACCACAAAAGCAGTTAATTTGTAGTCAGTAAACCCATTGTCAATGCATATTATTGGGTTACCAACCACTGAGCTGAATAGACGTATCATATCTGTAGTATACCTTGACCAGAACACGATTATAAGGTACAATTGCCACAGTTAATTACTAATCTAACCTTTTTGCACCGGTGGAGACATCGGAGCCTACCCTGGCACTTGCTAGGGAGCCCAAAGAAAGGAACCAATATGCGTTCATACGAAGTGGCGGTGCTATTGCATCCAGACCTCGAGATCAACATCGAGGCGGCAACAAAAAAAGTAGAATCAATTATTACTACCGCTGGTGGTAAGATTGTCAAAAAAGATAGTTGGGGCAAGCGTAAGCTAGCCTACAAAGTGAAGAATCAGCAATGGGGACTTTATGTTTTTTATGGAGTAGACATGGAAGCTGAGTCGGTCAATAAGATTAACCAGAAGTTTCGCATTACCGAAGAGATTATGCGTTACTTGATAGTTTCGCTAGAAGACATCATGTATATCAATCAGGCATCATCCAAAGACAAGCAGCCTGTTGAGAAAGGGGATAAATAATGGCCAAAGACTTCAACCAAGCAATTGTTATGGGTAATCTTACTCGTGATCCAGAGTTACGTAGTACACCTTCTGGCCAGTCAGTAGCTAGTTTTGCAGTTGCTACCAATCGTAGTTGGCAGGATGCCGCTGGTGAAAAACGAGACGACGTGCAGTATCACGAGATTGTGGCCTGGGGAAAACTAGGTGAGTTAGCTAGCAATTACCTCAAGAAGGGCCGCAAGGTATTGGTAGTTGGCCGCTTACAAACCCGTACTTGGGAGGGCAACGACGGTGCCAAGCGACAAAAAACTGAAATTATTGCCAACGACATTAACTTTGTCGATAAGATGAGTGATGGTGATGGTGGTAGTTACTCAGCCGGTGATCAGCAATCAGCTCCAGCCGAGCCAAAGCCTGCTGCCAAGAAAGAAGAAGTGGCGATTGAGGATATGGGTGAAGGTGATATCAATCTCGACGACATCCCATTTTAGGTAATATAAGGAACTATTATGACAGAAAATTTCAAACCCAAGACAGCCAAATTTTATAGCGAGAAGATTGAATATGTAGACTACAAAGACGTTAAGACTCTGCAACGCTTTGTAAATAGCATGGGCAAGATTGAGTCACGTAAGCGAACTGGTGCTAGTATGAAACATCAACGCCAACTAGCTACAGCTATCAAGCGTGCTCGCCATATGGCACTATTACCTTTCGTTGTTAGATAGATGTTTGGGCCGACCGACCTACGTAAAGACACATTGATAGAAATCAATGGCCAACCCTATCGAGTAGTTGACTACGCTCAAAAACAGTTGGGCCGTGGTGGTAGTATTGTGAATACCAAACTCAAGAATTTAGTAACGGGTAGCGTGCTTGATCGAACATTCAAAAACGACGAACAAATTAAACCAGCTGATCTCAGCCGTCAAACAGTACAATATTTGTATGCAGACCACAATCAGCTGCACTTCATGGACAACCAGACGTATGAACAGTTTGATATTGCACTATCTGTCGACGAAGAAATACCAAAATACATTGTTGAGGGTGGTACTATCGATGCGCTTGTCTATGATGGGCAAATCATCGGTTTTGAATGGCCAAAGAATGTTGTTCTCAAGGTGGTAAGTGCGCCCGGTGCAGACAAAGGTAATAGTGCCAGCGCCACTACTAAGGAAGTTAAATTGGAAACTGGTATCACAGCCCAAACTCCTCAGTTTATAAAAGTTGGTGATCGGCTTAAGATCGATACTCGCACTGGTGCCTATCTAGAGCGAGCCAAGTAGTTAGCTATTGTGGCGAAATACACAGATATCGCCGTCTTGCATGACATAGTCTTTGCCCTCAAGTCGTACTTTGCCTGAACTTTGAGCACCAGTCCAGCCGTTGCCAGCTACAAAATCGTCGTAGCTTACTACCTCGGCTTTGATAAATCCTTTTTCAAAGTCACCGTGGATCACCCCAGCTGCATGTGGAGCTGTTGCGCCTTGTTGTACAGTCCAAGCACGAGATTCTTTTTCGCCACTTGTGAAAAAGCTCATATAGCCTAATGTCTCGTAGCTCAACCTTATTAGTGTGTCGAGGCCTGGCTCATTTTGGCCAAGACTTTGCAGCAGCTCACGTGCATCCTTCTCATCAAGGTCTTGCAGTTGGGATTCCGTCTCCGCTGACAAAAACAAAGCAGGGGACGGTGTTACAAGCTCAGTGAGCTCTGATTTCTTAGCATCATCGCTCAGCTCGCTTTCATCAATATTAAATACATATATAAACCGTTTGGCGGTAAGTAGCTGTAGGTCAGCAATGCTCTCAGGAAGCTCATCATAAGTCTCTGAAATCAACTTACCTTGATTGAGCAATCCAACGATTTCTTGTAAATCAGCAACAATACTCCCAACTTTTGGGTTCGCCTTGAGCTCTTTTTGGAGTGCCTCAAGTCGTTTGGTTAGTGTAGCTATGTCTGCCAAACAAAGCTCTGTACGAATGGTCTCGATATCACTTGCCGGGTCTACGCGTCCTTCTACATGTACGATATCGTCGTTGTGAAAGGCGCGTACTACCTGAACTATAGCGTTACATTCTCGGATGTGACTCAAGAACTTATTGCCAAGTCCTTCACCTTGCGAAGCGCCACGCACAATTCCAGCGATGTCTACAAATGTACAAGCAGCAGGTACTACTTGGGCAGACTTGGATATCTCACCAAGCTTGGTAAGCCGCTCATCTGGCACATTAACAATCCCCACATTGGGCTCAATGGTAGCAAATGGGTAGTTGGCGGCTAGTACTTGGTTTTTGGTGAGGGCATTGAATAGGGTTGATTTGCCGACATTTGGCAGCCCCACAATGCCTATAGATAGTGAACTCATAAGTGACAATTATATCAGAAATAGTAGCAAACTAACAGATACGAACTATTTACATCCCTTGGTTAATATTGTAGAATATTGGTCTCCTAGTTCTTCTATGTATCTCAACCTTGGAAGGGGGCGCTATGAGGAGAGCGCTTGTGGTAATTGGTGTGGTCATACTGGCATCAGTGACATGTATGGCAGTAGTTGGTGCTCAGGATTCGTCGTCTGCCGACACTGATCCTGACGTACCGGAAGGCTGCTTCGTAACATCACATGTCTACGAAGGTGATCAGTTCGGTGACATCTTCGCTGTGACGGTGGAGTTCTACGACACACAGCCGCCGCCGTACGACGTGCATGTGGTAGTCACAGCCCAGCCTGGCTACTGGCTCATGAAGGTCAAGGGAGGTTGGATTGGGCCGAATGGTGTCGAAGGTGTGGATTGGACAAACCCCGACGGGTTGGCCAATCGCAGCTACGAGTTCGATGCCTATGGCGGTGGAATTGGCATCCGCGGCATTGCCTGCTCGTACCCATGCCTCGCCACACCACCAACTCTGCCTGGCACACCCGGCACCAGCTTGCCTGAGCCACCGTGCTATGTGCCACCAACCACGAAGCTCGAAGCAGGGCAGCCACCATTGCCACTGATGTGCCCAGAAGGAGGCGAAGTACAGCCCGGCCCAGATGGGCCGTATTGCCAGATGCCTCAGGCGGTCAGTGTCACAAGTTCTACCGAGACGGGGGTGAGTGAGCCCGCACATGCTGTGCAGGCAACTCCACAATTCACCGGTTAGCGATCTACCAATTGCTAGCCGGACGGGACAGGTCATTGCGACCTGTCCCGTCTTCGTTTAAGCAAAGTCATGAGTGTCGCCAAATTAGAGATGTTGTTTGATCTCTACAATTCGTTATAATAGATCATAAGAATTATGGTAAAAAATGTACAGACGACTCAAATTGTAGATGGCGGAGACTTAGGTTTTAAAGAAGACAAGCCGAAGGTTCTTGGCAGATCTGCAAAAGAAAAGCAGCACAAGAGTAATCACAAAGCACTAAAAATATCTTTGGCTGCAGCAATTCTAATTCTAATTGCTCTTTTCGCTGCTTTGTTCCTACTTGCGCGCGCTGGACGTAGTAGTTTAGTACCTGTTTATACGCCTCCAAAAGATCAAGTTATTCGTCAACAAGGCGAGGAAGTTACTCCAGAACCGGAAGATTTGGAAAACGGTGCCCAACGTTCGCAGCCAATACCAAGTACGGGAGGTCGATGAGTAAGATTGTTAGTTATCTCTTGCGGCTTTCAGCTATCGTATTTGGAGTTGTGAGTATTTTATTACTCATTGCACCAAAGGCAAGTGCCAATGAGTTCACACAAACTGGAACATATATGAACTCACCTTATAGCTACTGTGATACACAGCATACATACTACGACCTATATTCTCCTGGTGGAAATATCACAATCACACAAGGCACGCCAAGCCGTACTATTACTTTTTACGGTAAGGTGCATGCCTGTAGCACATTAAGCTATGAGTGGGCATTATGGCCACATATTAATTTCTATAATGTAAACTCTAGATTATCTGGGCTTTCTACTAACTTGGATATGGGTGAGCCTACGCTTTATGGGTTAGGGTCTCGGCGTGGCAATATCTATACTGTTGCCAGAAATGTTACTGTAGATACATCGGGGCTTGGGCCTGGTGTACATAACATTTGTTTTAATTGGCGTGGGTGGGGTTATCATGGCTTTTGGGACCACACTATTGAAGTGACCTACTGCGTGTCTGTTACTGTAAATGCTCCTCCGCCTCCTCAAAGCGGCAATATGCAGATAACCATGTATGGCCCCAATAACGGATCGCGTATCTTTAATGCTGGATATATTTGGCCAGGCGGGCTCTGGCCAGGAAATGATAGATTCAATATGTGTATGGCTTACTTTGGGAAAATAGCAAACTCGTGTACTGGTGGGCACGTGCAGTCTCCAAATGTGTCTTTAAGCCCAGCAACATACACTGTTTATAGGGATAACAATATTGACACTGACGGCTGGTATATCAACTATGTTCAGAGGGCACAGAATGGTCCAATAGTGCCAGATAGTGGCTTTGATCGATATGCTTTTGCTGTTGCAAACAATCAACAGGTCTATGCTGACGTACATCTTGAGAAGTATGCATCGCAATGTCGGGACACAACATTTTCTGTGGCCAAGCCTAAGCCAGGTGAAGAGTTTACAGCAACATTTAATATGCAAAATCCAGGTGGTATTACCAACTGGTCTCATGGCGCTGGTGTCAGGATGAAAGTTTTTATACCAAGCCAATTTGAGATTTTAACAGCACCTGCTGGCGCATACGATGATCCACCAGAGGTGGGGCTGGAGGGTTTCTTGGGTAACAAGATACACTTACAGATATTTTATCCTGGCAATGTTGCTAGTGGCAGTACCTTCACTAGGACATTGAGATTGAAGGTCAAGGATACTGCACCACCTGGAAGTATTGCTAAATTCCCTCGATCCATGATATTCCCACCTAAATCCCCAGCAGCCAATCCCTATGGTTCTCCATTTAACCCAGGGTGTGACTCTCAAATTGAGATTGGCACACCAGTTTTTTACCCTTGGCTACAAACCAAGTATGGCGATGTCAGTGCTGCCGACTTTGTATCTGGGCAGAAATACAACCAGCCTGGGTCACGAGAGGCAACTTCGAGTGAGAAAGAGGCGACCAATGTGATCATGGCAACAGCAGCTGACCAGCAGTTTTGTAGTGTCAATCTATATGCATTGGGCACAAATCCTAAAGTTCAGCGTGAACAGTGTCGGAATGGACGTTACGCCGAGGATCAGAGATTTGGTGATATAGACACTGCAATCAATAATGCGTGGAATCAGAATGGAGCGGGTTCCTCTCCAGGGTGCAATCCGCGCTATGGCACACAGAAACTAACTGGATCAACCAAGGTAGGGGCCAATCTCAGCTCATGTGCCAATGGTACGATCTATCAGGTCAATGGTGGGGCAAGTCTATCAAGCTTGTTGGCTGGACAACCGAGTCAGGGGAGAGCCACCATCTGGGTGAAGGGTAACTTAACAGTTGATCGAACAGTGATTTACAATTATGCCGCAAGCTATGCCAAACCCGAGGACATACCAAACCTAGCAATCTATGTGGAGGGCGACGTGATAATCCAATCCTCATACGATCAGCTTGATGCTGCCATCATTAGTACTGGCAAAATCAAGACCTGCGGAAGCGATTATTCCACCACAGCATCAGCACCCACATGTGGGTCGCAATTGGTCGTCCACGGCTACTTATTTGCCAATGGCGGTTACCAATTCGGCCGTAATTATTATGTAGAAACCAGCCCAAATACCAATCCGGCCGAGAAGATAGTACTTACTGGCCAATCCATAGCGTTTCCACCGCCAGGGCTAGATAAGGCATCACTAGGTAACAACGACCTCAAAATTACCGAAGAAGACAATCCACGCGTAAAATAACTACGCAGCGTAAAACGCTTATGTTAAAATATACCTATGCGTCTTTTCGATCAAGAAGACAACTATTTTGGTCTTGATCTTGGTAGTAATGCCATCAAGCTAGCCCAGGTGCGCGAGCTACATGGTAGTCCGAGCCTTATTACCTATGGTGATATTGAGACTCCGGCGAATATGCTGAGCTCAGATTCAGAGATAGACCAAAATCGACTGTCTGATCTTATAAAACAACTAGCCGAGGATGCTCGGGTTACTAGTAAGAATGTTGTAGCTGGTCTACCGGCTAGTTCTACCTATACTTCAGTTATCAAGGTACCCAAACTCAAAGACGAAGAGCTGGCCCAGAGCATACGCTTTCAAGCTGACAAGTACATCCCTATGGCAATCGATCAGGTCAAGCTTGATTGGATAGTAGTAGGTGAGGACGCCGAGAACGATGAGCAAGAGGTGTTACTCGTAGCTGCGCCTATTAGTACTGCTACCAAATACCTCAACATCATTCAAAAGGCAGGCTTTGAACTCTTAGCTCTCGAGATCAATCCCTTGGCTCAAGCGCGTTCGTTGGTAAGTAGCAAGAGTCCTGATAGTTGTGTAGTGATCTTGGATATGGGCGTCAACAATACTGACCTCTCAGTAATCGACAAGGGTGTGCCTCGCTTGGTGCGCTCTGTCTCAGTTGGTTCACGTTCATTTCGTCGAATGATCAGCCAGAACCTTGGCCTGGATGATACACAAGCTGACCAATTTATGAAGAAGTTTGGCATGATGGAAGGCAAACTCGACAATCAAGTAATAAGTAGTATGAAGCCTCTTGTTGATAACCTAATAGAAGAGACCAAGAAGTCAATTAGCTTCTATCAAGAGAAGAACAAGGATCGCAATGTTGAGAAGGTAATTATCACTGGTGGCACATCTGCACTGCCGGAGCTACCAATGTATTTGGCCAATAACATAGGTGTTACGGTTGAGATTGGTAATCCATGGCAGAATGTCAGCTATCCTGCTGAGATCCAGCAACAGCTGTCTGGATTAGCACTCAACTACGCTACCGCGTTAGGTTTGGCATTGAGGAACTTCGTATGAGCGTCCGTGTCAATCTGTTGCCAGAAGCCAGGATGCATACTCTAGAGCTGAGGGCTCGTAAGCGTTTGTTTACAACCATTACAACCATTATGGCAGTGGTGGCTGGTACTATATTAGTAACATTACTGCTGTTACTTGGGTACACTTATTCTCAACAGCGCATAAATGCCGGGAGAATAGTAAGTCTCACCAGTGATATCGAAAAGCAGCGCGATCTTGAGCAAAATGCCTCAACATTGCAGGAGCACCTAACAAGCTTTGGTACTCTCCAAGCAAGTCGGCTTTATGTCTCAGAAATATTTACCAATGTAGGTAATACCATTCCCAATGGCGTAAAGATTACCAATTTTCAGATCTCTTCGGATAATCTTGTTACTGTTACAGGTACTGCACAATCAATAGCACAAGTAAGTACGTTTTCTAAGGCTTTGGAAGACTACAACGTTGACTTCAAACCCCAACCAGGTTTTGATCGTAAGCCATTCTTCACCACGGTCAATATCACTACTGTGAGCAAAGACGTCACAACCGGTGAGGTTAAGTTCACCATGACATTCCAGGCTGATCCATCAGTATTTAATAAGGCCCCAAGTAGTTAGACCATGGCAGATAAAACATCCAAAACTAAATCGAAGCCTGAGAAGGTGGTTTTGCATACTGAGTCTTCGGAAAAGGAAGAGCTCAAGACTCGCAACTATATAATCATACTTGTAGTAGTGATGGTATTGATTGTGCTAGCGGGCGGATTCTTAACCTATTACTTGGCTACTAGGTATTCGCATGAGGCTAACAAGCTTAAGGCTCAGGACGAACAGATAGTATTACTAGAGAAGAAACAGAAAGATCTTGAAGCACTTAAACCAAACTACGAGGCTATAGTTGCTCCAGGCCCAAATGGGGTGAGTGATGCACAACTCATACTCAATGCTTTGCCCATTACAACAGATTTCAAGGGCCTGATAGCTATGCTTGAAAAGATGGGTCAACAAAGTGGTGTCAAGATAATAAATGCTAGTCAGAGTACTCAAGGTTCGACCGAAACCAAAAGTAGCGGCAATGCACAGACGTTAGGTTTTAGCGTGGAGGTTGAGGGCTCATATCAAGGTTTGATTGATTTCTTGAAGAAAACAGAACAAAGTTCGCGTGTAATCAACTTTTCAAGCATGGCGCTTACCAGCAATGAGGGGCAACCCATCCAAGCCAACCTAACAATGAATACCTACTGGCAGCCACCAGCTGATATAAGCCCTACTACGAGGCCACTCCAATGAAAAAACGTGACATAACATTGCTAATTGTAGCAGTGATAATCTTCATTATTACATTGGGGCTTATTTATCGCTATATAGTACCACCACCCAAGGATTCTGGTATCACAGTGATAGTGCCACATCCGGTAAGCCCAACTTTCAACCAGCAAGATCTCGATACTCTCAAGACCAAAACAGTCGACTTCTCGGCCGATATTACACCCAAAGACGCTGGCAATAAACCAATCATACAGTAGGCTAATACTATGTTGTCACAAGCTTCTGAGCAGAAAATTGAGCGCTTACTGGTCAGCTCCAATCATATAACCCAAGATCAGTTGGGTGAGCTTAAGATAGAGGCCGCCAAGCTCAACAAGTCACTAATCCAATTGGTAGTGGATCGTAAGATAATAAGCTCGGTAGAAGCCACTAAGATGCTGGCCGAGGCCAGTGGGCTTCGGTTTATGGATCTAAGTAATAAGTCTATTGGTGACGATGTGTTGAGCATTATCCCGCGTGATGTAGCTGAGAGCAACAAGGCTATAGCCTTTGCCATGAAAGAGGGGCGTTTGGAGGTGGCTATGGTAGATCCTGAGAACCTTCAGGCGATTGACTTCTTGTCACGTAAGACAGGCTACCAGATAGAGCCATACCTAGCCGATCCAGAACAAATTCAAGGGTGGATTAATCGTATTAGTGGTGATATCAATGTTGAGGTTTCTGAAGCACTCAATGAGGGTGAACCTGCTGCACAAGCCAAGACCCAAGCCTTGGAGAAAAAGGATGCGAAACAGGTTGAAACAATTGTGCAAGATGCCCCCATCACTAGAGCGCTCAACACAATCTTGGAGTATGCCGCTCAATCTCACGCTTCAGATGTTCATATTGAGCCACGTGAGAAGGAAGTCAAGATCCGCTATCGCATCGATGGAATATTACGTGAGGTTATGAGTTTACCCAAGAGCACAGAGGCTGCTTTAGTAACTCGCATAAAGATTTTATCCAACCTCAAGATTGACGAGCATCGCATACCACAAGATGGGCAAGCAAAATTTGTGTTCAATGGTAAGGAGATTGATTTGCGTATCAATATTGCGCCCATAAGCTATGGTGAACAGGTAGTGATAAGATTGTTGGATAAGACAGATTCACTTATCAAACTTGCTGGGCTAGGTTTTCGCGGTCGGGCGGCTAGCCTGGTGCTTCGTGGTATCAACAAACCGCATGGTATGGTTTTGTCTACGGGGCCAACTGGATCTGGTAAATCAACCACCCTCTATGCCATTATTCAGGAGATCATATCTCCAAAGATCAATATCGTGACACTCGAAGATCCGGTTGAGTACTCGGTGCCAGGAGTAAACCAGATGCAGGTCAACGCTGGCGTGGGCCTGACGTTTGCTACTGGTCTGCGCTCGATCTTGCGCCAAGACCCCAATGTAATTATGGTCGGTGAGATTCGCGATCATGAGACTGCTGATCTAGCTGTGCAGTCGTCACTGACGGGGCATCTGGTGTTATCGACTTTGCATACCAATTCGGCGGCTGGGGTGCTACCACGTTTACTAGACATGAAGATCGAACCATATCTGATAGCGTCGACTGTCAATACAGTAATTGGCCAACGCTTGGTTCGTACAGTGTGTAACAAATGCCGTAAACCATATCAAGCCAGTGCGGCGGCGGTACAGCTCATCAACAAAGTATTGGGTAGTGTGTTGCCCAAGTCAGAAACCGAAGTCGCCTCAAAAGCCAAGGAGCTTGGCTATGAACATTTGCCAGTCCTTAGCCAAAACGCTTATACTTTGTACAAGGGGGAGGGCTGCGATGAATGCCAAGATGGCTACCAAGGACGAATTGGAATATTTGAAGTGTTTGAGATCAACCCTGCCATTGAGAAGCTGTTGCTAGATCGCGCTACCAGCACAGCCATCCAAAAGCAGGCCTGTGCCGATGGTATGCTCACTATGCAACAAGATGGTTTGCTCAAAGCACTGAGTGGTATGACTACGCTCGAAGAAGTAGCTCGCGTAGCTAGTGATTATTAATAAGGAGGATTATGGCGACATCAGTACGAATAGAAACTTTGCTCGAAGAAGTCTTACGACGCGACGCTTCTGACCTCCATCTACAGGTTGGATTACCTCCTATATTGCGCATTGATGGCTATCTACGTAAGATCACGGACATGCCAAATCTCACAGCTCAGAATGTCACCGACTTGGTCTATAGCATGATAGACGAAGACCAGCGAGCTCGCCTTGATACCGACAAAGAAATAGATTTTTCATTTGCCTTTGGTGACCTGGGGCGATTTAGGGTCAATGCGTTTCATGAAAAGGGCGTACTAGCTGCCGCACTGCGACTGATACCTACCAAAATCCGCACCTTGGCTCAACTGGGTATGCCCAAGGTGTTGGCAGATTTTACCAAGCTTCCGCATGGCTTAGTTCTCATGACTGGACCAACCGGATCAGGTAAATCAACCACTCAGGCTGCCATGATCGACATGATCAACGAAAATCGCAGTGTTCACATCATTACCATCGAAGATCCGATCGAATACCAGCATATGCACAAGAAATCTATCGTGGTACAGCGTGAGCTACACTTTGATACTGACAGTTTTGGCACTGCGCTTCGCTCCGCCTTGCGTGAGGATCCAGATGTAGTATTGATCGGTGAGATGCGCGATCTCGAAACCATAGCTACGGCTATTACAGTTGCCGAGACAGGTCACTTGGTACTAGCCACATTACATACTAATAGTGCTGCTCAGTCAGTTGATCGTATGATCGACGTGTTTCCACCGCACCAACAGCAACAGATTCGGATCCAGCTAGCTAGTGTGATTCAAGGTATTGTAAGCCAGCGACTCATACCGCTAGTAGGGGGTGGCAGAATTGCTGCTGCAGAGGTGATGGTAGCAACATCAGCCATTCGCAACATCATCCGTGAGGCTAAGACTCATCAGCTCGATGCCGCCATCCAAACAGGCGCTGACGTAGGTATGCAGTCGATGGATCGAGTATTGGTACAACTGGTGCATGAAGGCAAAGTTACATATGAAGATGCCAAGAGCTTTGTAATAGATCCAGATGAATTTGAACGCATACTACGCAAATGATTGATTTTGTATACACAGCCAAAGACCGCGAGGCCGACAAAGAGGTAAAGGGCCGTATTCAAGCTGATAGCGAACAAGCCGCTGCCAACATTCTGATTGGCAAGAAGCTCTATCCGATCAATATAGCTCCAGCCACTGGCACTGGGATTAATCGTAGTATCAATCTGTTCAACAAAGTCAGCTCCAAGAATCGGGTGATCTTTACTCGCCAGTTGGCTACGCTTGTCAAAGCTGGCTTGCCGATCTCTCAAGCGCTAGCGACAGCTATTGGCCAGGTTAATGACAAGAACTTCCAGCAGATATTACAAAAGATTGCTGCATCAGTGGAGGGCGGTACTAGCCTGGCAGATTCATTTGCGCAGTATCCCGCAGTGTTCAATCAAGTCTATGTGAGCTTGGTGCATGCCGGCGAAGAGTCTGGCACACTCGACGATGCCCTAGAGCGCTTGGCTGATCAACAAGAGAAAGAACAACAAATTGTAAGCAAGGTACGAGGGGCTTTAATTTATCCAGCCTTGGTACTGTCTACTATTGTCGCCGTTGTGGTATTCATGTTTGTCAGCGTGTTGCCACAAATTGTTGGACTTTATGACGAGCTTAAGAAAGAGCTACCAATTCTCACTAAGATAATGTTTGCAATAACTCAAACAGTCATTAACTACTGGTATCTGTTTTTGCTGTTATTTGTTGCTTTGATTTTTGGTCTGCGAGCTTACTCGAAAACACCAAAAGGCCGTGAGCAGTTTGACCGTATGAAGATGCGAGTACCATTATTTGGCATGTTGTTTCGCAAGGTATATATGGCACGCTTTAGTCGAACCATGGCATCACTGGTTAATAGTGGGGTACCACTTTTGGAAGCACTTAAAACTAGCTCTGAGGCCATAAACAATGTAGTACTCAAAGCCGAGGTTGTAGTAGCAGCAGATCAAGTTAAGAATGGGGCCAGTTTGTCATCTAGTCTCGAAGGAGCAAAACACTTCTTACCGTTGGTACCACAGATGATCAAGGTAGGTGAGGACTCTGGTAGCTTGGGTGATATGCTCGACAAAGTCGCAAGCTTCTATGAGGATGAGGTAGACCAGACTGTCAAAAACCTCTCGGCCATAATTGAGCCTGTCATGATGGTAATTCTTGGACTAATGGTAATGTTTATTATTGTCGCAATTCTTTATCCAGTTTATAGCCTAGTAGGTGGTGGGATTAACCTCAATCCGGCAGGCAGTAGTAATACTACTGAGACTCAGTAGATGATAAAAAGCGCTTGACGAAAGGGTAATATTTGGTCTAGTATTAGCATAAGCGTTTTACAAAAACGAACTAATTTTGAGCTTAACCAATAGGAGGAACTATGCTCTCGGAACGTAAAGGATTTACTCTAATAGAAATTGTGATAGTGCTTGCGATTGCGGCACTGATTTTGGTTATCGTGTTCTTGGCCATTCAAGGTGCGCAGCGTTCACGTCGTGACACTGAACAGAGAAACGCTGCAGCAAGACTTCTCGCACAGATGGAGAATTTTGCCGGTAACAACAATGGTACATACCCAACAGCAGCTATGCCTGCTGCCTACTTAAACGGTATTGTATCTACAAATGGCGCAGCTCCTGCATACTCATCTGCAACAGCAACAACTGCTAATCGCATGAACTATTCTAGCGGTGTAATTTGTGGAACTGGCGGAGCTACTGCTACAGGAAATGCAAGAACAGTGGCTATTTCATTCTGGACAGAATCGGGTGGTGCAGCCTGTATAGATAACGACTAAAAAGGCTTAGTTGTTAGGCCAAAAAGACCCGCAAGGGTCTTTTTGTTTTATACTTAAGCTATGATTATTATCCTCTGTGCTATTTTGGGCTTATGTATAGGCAGCTTTATCAACGCTTGGGTGTTGCGGCTACATGCTGGCAAAAGTGTCAGTCGTGGACGCTCAGAGTGTCCAGACTGTCACCATCAGTTGAGCTGGCAAGACCTCATACCAGTATTCAGCTATGCTCAACTGAGAGGCAAATGCCGCTACTGCCATAAGCCAATCTCTTGGCAGTACCCAATCGGCGAGCTTACTACTGCGATTGTGTTTGGCTTACTGGCCTGGCACTTTGGCGTGGATTCTAAACAAGCCCTGGTGCAGCTGGCATTCTGGTTGGTGATAACCTCGTTGCTCATAGCAGCTGCGATATACGATGCCCGCTGGCGTTTGTTGCCAGACCTATATCTGCTACCAGCGCTGGCTCTATCGGTGTCGTTACTACTAATCAATTATTTCTACTTCGGACAGCATCAGGTAGCTACCAATGTGATGGGCATGATGGTGTTTGTAGGTTTCTATCTAGTATTGTACTTACTATCACGCAAACGCTGGATAGGTCAGGGCGATATACTATTGGCGGCTATCATGGGCTTTTTGCTGGCGCCTGGTGAGCTGGCAGTGGCGGTATTTGCAAGCTACATGGTTGGTGCGATTGCAGGACTAGTAATACTCAAACAGAAGAAGACCAAGGATCACCACATCGCATTTGGTCCATTCCTAGTGTTAGGGTTGTTTGTAGGGCTATTTTGGGGACAGAGCCTGGTGAGCTGGTACTTGGGCCTGATTTAACCATCGTGTCACGGTAGGGTATAATATGCTTATGTTCAACAAACGTCGAGGCGTAAGTCTAGTAGAGGTAACGATTGTGCTGGCTATTTCTGCGCTACTAATCATAATCGCCACCAGTACATTCAGTACGCGATCTGGAGTGGCGGTAGACGATGCAGCCAAACAGACTGAGAGTATTTATCAAAAAGCTCGCAACGAGGCCATACAGGGCTTGGGTAGCACTAATAGTGCGACATTCAACTCTGGTGACGAGCTGTTTGGTCAGGCAGTACAGTTTCGCAATAACTGTACAGGGTCAGGCACCCCATCTTGTATAACTGTCTTTAAGCTTCGGGTTAATACTGCCGGTAATCCTGCCGTTGATACTGTTTCTAGCTATGAGAGTTATGATGTGGCGCTAAGGGAAGGGTTAGAATTTGCTTATCTCATACCCAATTGTTCATTTGCTACCTGTTATCAAGCTCCGGGTGGCGGCATGCAGCTTATTAGTAATCCACCAATAGGTATGCCAACTGGGCAAGTACCAATGATAGTGACTAAGAATGGCAATGGTGGAAGCTATCTTTTTGCAAGCGTGTCAGGAAGCTTTGGCGTCCCTACGAACGTTACAATCAACAATAGTACGAACTACTCGACATCGCGACAAGGTATACTGCAGCTCGCATTGTTTCGAAGAGACGGTGCAGGTGACACTTTTCAGACCGCGCGCCACCGATATTTCATGAACATTAATGTCAGCACCGGTGCTGTAACTATCGTGAAGCCATGATTTATCCAGCATTTTCTAAACGATCGGGTGACACACTAATTGAGGTGATTTTTGCATTTGTAATATTAGGCACAATTATTGGAATAGCGTTTACTGGAGTAATAAGTGCGCACCGTAGTGCAGTGGCTGCTCAGGAACGTACTCAGGCTACCTTCTTTGCACAGTTCCAGGCTGAGGCACTCAAGAATTATCGAGATTCACTGGGGTGGGATAGCAACAGTGGTGATAGCTTCTTGGACGGTTCGGCTATTGGCTCAGCATTGCCAGACATAGGGAGTATTTACCTCAACACTGCGCCACTTTGCATGCAGCAGGAGTCAAATCATTGGAAGGTTGTGCCAGCGGCCAATTGTAATACTGATCCGCTCTACAATCCGTTAGCTCAGAATGGCGCCACCAACAAGGTTGCCATCAATCTTCACTCGACCCCGGCAAATCCAGATATTATCCAGGCCGATGTGGTGGTGAGCTGGCTTGATGCATTGCGTCACCCCACAAGCGTGGTTCAAACAGTAACCCTCACCAAGGAACGTTAATGAAGACTATAAAACACCACAAGCGTGCCGGATTTACACTCATAGAGTTACTTTTTGCAATGGCACTACTTGGGTTTATGCTTACAATCACTATCTCGACATTCATAGGTGTATTTCGGTTTTATAACTGGAGCAACTATACGCGCCAGACTCAGCAACAAGCTCGCAGTCTTATGGAGACTCTTACACGCGAGATTCGATTTCAGCCGGTCGCAAGGGTATACGATAGTGCGTCGATGGGATACAACAATGCAGTGTGCGTAAACAGCACTGATAACAAATCCTCCAAACGAATTGCTCAACAAACAACTCAAATAGTGAAGATTGAATACAATATCCCTGAGTGTGGCCTCAACCTGGGTAGTTTGCCAGCCGGTAGCGCTGGCCCTCCAATTATATTGGCTAGCGGCCCCCAGCTACGTATAGGCAGCCTGCGCTTTGCAGAGATATTGGGATATAACGGAGCGAGTACCAACAATCCTTCGGTACGAATGCATTTACAGGTGGCGACTGGCACATTGGCTGTGCCGACCGGTGGGGGCTTTGTTTGTAACCCTGGTGATAACTTCTGTGGCACTGCCGACTTTACAACTGTAGTAAATGGTAGGCAACCGCAATGAGTTTGAGCAAGTTGCCGCTGCTAGGGTACAATAAGCATAAGGATATTACATGGGTTTAAACAAACTTAATCACAAACGCTCTGGTGCCACCTCATTGTTAATAGTAGTTGGTTTAGCTCTGCTATTTGTCGGTATTATTACTGGGCTTACTTCACTGACAGTGCGTGAGCAACAGCAAGCGGGGGATACCGATCAGAGTAATCGCGCAGTGCAAGCGGCCGAGGCTTCGGCTCGTGAAGCTGCTGAGAAACTTGTTTCTTTCCCAGATACTCAGCTGGCTGATTGCAATTCAGCTGCAGTGAATGGTTTGGTGTCACATGGGCCGCCGAGTAATCAACCAGCCGGCAGTGATTTGGAGATAATCTGCCGCACTATTAAGTCGGTAAGCGACAATATCAGCGGCTCACTCAATAAAGATCAAGATGCTCAGATTATGATGACCATAGACGATGTCAGAGCAGTTAATCTTCGCTGGTCTAAGAAAGGTAGTGTGAGCTTGGCTAATCTTCCTTGTCTTTATCCACCATCTGCAACGTCGCCAGGTGCGTGTAGCTACCCCAGTGCCGCAGCCAGTACTATGGAAGTTACATTCTTTATTTGGCCTAAGAGTATAAATAGCACATTCTTGAGTGGTGTTGACTCATCTGGGATAAAAACCGTGACTTACATATTAGTGCCAGGAGCGAGCGGAACCTCAAAAGCGGCCGACTCAAATCCTCCCCGCGCTAATCCTAGTACTAGCTGTAACACTAGTAATGTAGATTTTCAGTGCGCAGCAAATCTAGATGTTCCAAACCTTACGGGTTATGACCCAGCAAACTTTCGCTATGCTATGCGAGTGACATCACGCTATAAGGCCACTGATTTCAATGCTAGGTTTTACAATGACGGAATAGCTATGTCGGTACCAGCAAAAGTTCGGAGTAGCGAAGCTGAGATAGATGTGACAGCACGATCAGGCAACTTGTATCGTCGTATTCGAGCCTACAAACCAATTGGCAATCTTAGCATACTCGACTCTGTGCTTGGCTCAGGCAGAGAGATATGCAAGAACATGACTGTTACGCCTTCGCCTAACCGCACCGTTGTGCGTAACAACTGCAACGGCTTCTATTGATTGTCGGAGTGGAACTGTTCGTGGGTCTCGCGTAGTTTGGGATCGGTGATATGAGTGTAGATCTGGGTAGTAGCGATGTTGGCATGGCCAAGCAGGCTCTGGACACTACGTAAATCAGCACCATTGCCTAGTAGATCTGTAGCGAAGCTGTGGCGAAGTGTGTGGGGCGTAACATGCTTGGGTATGCCAGCTTGTTTGCCAAGTGCCGCTACTATGCGCTGGATACTTCGTACACTCAAGCGCACATATGCACCGTCCTCGGCCTCGTCTTTGCTACCCGAGTAGTGGATGAAGAGTGGCTTGAGATTGTCTTGGCGCACCTTTATGTAGGCTTGAACGGCAGCAATAGCCCCCTTGCTGAGGTAAACTGGCCTGTCCTTCTGTCCCTTGCCGCGCACGCTAAACTCACCACGCTCCAGATTCACATCGGATTTGTTGAGATTGGCTAGCTCCGACACCCGCAAGCCTGAGCTAAAAAGCAGTGCTACTATCGCGTAGTCTCGCTTGCCAGCTGGCTTGGTGGTATCTATGCTTTCGAGCAATCGATTTACTTCTTCTGCAGTCAAGAAGCTTACCTGTGGCCGCGCTGCCTTGGCTAGTTCAATCTTCTCCGGTGATAGCGAGGCTATGTCACGACGCGCCAGGTACTTGAGAAATGTACGTAGGGCAATTAGGTGGTAATTCTGAGTGGTTCGGCTCACACCACGTCCGTCACTGCCATGGTAACGATTGAGCCACTGGCGCCACTTACTAACTGTATTGAGAGTAATCTTGTCCGGCTTGATATCACCTGTAAACTCCCAGAAGCGATTGAGATAGAGGCTGTAGTTCTCAATAGTCTTAAGACTTCGGCCTTTTTCGACCTCGAGGTAGTCAAGAAATTCAGCTATGAGATCTGCTAACATGACTCCAGCGTAAGCTTCTTGTATACTAATATCAAGTATGGCGACCTACAAAAGGCCGATTCGTCAGAAGAAGCCAAACAAATTACTCCTGGTACTACTAATACCAATACTGGTAGTTTTAGGTTATTTTGCTTACCAAACATTTGCCAGCAGCACGGTGTACAACCTAGCCGAGTATTACCCAAACAGTCTACAAATATCCAAAGGCGATTATCTCAATGGCAAAAACTATATCGCAGGTCATATGGGGGAGCGCAATGTTCTCTGGTTCGAACAGACCAAGGATAGCGACACTCAGACAACCTACAAGGTATACAACTACGGCCCAGAGGACTTGCAGAATGGTCGTTGCAACTACGATGTGCTGCGTTGGAGTCGACCTACAGCTAAGTTAAGTGGGCGGCTACAATATCTTGAGACCACTAACACTTGCCCTGGTAAGCCAGCTACCAATATCACATATTCACCAGGTATAACTTTTCTACCGTATACCTGGGATGGTCAACCATGGAGCTTGGCTGGTCGCTCAGAAGCTATATACAAAGAATCAGGTGTAGAAAAGTGCCGGGGCACCAATAGTTGGAAAGCCGAGATATTGGGAAAACAAGAGATTTATCCAAATACCGGGGTTATGGGGATTCACTGGCGCACTACTCAAACAACCGAGTGGAAAAGTGGTAGCAGCTCGTACTCTGGATGCAGGACAGGGCAGAAAACCAATTGGCAGGAAGATTACTACCTGGTGGACAATCTACCAGTTATTGGTGGGCTTACAGCTAAAGGTCTCAAGCGATCAGTAGGTGGTAACAAAGATGTCAACTATCCCAATTGGGACATTTTGTTTGACAGCTGGACCCAACTGCCAAGCTCCCAGCAGACTAAATAGTTGAATAATACTTAAGGATTGGGCTACAATTGGTCACCAGATGACAAAACAACGATATCAGGTAATAGTGGTTGGGGCTGGACATGCTGGCTGTGAGGCTGCAATAGCGGCAGCCAGGCTTGGCGCACAAACCTTACTTATTAATGGTGATCTTAACAAAGTAGCTACACTGCCGTGCAACCCATCAGTTGGTGGTCCCGGCAAAGGCCACCTAGTACGTGAGATCGACGCGCTTGGTGGCGTCATGGGTCGAGTTACAGATGCCGCTGCTATACAGATCAAAGAGCTCAACACTGGCAAGGGCCCGGCCGTGCGCGCTTATCGAGCCCAAGTGGATATGGATCGCTACAATCAAGCTATGTTGGCTGAGATAGCAGCTTGCGATAATCTCGAGCTGCTGCAGGACGAGGTGCTACAAGTCGAGGCCCAGGGCGGCAGGGTCACAGGTGTGGTTTGCAAAGACTCTGGTGCTATTAAAGCTCAAGCGGTAGTAATTGCAGCCGGCACCTTTCTCAATGGTGAGATTATAGTAGGCGATAGGGTTGTTCGTAAGGGTGGTCGAATCGATGCCGAATCTTCTCTTGGCTTGACCAATTCACTAGCCAGTCTTGGCCTCAAATATGGTCGACTCAAAACAGGCACACCACCTAGGCTGGCTCGCAAAAGCTTGGACTATGATGCCATGAAGTGTGAAGGTGGTACCCAAGGCAGCATTAGTTTTTCTCACCCAGATCGTGAACTTATGCCATTTGACGAACAAGTAGATTGCTATCTAACATATACTACCGAAGTAACTCACAAGTTGATTCGTGACAATCTGGCGGAGTCGCCAATATTCTCGGGTCGAATTACCGAGCGAGCACCGCGAAGTTGTCCTAGCCTAGATCGCAAAGTCGCAAACTTTCCTGACCGAGCTCGACACCCGATATTTATTGAGCCAGTGGGACATCCAGATGGCCCGTATGACGATCGTATGTATGTGCAGGGTGGTTCGTTGGCTTTTCCTGAACATTTGCAGGAAAGTATAATACGAACCATACCTGGGCTGGAAAAGGCCGAGTTTTTGGCCCATGGCTATGCAGTGGTATACGACTACTTCTTGCCGCACCAGTTGAAACTCAATCTTGAAACCAAACAAGTGTCAGGGTTATTTTTGGCCGGTCAGATGAATGGTACAACCGGGTACGAGGAAGCTGCAGCACAAGGGTTGGTAGCTGGCATCAATGCTGCTCGTGTTGTGTCAAAAAAGCCCTCAGTGGTACTGGATCGATCGCAAGCCTACATCGGTGTGTTGATAGAGGATCTGGTAACCAAGCTTCATGTTGAGCCGTATCGAATGTTTACGAGTCGTGCTGAGTATAGACTACTACTGCGCAACGACAATGCTGACTTGCGGCTTAGTAAAATAGGCTATGAAATTGGATTGGTAGCTTATGATCAGTGTAAGCTGGTTGAGAAGAAGCAAAAGGCTATAGATGATGCTAAGGAATTGCTTGCTGGGACTAAGCTCAAATATCAGGGCAAGGGTACTACTGCTAAATTGTTGCTGACACGTCCTGATATAACAATTGATGATGTAAAAATACTCACAGGTATTACTATCGACGAGTCGATTAAAAATAGTGTTCAAACTGAGATTAAATATGCTGGATACCTTAGCCGACAGATGGCAGATACGAAGAAGTTACAAAGTAGCCGCAATTGGAAGCTCCCGGCGGACATGGAGTTTAACTCTATCAGTGGCTTGCGCAATGAAGCCAAGCTTCGCTTGAGTGAAGTACAACCTGCAGACATGGCACAAGCTATGCAGATCCAAGGTATAACACCGGCTGATCTATCGGTATTGATGGTAGCGGCACATAAACATAAACAATTGGCTTAGTAATCAGATCTGATAGTATTAAAATTCTGATATAATCGTGACCATGTTTGACCTAAATAGTTTACTCAAGACAGTAGGATATGCCGGCATTTTTGCAATCGTGTTTGCGGAATCAGGCTTGCTAGTAGGATTCTTCTTACCCGGTGATAGCTTGTTGTTTACGGCTGGATTTTTGGCGTCGCAGGGGTTTTTCAACATCGCACTGCTTTGTGCAATCACCTTTGTAGCTGCTGTTCTAGGTGACAATGTCGGTTATCAATTTGGTAAGAAAGCTGGCCCTCGCATATTCAAAAAAGAAGATTCGCTTGTATTTAGTAAGGCCAATATAGAGCGTTCACAGAAGTTTTACGAAAAACATGGCGGCAAAACAATCATATTGGCTCGTTTTATACCAGTAGTACGCACATTCGCACCAGTAATAGCTGGAGTTGGGGAGATGCGCTATCGCAGTTTCTTAGTTTTTAATCTAATTGGTGCCTTACTGTGGGCAGTTGGTGTGACTTTGCTTGGTTTCTTCTTGGGCAAATCTATACCAAATATCGATCACTATCTGTTGCCAATAGCATTTCTGATAATTGTATTCTCAATCGTGCCAGGAGTTTATCACTTGCTCAAAGACCAAGAGCGACGGGCTGAGCTGAAGGTGCAATTGAGCCGCGTTCACCACTGGGCCAAGACAGGCAAGAAGAAATAATGACTGCCAAGCATACCATTTCTACCTTGCCCAATGGGGCTAGGCTCATAATCACGCCGATGCACGATGCAGATAGCGTATCGGTACATTTCTTTGTTGGAGCTGGTGGACGCTATGAGAAGAACCCAGCCGACCATGGCGCAGCTCACTTTATCGAACACTTGCTATTCAAGGGCACGCATAAGCGTCCCAAGGCTAAGATTATCGCTGAGGCAGTAAATGGAGTGGGTGGCATTATGAATGCTTACACCACGCCAGATCATACTAGCTATTACATCAAGTTACCCAAGAAACACTTTGAGCTGGCCACAGATATATTGGCAGATATTCTTACCGATCCACTGTTTGACCCAGAAGAAATTGAGCGTGAACGACAAGTGGTGATTGAAGAGATGGACATGTTCAATGATGACCCAGCTCGCAATGTTTATGACTTTGTGGGGCCTCTGTTGTGGCCTGATTCTACTTTGCAAACCAATGTGATTGGTACCAAGAAAAGTGTCAATGGAATTACACGCACTCAGCTGCAACATTACTTTGGTAGTCTCTATACCATGGACAATTTGGTGGTGTCTATTGCCGGCAACATTGGACTCAAGGATGCAGAGGCTAGAGTAAATACGCTTTTACAACCATTCTCTAGTAAGCGTAAGGTAGGATATGACAAGAATATTGGTGGGCTAAGTGACATACGCAGTAAGATTGTCGAACAAGCCACCAATCAAACACATCTAGTGGTTGCCGGCCGCGCACCGCACATTGATGCCGATGATGAGGCTACTGTCAAAGTGCTAGCCACAATCTTAGGTGGTGGTATGAGCTCACGGCTGTTTCTCAATGTTCGTGAAGAGAAAGGCTTGGCCTACAACATCAATATGGATGTCAGTAACTATGTAGATAGTGGTAGTTTTGAGATCTATGCTGGCATACACAACGAAAAGGTCGAGTTGGCGTTGAAGGCTATAGTCGATGAGCTGCACAAAATTGCCGATACAGCAGTGCCCTTAGATGAACTACACAAAGCACAAGAGCAGCTGCGCGGAAGGCTTATTATGGGCTTAGAAAACAATGCTGCAGTTGCAGATATGTTGGGAGGCCAACTAATCGTAGCTGGACGTACTTGGACCTTAGGCGAGATATTGTCTACAATAGATCAAGTAACTGTCGAAGATGTTCAGAAGGCTGCGCGGAAATACCTACAAGATGACGGACTGAGACTAGCCTTGATTGGCCCGCACACCAAGAAAACCACCGACAAACTTGAAGCAATAATTTCGAAAGGATAAATACATGTCAGACAAAATTATTCCAGCCAATCCTGAAAGGCTTGATCAATTACGGCGCGAACGGACATTGGTACTGATCAAGCCAGATGCAGTAATGCGCAAACTAGTGGGGGAAATTGTGTCACGATTTGAGCGCAAAGGCCTAAAGCTGGTAGCTATGAAGATGCAACTTCCATCCAAAGAGCAGGTTAGCAAACACTATACCGATAGCGAGGAGTGGCTAAATAGTTCAGGCCAACGCACTTATGATGGCTATATTGAGAAGGGTATGAAACCACCAGCCGAACCACGTGAGTTAGCTCTTAACACACGCCGTAAATTGATGGAAAGCCTGGCAGCAGGTCCAGTTGTAGCTATGGTGCTCGAAGGCGCCCATTCAATAGAAGTGGTACGCAAGATGCGAGGGGCCACTAGCCCGCTTACTGCCGATGTGGGTACAATTGGATTCGACTATAGTTTGGAGAGCTACGAGCTCTCAGATTCTGGAGATTGGGCTATCAAAAACATTATTCATGCTTCTGACAGCGTTGAGAATGCCAAGCTTGAGATGGATATATGGTTTGACCAGGGCGATATCAACGACTACAACTCAGCAGAAGACCATATCCTATATAGCAAGGATTGGTAACCATGAACTCATACCAACGCCGCATCGACCAATTCGCTCGCGATCGTGATTGGGCGCAGTTTCATAATCCCAAGGATTTGTTGCTTGGTATAGTCGAAGAGGTGAGTGAGATACGCAATATCGTCAAATGGGAACAAGACCCCAAGGTGTTGCACCAAGTACTCGAGGACAACAAAGCTGAGTTAGCTGACAATATAGGTGATATGTACTGGTTTATAGCCCTACTTGCCAACCAACATGGCATCAACATCGACGAGGCCGCCGATGAGGTGATCAAGGCGAACGAGAAGCGGTTCCCACTGGCAGATACCAAGGCCCGCCATACCAACCGCTATCTAGGCGGTAAAGACAAGCAATACGACGACAAAACGAAATAATTACTGGTGCCCCCGCTCCGATTCGAACGGAGATCTACTCCTTAGGAGGGAATTGTTCTATCCATTGAACTACGGGGACGTAACGGCTATTATACCTTTTGCCTCCTATCTTGACAACAGATAACATTGGTTGTATAGTTTGAGGTCCTATTCGCGACCTTTTGGTCATGTACCTATTGGAGGTGGGCCATGCCCATCTGTTACTTCTGTGGTCTGGTGGACCGCGCCAGTGGAGCCAGCAAGTGTCCGAGCTGCGAGAACAGCTACAGCAGCCGTCCTGGTGATGAAGCCGCCGGCCCGATCAGCATCGAGCCACAAGCGACCATCCAGTTGCCGCCGCATCTCTACGAGGTGCGCTACAACGAGGGTGGACGAGATATGGCTCAGGTCATCGTCGAGGCATCATCGACCCAGCAGGCACGACATCGCGTCTTCTGTTGGCGCAAGAACGAGACCGGCGTGTTCCTGGACTTGGCCGGCAATCGCATGAGGTTCCTCAGTGGTGATGCCCAGCGCATTCAGCTCAAGAACAACATCACGGCACGCAAGTACCGTGGTGGACCGGTCACGAGCTACATCACCGAGTCGCCGACCGAGAAGGGCAAGATGATCGTGGTGGAGCTGGCCACCGTCAGCTAGATCAAGCAATGGCCGTCGAATGGATCCCGTCTCAGTTTCACTAGCTAGTGATTACTGGGGCGGGTTTCCTGTTTATAGCCGAAATTATTGAGATAGGCTAGAATAAGAGTTATGGCAACCAAACGCGATCGTGCTCAAAAAAGGCAATTTGCTGGTCAAGAAGATGACGAACAGGTCATAAAAGTAGCTCATCAGTATCCTGTAGTGATGCGCAAACAACTAATTATCTTCTTACTAATACTTTTAGTAGGACTTATACCTTGGGCAATCGCGTATGGTAACAATTATGATTGGCAGAATTATGGCGCACTATGGCTACTGATCTGGCTGATTGTATCTATCTTCTATGCTATCCGCAGTTGGGTAAGTTGGTACTACACACTCTACCTGCTTACCAACAAAAGGATTGTTACTGTCAAACAAGTCGGCTTCTTTAGCCGCAGTGTTACTGATCTGGCGCTCAGCAATATTCAAAACGTCAACTACACTCAGAAGGGTATGCAAGCTATGCTTTTTGGTTATGGCACTATTAGTGTTGAAACTCTCTCTGGCGCAGGTGGGCTCAAACTTACTTATATCCACCGACCACAGCAACTGCAGCAAGCTATTATGAAGCGGGTTCACAACGGTTCGCATTTGGACAAATCGGCTTCAGATGGTGTATGATGGAGCGCATAACTAAAGTTTTGGAGTAATCTTCGTATGCCTAAAGATCCAGACATCAAGTCCGCAAATAGCAAAAAATCTTCTAAAAAAGCCGAAACCAAAAAGTCGAAGGCAGAGGCAAAGGCCAATGCCAAGAAAACAGATAAGAAAGCTTCTCTTAGCTCGTTGAAGTTTCAGGATAAGCTCAAAAGGATTGGTGTATCTCATAAGGCCAATAAGAAGACTGTTGCAGCTGTAGTGATTGGCATTGTGCTGGTAATAGTGATTACTATCACTACCTTTGGTGTGTTGATCTACCGCTATAAGATGAACAACAGAGCGGTGAAGATCGCTGCTCGCGTGGTGCCATATCCAGTAGCAAGTGTAAATGGCAACGTGCTTTGGAACACAGTTACTTACAACCAATACCTGTTCGAGTTGGCATCGATTCAGAAGTTTTATCAGTCTCAAGGTGTTGATCTAAATAGTGAGGATGGCAAGAAGAAACTTGAGCAGCTCAAAAATGATCTGATTACTCAGCTTGAGAACAACATACTTATAGACCAGCAGGCTAAAAAGTATGGTATTAACATCAGCCAAAAAGAGATTACAACAGAGTTTGACCAACTAGTACAGAACGCCGGCGGTCTCGACAAGGTCAAACAAACTCTCTCTAAGCTTTATGGATGGTCGATTGATGACTTCAAAGACAAGATTCGCCAAAGCCTTGTCCAAAAGAAGCTTGCTGACAAGATCTTGTCAGACACCGAGCTCAACAAAACTGCTGAATCCCAAGCCCAGGACGTCCTCAAACAGGTTCAAAATGGTGGTGATTTTGCAGAGCTAGCTAAGAAATACTCTAGCGATGGAAGTGCCGCAGCAGGTGGTGACCTAGGATTCTTTGCTAAGGGCCAGATGGTACCAGAGTTTGAAAATGCTGCCTTCGCTTTGCAACCAGGCCAAGTAAGTGGTGTAGTGAAGACCCAATACGGCTACCACATCATCAAAGTTACAGACAAGAAGGATGATCAAGTACGTGCAAGTCATATCTTGATTAAGGGAGTGGACCTAGAAAGCTGGCTACGAGATCAGCGCGAGAAGGCTAAGATCCAACAATACTTCTTCCCTAACTAAAGACTCTTCTCATTCAAAAAACTCCCCCTAAAAGGGGAGTTTTTGTTTTGTTTACGCCTCCGCTGTAGGAGGATGGGCTTTCGCTGTTGGAAGATAATGTTAGTTTGAAAAAAGTATATTACTTGTGCTAAGCTAAGATCATGAGATTAACCCACAAACTAACCACATGGTCATCCTTTGTTCGAGAAGCTGCCTCTACCGCACGAGGGGTTAGTTTGTAACTTGTAACTGTATACATTTTTTATAGGCTGCCCTCTCGGGCAGTTTTTTGTTGCCTGAGAGTACATTGAAAGGAGTCATATGGTAGCCATACTAGAGAGCGAAGGTCATGGCAGGGTAGCAGATCTGCTGCTTTTGCTAGAGCAGTGTTGTAGCGGATGCGATCTGGCATTTGTGGAGAGTGATCTTTACGAAGGTGTCTACGATCGTGTCTTCCGTCGCAGCTATGTTATCCATCCGGATTGTTGGGAGCTCCTTCTCAACCGTGTCAAAAGGAGTAACTATGGACGAGATCTTTCCTGGCAGCGTTAACTTCGATGCTTTACTGAGGCAAGTGTCACTTACAGGAGGGGCGTTTGAGCCCCACGCTATGAGCCGTGGGGCGATCAGAGCAGTATTGACGGAGTTTGAACAGCTAGAGTTTACTCGGTACAGGCGTGGCCCTGAGTGGCCAGTGAGGGAGTGTTACGAGGTAGTTAGAGCACGTCATCACGAGCGAGCCGACATGCCAGTGCTTACATCTATTGGCGATGAACTGGGCTGGCAAGCAAGGTTGCCGTCTATACGTGGCCTAAACAACAGGCTTTGGTACCCCAACTATGTAAATGTGTTGCGGTACTATGCTGAGAGTGAAGATGTCATCAGTGTTCATCGTGACTTTAGCTACGATCACTATTTGATCGGAGTGCTGACAGTTGAGGGTTATACGGAGTTCGCCTTTCATGGTGAGTCAGTAGTAGACGATCCAGTTATCTGGCAGCTTGGCCCTGGTAGTTTGGTGTTAATGCGCGGAACTGGCCTGGATAGTAGTGGCGTTCGGCCCTATCATGAGCCCAAACCGCCCAAGCAGGGTAGGCGTACGGCGCTGGTATATCGCATGGATATACGCTTACTTGAGCAAGTAGAGGCTCAATTAGCAGATTCTGGTGGCGCATATGACGACTGAAATGGACGAGGTCCCGTCCCGGTAATGAAACTGGGACGGGACCTTGGACCTTGAGAAGCAACCAAAACCGCTGTTCAGACTTGATTGCTATGGATGGATCGGCTGCGAGCGAGCTTGATGAGCTTGCTCATGAGGTTGGGGTGTTCGATCTCGAGCCGTACGCTCACTCGCTTGTTCTTGCTGAGCTCGTCGCGAGCGGTACCGATCACGAAGTGTATGGGGTGCGGCACATCCCACCACGCCTTGCGAACAAATTGAATTGCAGCCATCTTGGGTATCCTTTCGTTGGCTACCGATTTTAGGTCTGGCCGGAGTATAACCTATAACGTTTTGATAGTAAACAGTATATATACGACAAACGCCCCTAAGCGGGGCGCCGGTCGAGGCACAGCCTAAGGGCGGGAACTAGGGGACGATCACGTCGGCACGGGTCAAGATGTGCCGAACTCCCTCGAGACGTGCCACCTCATCGGTGGCCTTACGATCTTCCAACTGGGCAAGTCTCTCGGGTCGTAGCCGATCGTAGATGTCGGCCAGGCGGACCTTGCCTCCCGATGGATCAGCGGCAGCGCGAGTGGCGGCTTGCTCGAGGGTTTCACCCTCTGTACGAGTCACTGACAGAAGCGTTCCGATCAGTGGTGCGCTCCAGCCCAACTCGAGCATCTTCTCAGGGGTGATGGCACTACGCTCGAAGATGTCGTGGAGCACTCCTGCGGCCTGCACGTTCTCAGGCTCGCCGACGTCGCGCAGTCGTTGCATCACGCGCAGCGGATGCAATATGTACGGCTCGTCGAGCAGCGGATCGGACTGACCGTAGTGAGCTTCCATGGCCAGTTTGATAGCATCTTCCAGTGTTGGCACTACAACCTCCCAGTTGTGTGTATTTCGGGGTTCGAGGTGGGTACTATACTAACATTATTGCTAGTGTTGTCAAGACGTAGCTAATTCGATTAGTTAAAACGAGAAACGCCCCGCAGGGCACGAGCAGTCGTAGTATGACTGTTTCTCGACGCCGCGAGGCGCGTTCGGGATCAATTCGGATCCCAGCTACGGATGTATGTGCCGCAATTGGCACAGTGGACGTCGGCCTCGCGCAGCACTTTGTTGAAGTTGCGCATGGTGGTGTCACTGCTGCCACAGCTCGGGCAGTGGTTGCGAGCCTTGTAAGCTGCCAGATATGGGCCGATGCAGTCGGTGCAGTACAGCGCGCTGCAGGGGCCGGTCGCACGGTTCTGGTCGGTGATTGGCTGGTAGCAGTGCTGGCAGTGGTCGCGCGCGGTCTTGGTGGGGTCGTCGATGCGGAAGAGAAGCACGATGCCACCGGAGCCGTGGTAGGCATGTGCACCGTCGGAGTGGGCTTCGCGGTCGCAGCTCCAGATGCCATCTTCGCCAAGGGCCTGGCCGCACAGCTTGGTTGCAACAGGGTGAGTCGTGATTGGCATGGCTGCCTCCAGTACGTTTCGGACAATAGACTCAAAGCGCATTATGGCACTTCGTGGCTGGATTGTGCAAACATAGCCTTATAGATGATAAACGAGAAACGCCTTCTTGAGAGCGACAGTATACTTCGCGACTTTTTTGCCTGCTTAGGCGGCCTCGATCCGGATAGCGGCATATTGCTTTGCATCTGCCTAACCGGCTTCGCCGGTTTAATTAGAACAAACTCTAACATAGAAAAAACCCCACTTGTGTGAGGTTCTTTCTATGGCGGGCCCGACCGGATTTGAACCGGCGATCTCCTCCGTGACAGGGAGGCGTGTTAGGCCACTACACCACGGGCCCTCGTCCAAATAAGAATTTTTAACCTGGTTATTTTACCAAAAAACTGGTTTTTGATCAATCACTACTTTGACCTCAAGCCAATCTTTGCGCTACAGTATGGTTACTGTTCGCATTCTTCACAAGTTCGACAGAGAGGAGCAGCACATGCTGCCCAAGTTTCACCTCATCAAGTTGTGTGTTGGTGTACAGGAGTTGATTGGCCACAAGAGTAGTGGTGAGCCGGTACATTCGGCTATCCGCAAGCGGCCCATCGGGAACGCGGCTCGTAGGCTGACACTGACAGGTTTGGAGGGCGACGAGCAAGTACAGCGCGAGGATATTCGCGATGGCAAGCCTGTTCACGGCGGCACAGAGAAGGCTCTCTACGCCTATCCAATCGAGCACTACCCATCGTGGGAGAGAGCACTTGGTTTGCACACCACCTTGACTGCCGGAGCGTTAGGTGAGAATCTCACAATCCATGGTCTGCGCGAAGCAGACTGCTACGTAGGTGATGTGTGGGCGATTGGGGATGCACAGCTGCGTGTTACCAAACCCAGGCAGCCTTGCTACAAGTTCAACATTCACATGGGCACGCCCCTGGCTGGCAAGCTCATGTGGCAGAGCGGCCACTGTGGCTGGTATCTGGAAGTGCTCACGCCAGGTGAACTGCTGCCACGTTGCGGTGAAGTGGAGGTTGTAGAGCGTTACGAGCAAGCACCAAGCATCGCAGAGGTGTTCGCTCAAAAGCGCTCCAAGACTGGTGGAAGGGTCGCTTCATGAGTGACGAAGACGAAGTCGATGAGCAGCTGGAGCGGATTGCCATGCAGATGGATAATCGCTGGCACCAAAGTCGGCGCTTTGTCGAACCGTGTCGAGAGTGGATTGATCGGCATCGTGCGGCGCAGCAAGACTCGCAGATCCCGCGCGCCATTGCCTTTGCCAATGCTGCGACTGTCGACAAGGTGGATGAGCTGGTTACCAAGTTCGAGCAGGAGCCCGATCATCACCAGCAATTGCTGCTGGCGGAAGACCTTGCCGATCTGTTGGTGGGGCTGATTGAGTCGCGCGAACTGGCCATGCGTACGCCGCCATCTGACTCTGTGGAGAACTTCTACGACATCGGTGGTGGCCACTACGAGTGTAGTGATTGTGGTGGCCGACTGGCAGTGGTGTTTCTCAGTGCTGCCGAGGTATGTGTGCACTGCTACCTTAATCACTAGGTGACATAGTCAAAGATTGAATACATAATTTATACGCCCTCGCGGATTGCACTCTCTAGCACGAGACAACCCTGCGGGGGTGTCTCTGTTTTTGTTCAAAATGATAGCGTGGTCGTGAGCCGGGGCGATTGTCCCAGCCCACGATCTGTTGGTGAGCACTTCTCGTTCAGCCAGTGGCTTCGAGTGGCGCATCTGCTGGTACCAGCGAGAACACCAGGGTTCGAAAGGCCTCGCGCGCCTGCATCGCCTTGTCGGGTTCTTCGGAAGGATCGACTGCGATCTCGTAGAACACTCCCAACGAGTAGCGCAGATCGGGCAGCTGAGCCATCATGGCCTCGATCGCGAACTGGTCGTACTTGGGGATGATCAGTGCCTGTGGGGGTTGTGGCTGGTCGCGCATGAGGCCATCGGCGAACTGGTCGGTGGCCTCATCTGGGAAGGTGACGTAGATGGTGCCGTCTCCCATCCAATCATGCATGGATGGCCTCGCCATCTGGCCGTAGCGGGGGTGGTCGGGTTGGACGATGAACACCACGGCATCCTCAATCTTTGGCATGTCTCTCAATGTACTACTCCTTGTTCGTTGGGTAGATCCCTGACAATATTATAATCCTCAAAAACTTATCTGAATACCATAAGCAGTATTGACATTTATAGCCATATTTGCTACTATATAGCCATCTTTGGTAGGGTGGAGTACCCCAAAAAGATACCAGGAAGAGCCCTTTTGCTGAGGAGCGAGTAGGGTGATCTTTTATTTTTGTAATTTATGTCTGCATAACAAAAACAAATTAAAACAAAAGAGGAGGGTGCCAATGTTTACCCACAAGAAAACTATGTTAACTTACTACCAAGTATCACGTCCCCGCAAGATCAAAGTACGTGTCGTCAAGGCTCACGAACAGGTGCAGTATCTCAACTCGCCCAACGTAGTCGATACACGTCAGTTTGCTCGCCGCCCATTGGCTGCGACATTCTTCCTGAACCCTGCAGAACGACAGCTTACTGAGCTTGAAGCTTGGAGCAAGCTGAGCCGCAAAATGCTCAAACGAGCTATTTAAGATAATAGTAGTTTACAGATCAAAAAACACCCATTTGAGGGTGTTTTTTGATATAAATGCTGGAGCCGATGGGCGGAGTCGAACCGCCGACCTTTGCTTTACGAAAGCACTGCTCTACCAACTGAGCTACATCGGCACGTCAAACTATTGTTATTGCTCTCGTGGATTTGGTTGGACCAAACCACTTCAGTAGATACAATAGTTTTCCTTACAATCTATTAAACAGAGGCTTGGTTTAATAGATTGGTTATAAGATCGACGATGGAGCGGGTAACGAGAATCGAACTCGTGTCTCAACCTTGGGAAGGTCGCATTCTACCACTAAACCATACCCGCAAAAGCACTTCAATCTAATCACAACTAGGTGTAAGATTCAAGCTGGTTTCAGGCTCTCTAACCAGGCAGAAATGGTATAATAGCAGGCAATTATGAAAGAAGTATTTGATGTGCGTGCACAGCTACGCGACAACAAGCTGCTCAGCGATGGGTGGAGTGTAGCCCTCCTAGTATTAAACGGTCTAGCTTTGCTGTTTATAGTTGGGTGGTCAGTTACACATATTCATCATACTGAGATCCAAGTACCAATCCGCTTTACCAGCCTAACTAACTTTGATGCTCTCGGCTCTTGGTATCAACTCTACGAGTTGCCGGTGATGGGGGCGATCATATTCGGGCTGGATTTCTTCTTGGCTATGGTGCTGCACCGCAAGAATCGGCTTATGAGCATACTAGTCTTAATGGTTTCATTGATGGCGCTTATACTGCTAGGTGCAATAACATTTGGTTTTACATCTCCGAGCTATGTCCGAGGCTAAACAAACTACAGATCTGCCAACCACCAGCTTTGCTGATAAGCGGTGGTTTTATAGACTGATGGAAATGGTCCCCGGAGTTGCGACTTGGGCCACTATTTTGGCACCAATCTACTTGAGTTTCTTAAGTCCTGTAGCTTTGGCTTACTTTATTATTGCCTTCGATATCTACTGGCTACTCAAATCATTCCGTATGAGCGTTGCATTGATATCAAGCTATTTACAGTACAAACAGTATATGGATGTCGACTGGTCTGAGCGACTTGTACAACTTGAGCATCTAGATAGGGCAATTGCTAAAACAGAATCAGAGTATCGTTCTGCACTCAAACGAGCAAACTTTGGCAAACAAAAACTATATCGACATGAGCTAATGCGTTTGCGAGAATTGGCCGATCACAGCAATACACTGCTTGAGCCAGATCAAGTGTATCATGCCATCATTATGGCTTCATATCATGAGTCAGCCGAAACGATTGAGCCTTCCATCGACGCTGTTATCAGCAGCAATTACTCCATGGACAAGGTGATATTTATACTGGCTTATGAACAGCGTGGTGGTCAGCAAGATCTTGAAGTAGTTACTGCTATTGCCAACAAGTACCGATCTAAGTTTGCTGACTTTCTACTTATTGAGCATCCGGTTGATATTCCTGGAGAAATTATTGGCAAAGGTCCAAACATCACTTTTGCTGGACGTCGTTTGGCCGAATATATTGGTAAGAAAAAAATTGATCCTGAAAAGCTGATTGTTACCACTCTCGATGCCGATCATCGGGTCGACCGACAGTACTTATCACGACTGACTTATTCATACTGTATCAACCCGAACCGGCTACGAACTTCTTTCCAGCCGTTGGCGATGTTCTTCAACAACATCTGGGATGCACCAGCCCCCATGAGGGTGATAGCTACCGGTAGCTCGTTTTGGATCATGATTGAGAGTGGGCGACCACATCGATTGCGCAACTTTGCTAGCCATGCCCAGAGTATGCAAACCCTGCTAGATACTGATTTTTGGTCGGTCACCAGCCCGGTGGAGGATGGCCATCAGTATTGGCGGACATATTTCACCTACGATGGTGATCATACTGTCGAGCCTCTATTTATTCCAATCTATCAAGATGCGGTACTGAGTGGTAATTATCGCAAAACATTCAAGAATCAGTTCTTGCAGTTGGAACGCTGGGCATATGGGGCCAGTGATTTTCCATATGTTGTTAAGAATATGGTTAAGAATCATAAGATATCGTTCTTTGAGAAGTTTGCCCAAACCTTCCGTCTGTTTGAGGGGCATTATTCGTGGGCTACGGCTGCACTTATCTTGACGTTTGCGGCATGGGCGCCACTACTGCTCAATCCAGGCTTCTCGCACGAGGCACTGGCTCATCAGTTACCAATTGTGGCTTCACGAATTCTAACTGCAGCCATGGTGGGCCAGTTTGTAACTATCTGGGTAAGCTTGTTATTGTTACCGCCACGGCCAGCCAGATACCGTCGAACACGCAGTGTTATGATGCTTCTCCAATGGGTGCTGGTACCTGTTGTAGGCATTGTCTTTGGTAGTTTTGCAGCTATCGATGCCCAAACTAGGCTCATGATTGGTAAGTACCTTGGGTCATTCCGAGTTACTGAGAAGGTGGTCAAGAAATGATTTATGCCATAGTCTTCTTGGTTAGTTTTGGTTTGAGCGCACTACTAATGCCACAAGCCAAGAAATTGGCATTTACGATTGGCGCTGTTGACCACCCGAAGGAATCCGCGCGTAAAAAACATCGTACTGTCATGGCTCGGGCGGGCGGCATGGGTATATTTATTACCTTTGTCTGTCTTACGGTGCTTCTGGTTTACCCCAAGCCAGGGGCCTTCTGGGGTATGCTGGTGGCTGGTACCATTGTGTTTGTAATCGGCTTGATAGACGATATTCACCGATTGAGTCCTTGGGTAAAGCTCGCCGGGCAAGTGTTGGCAGCATTGATTGCTACATTTGGTTTCGGCATTGGTATCGATGCTATTTCCAACCCGTTTGGCAATACTATTGACCTAAATCAGTTGTTGGCTAATCAGACATTAGTAGGTATTACTATCAGTGGTAGTGTAGTTGCCTCACTTTTGGCGGCGGTTTGGCTAATAGCTATGACAAATACTATGAACTTCTTGGATGGACTCGATGGATTGTCTGGTGGGGTGGCGGCGATTGCCGGGTTTGTGATGTTCTTGATATCACTCAGTGACAAGGTAAATCAGCCACAGACGGCGTTGATTGCAATCATATTGGTTGGGGCCTGTTTGGGTTTTCTGCTATTCAACTTTTATCCAGCCAAGCTGTTTATAGGGGACTCAGGCGCGTATTTCTTGGGTATGACATTGGGAATTCTAGCCATTTTCTCAGGCGCCAAGCTCGCTACGGCGGGTTTGGTACTGGGCTTACCACTTCTAGATGCCTTGTGGGCGGTTATGAGGCGCGTGCTGCGCGGCCAATCGCCATTTAAGGCTGATAGAGGGCACTTACACTTCTTGTTGCTAGACAGTGGTCTTACGCAGCGTCAAGCCGTATTTGTAATATATGCAATTTGTATAGTTTTTGGTGGCATTGGTGTGTATGCTGGCACTAGCCAGAAACTAATCGCTTTTGTAGTCCTAATAGCGGTAATGGTGGTATTACTTGGAGCCTTGGTAACACTTAAGTTTTGGCGTGGTCGTGAGCTTAAGGCAAAGCACACAAAATAGCCGTTGACCAGATGGGGCATTCATGTTATGATGGCTGCATGAGGGTAATGTGAACGGACGTAGTCTTCAAGAGCTCATTAAGAATCTTCGCATCTTCTACAAGTGCCCTAGTTGCGGCAACGCGTATCGTAATGCCGACATTGTGTTTCTGGGGCGTATAGAAGAGCATTGTTTTATGCAGCTTAGCTGTCAGCATTGTACGTTGCCCATACTGGCAACTGTGTTGGTAGCCAAAGAAGGTGGTATGGCAGCAGTTGAGCTTACAGCTAACTCTGGCCCAACCAAGCGTCGTAACATTAGCGATCTTAAACCGGCCGAGAAAACCCATTTTCGCGGTGCTCAGGCTATTGAATCAGCAGAAATAGCTGAACTATATCGATTTTTATCGAAGCCCAACGCTATCACTCACATTATCTCAAAATAGATCTCAATCACTAAGGAGTAGTCAATTTTCTATGGAAACTGTTGCATTATCAGCTCAAACCCGTACTCTGCACGGTAAGCAGAACAAAAAGCTGCGTCTAGACGGCCTAATTCCAGCTGTTATTTATGGTCAAGCACAAGACAACATTATGCTTAGTGTCGATGCTAAATCTTTTCGTCGTATCTTTGCCGATGCTGGTCAGAGTACTATTGTAGAACTTACTGTCGACAAGGATAAACAAAACGTTTTGATTCACGAAATTGAGAACCACCCAGTAACCGGTGAGATTACTCATATTGATTTTCTGCGTATCAATATGAACCAGACTATTCGTACCGAAGTACCTCTACACTTTGTTGGTGAATCGCCAGCTGTTTATCAAGAAGAAGGTACTCTTATCAAGAACACTGAGGAAGTTGAGGTTGAGACCTTGCCAGCCCATCTACCACAGCACATCGAAGTGGACATTTCTAGCCTCGATGACTTTGAGAAAACCATCCATATATCTGATATTGTAGCTCCAGAGGGAGTAACAATCTTATCTGATCCAGAAGAATTAGTCGCCAAGGTAGATCCACCACGCAGTGAAGAAGAGATGGCCGCTCTAGATGAAGCTATTGGCGTTGTCGTGCCAGAAGGTGTCAACGAAGAAGGCGAAGCAACTGAGGGTGAAGAAGGCGAAGCAACTGAGGGCGAAGAAGAGGCCAGTTCTGCCGATGCTGCACCAGCCGAAGACAAGTCTGCTGACAAAGACAAGAAATAAGCTAACCTAATCCTATTAGTAACTGAGAGCCACTTGGCTCTCAGTTTTGTTTTAGTTGTCTTATAAACTCACGATCATTCTTGGCGGTAGCCAGATCGGCCATCATGCGTACATAGGCCGGGTAGCTAACAGGCTTAAGCGACTCCGCAATGATCTGGCTGTAGACATCTTGGTTAATTGGCTTTGGCTGAGCGGTAATCAACTTGGCTTCTATAGTATCCACGAGAGCCTCTAGCTGGTAAGCGGTGGTAGCGGTTCCTAGGTAGTGGAGTAAGCTAAATGCTAGTCCAAATCTGTTGTATGGGTCGCTGTGGCCTTCTGTTTGTAAGATCTTTAGCTGCTTGAGATCGTATCTCTCGTAAGACGTAAAAGCATTATCACAACTTTTACAGGTGTGGCGGCGCCAAGTTTGGGTATTATTGGCCGATGACCTTGAGTTGGTGATGGCGGTATCTTTTGCATTGCAGTTTGGGCAAATCATGACTATATATTGACATACTACTGTAGAAAATAGTAGTGGATAACTACAAATTACTATGGATAAGTTTGAAGAAAGGTCTTGTTTTGTACGTATTATGTTCGTATAATAATTGCTATGCAACTTGAAAATCTTATCCAGCAAAAACCACTCGATTATTCGACGCTCTATGTTGATATGAATTCATTCTTTGCATCTGTTGAACAGTATTATAACCCTCAACTTAGGAGTAGACCGGTAGCTGTTTGTGCAGGCACGGCCGGTAGCTGTACTGTTTTGGCAGCTTCTGTTGAGGCTAAACGTTTAGGTATTCGCACAGGCACAAGGGTGGGTGACGCTCGTAAACTTTGTCCCACAATAGTGTGCACAAATGGTGATCATAGTAGGTATAAGGAGGTGCACACGCAGTTTATGGAAGTACTTCACAATACCATCTGTTATGTAGAAGCCCGCGGGATAGACGAGGCATTTTTGAAGCTACCATCGTGGTCGCGTAACGAGACTCAGGCCACAAACTTGGCTAAACAAATTAAAAAGTGTTTTTACGAAATGTATAAAGAACACATTCAGTGTTCGATTGGTTTGGGTGCAAATGTCTGGCAAGCCAAGATGGCATCGAACTGTCAAAAACCAAATGGTTATACTATTATAACAACCCAAGACGCCTCTCAGTGGTACCAAAATTGGCAGTTAACAGATCTAAATGGGGTAAATAGGCGCATGGCCAAGCAACTAGCCAAGCTAGGTATCCAAAGCCCAATAGACCTATATAACGCCTCATATTGGCATTTAAAACGTCGTTTAGGTGTAAATGGGGTCAAATGGTACCTAAGAATGCGTGGTGTAGAGGTAGATGTAGCTGCTCCATCTGTAAATAAGATGATTGGACATCAAATTACTACGCTACCAGATGCTCCCAAAACAATTGAACAAATCACAACATATTGCGTTAGGATATCAACTACACTAGGTAGTAGACTTAGAAAGAAGGAACTTTATGCCCATTATATTGGTCTTCATGTAAGTTTTATTAATTTCGATTCATTGTATTTTGATCTTAGATTGACTAGAAGTATTAGCTCTGATGCCGAAATTATACTATATTCAAAAATGATGTTGAAAAAACTTCGTATTTTACAGCCAATTCGACGAATCAGTATGGTTTTGTCCAATCTCACTTCGGTGTATCAGCCTGACTTGCCGTTGAATATAGTTAACAATAAACAATTTAGTGCCTCGGAAGTGAGTGATACTATAAATAACAGGTTTGGTGGAGAAGTGCTACTGCCTGCAAGTAGCTTCTTTGCCCGCTCTATAAGGTTGGATAGAGTTGGCTTTGGTGGTGATCAGGTAAAAGAATCATACAAGCGTAATATTAAATACTTGTAGCGGCGTAAAAACTCTTTATCCGTTGAATAAAATACAATATTATTACAGTTAAAATGGTGGGTCCTACAGGACTCGAACCTGTGACCTCTTCCACGTCAAGGAAACGCTCTAGCCAACTGAGCTAAGGACCCAACGGCATAATTTTACCTGAAAACGTCTGTATTTTCAATTGTCTTCAGTGCTGAACGGATATTTGGTATACTACTGAGACCATGCAAAAAGTACGCAAAGCAATTATACCTGCAGCTGGGTTTGGTACGAGGTTTCTACCTCAAACCAAGGCTATGCCCAAGGAAATGCTGCCCATTATAGATAAGCCAATCATTCAATACGTTGTGGAAGAGGCAGTAGCAGCTGGCATTACCGATATTATCATCGTGACAGGCCTATATAAGCGTTCTATAGAAGATCATTTTGACCACAATGCAGAGCTTGAATCGAGATTGATCGAATCTGGCAAGGAAGAACTAGTTGAACAGATCCATCAAATAGGTGATATGGCCAACTTCATCTACGTTCGACAAAAGGGTATCTATGGTACAGGCACACCTATACTAAATAGTGCTCATCTTATAGGTGACGAACCATTCCTCGTGTTGTACCCAGATGATTTCTTTTTGTCTGAGGTGCCTAGAGCCGTTCAGCTGGTAGAACAGTACGAAAAGTATGGTAAGTCAGTAATCGCCCTGACGGAAGTACCTAGAGATGAAATCTCAAGTTACGGGGTGGCCGATTTAAGCGATGAGGTTGGAGATAATACTTTCAAACTGAAAGACGTTGTAGAGAAACCATCAACACAAGAAGCACCAAGCACTATGGCATCTGTTGGAGGCCATATTCTTACTCCAGAAATAATCCCAATTTTGCAGGATCTAAAGCCTGCAGCTAGTGGTGAGCTGGTACTTAGCCAAGCAATCGCTAAGTTGATCCAATCCGACGAAGTATACGGTAAGGTTATTGATGGGCACTGGCATGATACGGGTAACAAAGAGAAGTACCTGGAGGCAATAGTAGATGTGGTGCTAGCTACTCCTGAGCTACGCGATGGTTTTACAGCATTTATCAAGAAAAAACTTGGTTAGAGAATTATTTCGTTGCTATAATACAAGGCAATGGACTTACAAATACCCAAAAACCTCGTATTAGGCTATTCGCAGGTGAGTGATGGAGCGATGTCTTTTGTATACGGTGATACAGTCGAGGTATTAGCTCAAAGAAAACGTTTTTTGGATAAGAATGGTGTTGATATGAGTAAGTCAGTCTGTATGAGACTGGAGCATGATACTAACATTGCTGACATATCATCAAAAGATCTAGGTGCAAATATGGAGTCTCTCGAAGAGAAACTACTAGTCGATGCACTCATAACAACAGAATTTAATATTGGCCTCATGTCTCTAACTGCAGATTGTTTGCCGATTGTGATCTACGATGATAAGACCCATACATTAGCCTTGGTGCATTGTAGTTGGAAAAATACCTCAGAGATGTTTGTAGGTAAGGTGCTCAAGCATCTCCGCGACAAATATAGAGTCGTAATATCAGATACGCAAGTAGTTATAGGACCATCAATAAGACAAGAATCATACGGTTTTGAAGACTTATCGCAGAAGAACGACCCGAACTGGCAGCCATTTCTGGAACAGCAAGATGGCAAATATCATATCGATGTGGTTGGTTACAATATTGCCCAGATGGTAGATAGTGGAGTGTCGGTTGGCAACATTCAAGATTGTGGTATTGATACCTATGCCGATACCAACTACTTCTCGCATCGTCGCAGCCAGGAAAAAGGTGATCCAGAAGGACGAATGGCTACAATAGTGATGATGACTAAATAACTTACTATCAGGTGGTATTGCCAAGTTATTCTTCTGGTTATATAATACGTATAGTGTAAATAGAACGATTGAGTAGGACGTAACTAACCCTATGAGTTCCGCCAAGGCAATCTGGGCGCATCAGATTCCAAAAGTGATTCGCCAGTTGGCGAATAAGCCCAGTGGAACCTTCCGGACACTCCGGAACCGGGCATATTCGTAAGCTGGTTTTTTGTTTTATAAGGAGTAACCATGCCAAAACAAGTCGAGATTGATAAAATACGCCACAGTTTAGCTCATATACTTGCTGCTGTAGTGCAAGAAATGCATCCAGAAGCGAAGTTTGGTGTAGGGCCAGTAATTGATAACGGATTCTACTACGACATTGTGTGTGATACAACATTCAACCCAGAAGATCTCAAACATATTGAGAAAGCTATGCAGGCAAAGGTTCGCTCAGGCATTGCATTCTCCAGAGAAGAATGGCCGATTGAGCAGGCGATTGAGTACTTCAAAGAGCACAAGCAAGATTTCAAGGTTGAGCTCTTGAACGACCTTAAGACCAAAGGCTCAACTGCAGTGTCTGATGCTGGTGATGATGAGTTAGTTGATGAAAGTGTAGACAAAGTAACAACTGTAAGCGTTTATAAGACAGGTAATTTTGTAGACTTATGTCGTGGTCCGCATGTCGATAACACCTCCGAGATCAATTCTGATGCTTTCTCACTCAACAAAGTTTCTGGTGCCTACTGGCGCGGTAATGAGAACAACCCTCAACTGCAACGGATATATGGTGTTGCTTTTGAGTCTAAGCAAGAACTTGATAACTATTTATCCATGCTGGTCGAAGCCGAGAAACGTGATCATAGAAAACTCGGTAAACAGCTTGATCTATTCACATTCTCAGATCTGGTTGGGTCAGGTTTCCCTATGTATACCCCTAGAGGTACTGTCCTAATCGAAGAGTTAAAAACAGTATTAAAAGAGCTTGGCTCAAAGTACAACATGCAACAGGTATCTATACCTCATGTTGCTAAGATTGATTTATACAAAACATCTGGTCATGCAGAGAAGTTTGCTGATGAGTTGTTCCATGTCAAAAGCCACTACAACCAAGATTTTGTACTAAAGCCAGTGAATTGTCCGCACCATACCCAAATATATGCATCAAAACCACGTAGTTATAGAGATTTGCCGATCCGATACGTAGAACAAACGATGCAGTATCGAGACGAGAAACCGGGAGAGATAGGTGGTCTGCAGCGCACTCGTGGTTTTACTGTGGATGATGGTCATACTTTCTGCACTGTTGATCAGATAAAGGAAGAAGCAGAGATGATTGTAGATATAATTCAGGGATTCTACCAATCCCTGGGGCTTTGGGGTGATCATTGGGTCTCACTATCAGTTCGTGATCCCAAAACCCCTGAGAAGTATATTGGAGATGATGCTGATTGGGAACAATCCGAAGAAATGCTTTCTCAAATGGCAGAAGAAAAGGGGTTGGATGCCAAGCGAATGGAAGGTGAAGCTGCTTTGTACGGTCCTAAGCTAGACTTTATGTTCAAGGATGCACTAGGGCGCGAAACACAGCTTGCCACTGTGCAGCTCGATTTTGCTACGCCAAAACGATTTGGCCTTGTCTATACTGACCAAGAGGGCAACGATGTAAACCCTGTCATGATACACCGTGCAATATTCGGATCATTCGAGAGGTTTATCATGATACTAATAGAACACTTCGCAGGAGCCTTCCCACTATGGTTGGCGCCTGAGCAGGTGAGAGTGTTGTCTGTGTCGGAGAAATTTGCTGAGTATGCAGAGCTAGTACGAGAACAGTTTGCCCAAAAAAGGCTACGAGTGAGTGTAGATGATAGCAACGAATCGCTTGGCAAGAAGATTCGTAACTCCGAGCTTATGAAAGTGCCGTATACGCTTGTAGTGGGCGAGAAGGAAGCGTCCGAAGGTACTGTTGCAGTACGCAAATATGGTAAAGGTGATCTGGGAACAAAAATGATTGATGATGTTGTAACAACATTATTGGATAGCATCTCAAAGCGTGCTATAGATTAGTCGTGTATGACAAATCAGGACAGTGAAAACTCAATAATTACTATTGTGGGGCCAACAGCCTGTGGTAAGAGCCAGGTTGCTATGGCGTTAGCTACCGAATTTGATGCCGAGATAATCTGTGCAGACTCTCGAACCATCTATAAGGGCATGGACATAGGTACTGCCAAGCCATCTGATAGAGATCGTGAAAAAGTGCGTCACCATCTGTTGGACATCGTCGAACCTGGTCAAAACTACACCGTAGCACAGTTTGTGGTGGATGCTAGTGCAGCAATTACTGACATTCAAGCTAGAAATAAACGGGTAATAATTGTCGGTGGGAGCGGTATGTATGTCGATGCACTACTTTATGACTACCAATTTCGTAACTCAACAGGTGTAGAACAGGCATACGTAGAGACCTTGTCTGAGACAGAGCTCATAGAACTGGCTCAGAAACTATATCCTCAAGCATCATCCAACTATGTTTTGCAAAATCGTCGTCGAGTAGAACAGTTACTCATGCGAGGGCCTGCAAATAGTGCAGACAGAATAACTCAAAAATTATGTACCACAATTGTAGGAATTGTACTCAATAAAGACGATCTACAGATCAATATTGCTAATCGTACCAATTCAATGTTGAACAATGGTTTTGTACAAGAAGTGGATAAGCTAGTCAAAAAATATGGTCATTTGGCACTTTTTGACGAAACAATCGGCTATAAGCAAGTTTTAGGATTCTTGGAGGGTGGGGTATCTGAGAGCGATTTGGCGCCATCTATCAATATCGCAACGAGACAATACGCTAAACGGCAGCTAACCTGGTTTAAACGCAACAAAGCAATAATTTGGGTAGATTCACCAGATAAAGCTATACAATACCTGGTACAAAACCTAAAAAACTGAGAAAATGTAGCTATGAGGAATAAACCCGCTATTATTGCTGGCAAGTTGGCTGGTAAGATTACCAAGTTGAGGGCTGGTGGTACAGCCCTGCCAGGTCTTGTTGCAGAGCGCCTAGCTCCAGGTCTAGTAGCTGATTTCGTGCGCGTTAACTTCCCCAAAGGCTTGGTGTTTGTTACTGGTACAAATGGCAAAACTACGACTACTAGGCTTGCTACAAAGATATTAGAAGATAGTGGCCATACTGTTCTTACCAACAAAGCTGGCTCAAACCTTCCTAGAGGTATTCTAGCGAGCTTTTTAGCACAAAGTGATATGGATGGTCATATTGAAGCTGATTTGGCCGTATTGGAGGTAGATGAGGGCTATTTCCCACAGTTAGTGGTCGAGTTAAGGCCTAAAACAGTGGTTGTATCTAATATCTTTCGTGATCAACTCGATCGATATGGTGAAGTTGATGCAATAGTACAGGCTTTTGTAGAGGCATTTAATACCTATACGCCAGATCATATCGTGTTTAATGCCGATGATCCATTGGTGTACTCAATAGCCCGGTTAGCTAAGCTTAATCCGACTTACTTTGGCATCAATAACTATCCAGTAAGCGAAAAAGCTTACGATTATGCACCAGACATTGTTGATGATCCTATACACCACAAAAAGTTGGAGTATTCACAACGATACTTTAGTCATATTGGTAAATACAGATCAGTGGATGGTGGTTTTGAACGTCCAGACCCTGAAATTAGTGCCGAAAACATATCCAAAAATAACAATCACAAATACAAAGTAGTAGTCAATAATACCACAGATAGAATTACAGTAAATTTTAATCAGATGGGGTTGTACAATATATACAACTTATTGGCTGCACTAAGTGTTGGTTCTGTGCTTGGAATAGCGCTTGCTGATGCTAGCAGAAGTACTGAGGCTGTCTCGGAGGCATTTGGTCGTGCAGAACAGCAAAGTATTCATGGTAAAACAGTTACTACACTGCTCATAAAAAACCCCACAGGGTTTAACCAAGTTATTTCAAACTTCTTGGCCGAAAAACCCTACCTTCCAGCCTTGTTTATTATCAATGATAAGCTTGCCGACGGTCGAGATATCTCGTGGTTGTGGGACAGTAATCTAGAAGCTCTGGGTGGTATGCAATCAATTGTGGTTTCAGGCTCGCGAGCTTTCGATATGGCTTTGCGATTGAAGTATGCTGGTGTTACTAAGGTTGAAGTGTTACCAAACCTTGACGCAGCATTAACTAGTTTTACGCAACAGGTTGAGAGTGGAGGTGGTTATATAGTACCGACCTATACAGCGTTGTTAGAATTACAAAAGTATTTACATAAGCATGACAAGAAGGGTAAATGGTCATGAGCAAATTGCTCAAAATTGTACATCTATATCCCAAACATATGTCAATCTATGGAGATTATGGCAATGTTATTTGTTTGCGACAAAGACTGGCTTGGCGGGGTATTAAATATGAACTTGTTGATCATGAAATAGGCGACAAATTGCCTGATGATTTTCACTTGATTTTTATGGGGGGCGGTCAAGACACAGGTCAGCTAAGGGTTGCAGGCGACCTTTTGCACCACAAAAAGCAATTGCAAGATTTTGTCGAGTCTGGCGGACCAGCCTTGGCCATATGTGGTGGCTATCAACTGTTTGGACAGTACTTTGAAACAAAAGACAAACAACGTATTGATGGAATTGAGGTACTAGATGTAGTAACTAATGCAACAAATGATCGTATGATTGGCAATATTGTGGTTGATAGTGAGGAGTTTGGAGAGCTGGTTGGATTTGAGAATCACTCTGGTGTAACTCAGCTACTTTTGGGAACTAGGCCACTTGGTAAAGTCAAAAAAGGCTTTGGCAATGAGCCCAGCAAGCAGTTTGAAGGTGCCCGTAAACACAATGTTGTGGGTAGCTACTTACATGGGTCACTATTGCCCAAGAATCCTGTTTTGGCTGACTGGTTACTACAAAAAGCTCTAGTTCAGAGTGGTAGTAGCATCAAGTTAAGCATGTTAGATGATTGGTTAGAAACAATGGCTCATCAACATGCCAGTAAACTCTCTGCATAAACTCCAAATACATTACTAGCAATCCGCCGATTTCTATAATATAATCAGGTTAGAAATTGGTGTGTATCAGTAATTGGTACAGATCATGGAGGAGAGTCGTGATTGAGCAACTGTTTGGATCGAAAACCCGTGTTAAGTTATTGACGCTTTTTTATAACAATCCAGAGCGGCCTTTTTACGTACGTGAGATTACCCGTAAGATCGATGAACAGATCAACTCGGTAAGACGTGAGCTTCAGAACCTTCTTAATATAGGTGTTGTCAGATCTGTAAGCCAGGGTAATCGTTTGTATTATGAGGTTAACCCCAAGTATAAATTCTTCAACGAATTTCAATCTATTTTTACGCGTATTCCAGCCAAGAACAAGGAAATTAAGCAAAATAAGGAAGACGATCAGATCTTGCAACGTATATTGACAGCAGGAAACGTTAAAATGGTGTTCTTGAGTGGTGCCTTTGTAAGAGGCAGTGACCAGGCAATTGATATATTCATAGTGGGAGATGTAAACAAGACCAAGCTCGCACAGACAATAGCTGAGCTAGAGACTGAGATGAGTCGCGAACTCAACTATACAGCTATGCGGCTTGAAGACTTTGACTATCGCCGTAACCTAAATGATCGTTTCTTGACAGATATACTTGATTCCAAGAAGGTTGTGTTGCTCGATCAAATAGGCATATTTGAGGTTAGCAAGAAAGACACTAATGGTGTTGTATTGGTAGAGGTAGCAGGCGAGGACGAAAACAAAGTGGCTGTGAGTGACGTTTCAAAGGAAACAACCTAGAAAATGAAAACTCAGCGCCACATAGTTGTTATTTCGCCATTGTCATTTTTATACCTGATATTGGCAGTAGCCTTGGTGTGGGTGGTTATTCAAACCTCAGGAATCATATTCTCAGTGTTTGCTGCTGGTATTTTTGCAGTTGCGCTTAATCATACTGTCAATTTTGTGGAGCGGAAGCTTCATATACGTAGAGGCTTCGCAGTGGGAATAGTTATGATTATTATGTTACTTCTTGTAGTGGCGGCGGTGGCCTTGATCATACCTGCAGTTGCCTCTCAAATTAATAGTCTTATTCGTGACTGGCCACACTTCCAGCGTGATGTTCAGGAATCGCTTCGCAATCAACCTGCACTGCTGAATGCATACAATTACATAGTAAATAATATTGGTAGCAACTGGGGTGACTATAGCTCCAAGATCGTGCCTTACATATCGGGTATACTCGGCAGCTTGCTTAATGTATTTACGTTCTTTATATTGTTGATCTATTTACTAATAAGTGGCAAGAAGTTCTTGGTTGAACTGGCAAATCTTATGCCCAGCCCCAATGCACGCCAGCGTTTCTTGAGAGTATCGCAACAAGTATCGGATAAGCTTGGATATTGGTTGCGTGGCCAAGTGATATTATGTTTTATTATAGGAATAATGGCGTTTGCTTTCTTGGGCGTGTTGGGTATACCGTTTGCACTGACATTAGCAATAATTGCCGGTATATTTGAAGCTGTTCCGATGGTAGGAGCATACTTAGGCGCTATTCCAGCAGTACTAGTTGCATTAACCATATCGCCAGTTAGGGCTCTGATTGTGGCGATCGGTTTTACAGTTATCCAGCAGCTTGAAGGTAACATAATAGTGCCACAGGTTATGCGACGCGCAATCGGAGTGCATCCGATGGTAATATTAATTGCCGCACTTATGGGTGGTACATTGTTTGGATTTGCTGGTGTACTCATAGCTATCCCAGTTACTGCAGCAGCTTCAGTGATTTGGGCAAGCATGCGTGATGATTTGGTAGAAAAAGCAACTGCAGCAGTACATGAACAGAAAGGGCATAAGTAGTGGAAATAATAAAAGAAAAAGATGGTTTTAAGGTTACAACGAAGCAGGCAGGATTTGGAATAGACACTGATAAAGACTGTGATTGTAACCTTTATACTACACCTCAATCTAAGGGGCATAAGAATCTAAGTTTTGATGGCCCAGGCGAGTTTGAAGTCAAGAATACACTTATAGATGGCGTCGCAGTCGGCGACAAAACGGGCTATATATTGAGTGGTGAAGGGCTAAGAGTTGGTGTGGTACCGACCGATAGCATTACCGACCAGCTTACGCAGGCTCAGGCAGAGCGTTATCATGATTTAGATGTATTGGTTACTCCTGTGGAAGATGATAAGGCTGTTGTGGCAATCAAACTAATATCACAACTAGAGCCGGTAGTAATTGTTCCTTATGGAAACAACGAATCTGGCATAAAACACCTTCAGTCAGAATTTGGTGAAAAATGTACTGATGAGGATCGTTTGCGACTAACCAAGAAGGATATAGGTGAAGTCCAGCGCATGGTGTGTCTGAAAAGCTAGCTATTAGCCCTAAACAAAAAGCGGCCAAAATGGCCGCTTTTTGTTTAGTATGTCTATTTAGACCTTGGATTCGGCAGTTTTAGCTTCTTTATTATTGAGCTGACGTTCGTACTTATTGAGAGTACGAATAGTGCTAGCAGCTAGCTTAAGTCGAACCTTTTGACCATCTATGGTTAGGGTCTTAGTTTGCAGGTTTGGCTTCCAAGTACGGTTGGTAGCATGCATGGAGTGGCTGACGGCGTGTCCGTACAGCTTACCTTTGCCAGTGATGTCGCATTTCTGTGCCATAATCAGACTATACTAACAGATTGAAGATCAAATTTCAAGCCCTCGATAGGAGATCAACTACCAGGTATATTACTAGTAGTTGGCTGGCATATCCGTTACCATAGATGTTATGGACGATAGATTTCAAATGCTACTACTATATATCCCTATTTTGGTGATAGTAATCACTGTACATGAGTTTTGCCATGCCTGGATGGGGCATGCGTTAGGTGATATTACCGCTAAGCGAGAAGGTAGGCTCACTCTCAACCCCCTTGCTCATATTGACCCTGTCTTTACATTGGGGCTGCCGATTATGTTGATACTAATAGGCTCGCCAATCGTATTTGGTGCCGCCAAACCTGTGCCGTTCAACCCATACGCAGTACGATATGGTAAGTGGGGAGCAGCACTTGTTGCTGTGGCGGGGCCTGGGAGTAACTTGGCAATGGCAATATTCGCTGCTATTTGGCTACGAATATTCCAGATAGGAGGCTTGGGTGGGCAGTTTCTAGTGATGTTTGTAGTGACAAATGTGGCATTCTTCTTATTCAATATGATTCCATTACCACCACTTGATGGTAGTAGGGTACTATATGCTATGGCTCCACCTAAGATGGCAGATGTGATGGAGAAAATCGAAAGTTATGGTTTGATCGGAGTATTTATCTTCCTACTAGTGTTATTCCCCCTGATTCAGCCGTTGTTTTCTAGTCTGGTACAAGGTATATCACTTTTCTTAATTGGTAGCGCTATTGGAGGTTAAATTGATATAATGTAGCTACGCTCTGCAACGTACGGGTCTAGGATGTTTCCTAGATGCAGCTACATAACTTTTTCTTCTTATCACTTCATCTTGGGCGACCTAGATTACTCGCCGCCGCGGCGGCCGATGTTGCGGATGCCCACCAGCGTAATGCGGGGAAAAGATGTTATGTGTGACCTTAGCTGTACCGGCGCTTGCGGAGAGACATTATCTGTTAAATTCCAAATTTCCGCCTGTAGTCGCTTGCTCCATCTATCTGGGTAGCGACAATTAGGCGGATTTCTTTTTTGATACCTAGCTGCTTGCGAAGTGCAATTATAAGATCAGCCGGGTTGTAGGGGAGCAGCCATACACCGCCACTGTAACTAATGAAACCATGGCGCTTCAGTGTGATGATAAGTAAGTTGCGAATAGACTTGTGCGACTCTGGCAAATCAAATGTTACCAAGTACCAGTGACCATCGAAGCGTGGCAATATATCAACCTTCAGTGCTTGGTAGCGCTGAAGTTTTTGAGTACCTTTGTGGCTGAGTTTGTAAACGCGTTCACCATCGAGCATACCGACTGTAATAAAACCCTGTCGGGCCAGTAGGCCACAGGTGTCGATGAGGCGACGGCGAGGCGATGAACTACCAGCTCCACTCGGATACATCCGTAATAAAGATTTAGCGGCCGCGATCTCGCTGCTTGTTACAACTGATCGGGCCGCTATGTAGTTCAATACCTCACGTGTCTTGTTGAGATATGTTGCACACATAAAACTACTAAAAGGGTTACATAAGTATTATGCCGCAGCACAAGTGTTATGTAAATAGTTATGTTAGAGTTTTTTACAAAAAGTGATTTCCGATCTGTAAATTACGGAAGACTCATGTACAGAATTATATTTTCATTTGGCAACTATGTCTGAGCATACAAATTTGTGACAAAACCGAACAAAAGGTACTATTAGTGTCAAACATTCTTGACACTGTGGATAAGTAGGAAAACTACCTTTACAGTCATCTAAATAACAGCTAGCATAAGAGTAATATGCCAGAACCAAACAATGAGTACTCATATCTGGATGAATCAGTTGGTAACCGCGAACGAGCGGTTCATGAACCTGTTTTTGGTAAGTTAGTGCCAGATGATCGTGTGAATTATGCTCGGGAAGACGTCGTTGGCTATCCATACCAGAATGAAACTCTCTCTGGGGCAATTGAACGTGAGAGGGGTATAAGTAGGGAGAGATTGGAGCGGGCGCGCCAGGATTTGGATGCCAAAATTGTGGCCGGTAAGGCAGAGTACTTCGATACTAAAGAGAGGGAGAGATTGGAGGAGCGTGACTATATACCAAGTAGACTGGAGCAATCACGCGATATTTTGCTAGAGGCGCAGAGCATGCTGGGCGAGCTATACGACTCAAACCCAGATCGTTTTAATCAAATGACTGTACGGGAATGGTTACAGTACACAGAACAAGTCCGTGAGGCGTTGTGGCAGTTGTATAAGGCACGGGAAGAACAGCGCATTTTTCATTTGAGTCTGAGGCATATCGACGAGTTAGATGAAAAGCTTCAAACCGGACCACAGGAGGGCGAACCACCTGTTACTGCTAAACAACTAATTGATAGCATTACCTACTTTGATCAAGGTTTAATGGCTGGCGGTCTAGGTAATCATCTGAACCGTGAATTGCAACAAGTTTTCTTGGGTGACCCAAACCGTACTGTTGTACAGATATTCCAGGAAGCCAGACAATATCTGCACAATGTGGGCGAAACTGAAGCTGCTAGACGTGTACAAGAGGCTGAGCACAACTACCTAAGTCACTATCTCCCTCAATCCCAAGAAAACGCTGCCTGATCTGGTATAATGGTCTGATCGGGGTGTGGCGCAGTTGGTAGCGCGTACGGCTGGGGGCCGTGAGGTCGCAGGTTCAAGTCCTGTCACCCCGACCAATTGTGGGCGCTCAAAAAAGCGAGCTTCCGCAATTGGTAAGGTATGATTGAACCTGCGGAATATAGTTGCCGTAGGCAACGAGCAGGTTAGCCCGAGTGAAACTCGAGCGCTGTCCTGTCACCCCGACCAGAAATGTCTTAAATCTGCGCGCAGGTTAGCAAGAATAAAATATCTGGCGCTGTCCTGCCACCAAACTAGCTATGCTTTACTATTGCGTTTACCTATTGTTAGATGAGAGCTATGAGATTACGTTATCTGGTAGTAGGATTAATACTTTTTGGCTATGTTTACTATGTGCATGCAGCTTCACAATTAGTGAACTCGCAACTACAGCAACTTAAGCATGTATATCTCGAACTTCCAGTCCAAATTGCCCAACAAAAGTGATGTATACTAGGGTGATGGATGAATCTATTTATACTAGAATTCGTAAACGAGAAATACCTGGGTATATCTTATATGAGGACAATATTTGTTTTGTAATCCTTACCATCCAGCCACATCACCCTGGTCATGTATTGGTAATACCAGTTGAGGAAGTGGTAGATTGGGAAGACATGAAATCTGAAGATTGGGCGCATCTTATGAAAGTAACTCAGCAATTTGGAATGGTAATCAAAAAGCTATATCAACCGCCCAAGATAGGGTTGGCAGCAGTTGGCTTCGAGATACCCCATGTTCATATTCATGTAATTCCACTGTTTGAAATAGCCGATATTGACCATGACAGGGCTAAGCAAGCAGAACCTGCTGATCTGGCCAAAGAGGCTGATAAGTTACGAGCAGCCATCAAAGCCCAAGGCGGTATCAAGATATGATGTTTTTTGAAGTAGTGCTACTAGCCATTATTCAAGCCATCACCGAGTTTGTACCAATTAGCTCTAGTGCACACCTTTTGCTTACTCCTTGGTTGTTTAATTGGCCAAATCCAGGCTTGGCATTTGATGCTGCAATACACATCGGCACTGCTGCTGCATTGGTAGTGTTTTTCTGGAAAGATTTTGCAAGACTTATCAAAACGCGTGATAAGCTTTTGTGGTACATACTTGTAGCCAGTATACCTGCAGCCTTACTTGGTTTTTTTGGTGACAAGCTAATCGAGAAAACTCTTCACGAGGCATCATACGCGCCGTTGGTAGTCGGCCTTGGACTGATGTTTTTTGGTGTGGTTCTATATCTAGTGGACCATTTTGCCAAGAAAGAAAAAGACATCACCCAAATGAGTTGGTTTGATAGCTTGTTTGTAGGATTTGCTCAGGCCTTGGCTCTGGTACCAGGTACATCTCGATCAGGAATTACTATTACTGCTGGTCTACTTATGGGCTACACTCGAGAGGAAGCGGCAAGATTTAGCTTCTTACTAGCAACGCCAATCTCACTAGGTGCTGGTGTATACAAACTTTATGATATTGCCAAACATCCTGCCGAAGCCCATACGTCGCTGTGGCTAACTATTGTAGGTATAATCGTTGCATTTGCTGCAGGGATAGTAGTGATAAAATGGTTGCTTGATTACTTACGCAAGCATAGCATGTTGATATTTGTTGTATATCGACTTGTGGTAGGGGCATTGATTGTTGTGGTGTGGTGGTGGCGTCGATGAGTAAGACTGTACAAGTGTTTTGCGATGGTGGATCTCGTGGCAATCCTGGCCCTGCCGCGGCCGGAGCGGTGATACTGCGAGACAAAGAGGTAATAGCCGAGTTACAAGACTACTTGGGTGTTGCAACCAACAATGTCGCAGAATATTCGGCAGTGATATTGGCTTTGCGCAAACTGCATGAACTGAAACTTACAAAAGCAGATTTCTTTTTGGATAGTGAGCTAGTAGTTCGTCAACTTACAGGCATCTACAAAGTTAAAAACCCAGATATGAAGTTGTTGTATAACCAGGTACAAAAGCTATCTGCGGGGCTAGAGCTGAACTTCACACATGTGCTGCGGGCCAATAATAAGCACGCTGACGCTATGGTAAATGAATGTCTCGATAAGCAATCGACAAAATAGTGTATTTATGTTATAGTATGGATCGCTTCATACGTAACTGGGTAATCGCCTCGCTTGTCGGGGAGGAAAGTCCGAACAGCATAGAGCAAGATGGTTGCTAACGGCAACCGGGAGTAATCCTAGGGAAAGTGCCACAGAGACTATACCGTTCCGGTTTAACCGGAATAAGGGTGAAAAGAGTGCGGTAAGAGCGCACAACTTCTGGTGGTGACACCAGATGGAAGGTAAACCCCATCTGCTGCAAGATTATGGGCCCGTTTCTTTTTTTGAGAAGAGGTTGCTCGCCTTTAGGGCTGATCGCACCATTGCGATGTAACAGTCGCAGGGTCGTTTTGACAGGTAATGTCAGAGTGCAAGATAGATGATTACCGTCTCGGTTTTACCGGGATACAAAATTCGGCTTATAGGTTGCGTATGAAGCCGCTATTATTTATGCTTTCTTACGGATGGCCATGGTACAATATCAGCTATGAAAAAGCGCAGTGAATTGGTGTTTAATCTTCTTCAAGTACCACTTGATGGTTTTATGATTATTGCTGGCTTTGTGCTGGCATATTTTATTCGAGAAGGCCAGGATAAGCCATTTGTATACTTTACATCGGGCTATAATTATCTGACTTACATGATAGTACTTTTGCCAGTATGGATTGGATTATTTGCAGTACTTGGCCTGTACAGCTTTGGCTCGGTAAGGTCGCGATTCCATGAAATCGGTAGGATTATTAGTGCAACAGCTGCTACCACGATGGTTCTTATTATCATTGACTTCTTTACAACAGAACCGATCTTTCCTGCTAAAAGCATACCGATATATGGTTTTATACTCAGTACAGCATTAGTGATATTTGGTCGATTGGTGCTGAATAGCATCCAGCGTTTTTTGTTTAGATTTGGTTTAGGATCGTATCACATTGTTTTGCTAGGCAAAAACGGTGTATCGCAAACCTTGCTAGATTCATACCGTAAGTCTTATCCTGACTTTTCGGTAAAACTACGTAAGGTCGATTTGAACAAACAGCCTATTAACAAAGTGTTGAATAACATCGACGAGCATCACATTGATCAGTTGGTAGTAACACAAACTGATATTGATGAGTCATCTTTAATAGAAATTGCGAACTTTTGTGAATTACACAACGTTACTCTGAAATTTGTGCCCACCATATCTAATTTCTTTGCGTCTGCCATGGTATCTGAGCAAGTTGGCGATGTATCCGTATTGGAGATTCGCAGAACTCCGTTAGAAGGATGGGGCAGAATAATTAAGCGTATTACAGATGTATTGCTTTCACTAGCCGCATTGATCGTATTGTCGCCTGTATTTCTGATAATAGCGATTATCCAAAAGTTTACCAACCCTGGTCCGATCCTGTATATGCATAAACGGATTTCGCGATCAGGTAGACCATTTAACATTTACAAGTTTCGATCCATGAAGATCGAATACTGTACTGGCGGAAAGTACAGTGGCAAAAGTGATCTGGAAGTACTTAAGACCTTTAATGATCCTAAGCTAATTGAAGAGTGGAAGCGTGATCAGAAACTTACGAAAGATCCGAGGGTGAGTAAGATTGGACGATTCTTGCGCAAAACGAGTCTAGATGAGCTCCCCCAGCTTCTAAATATACTCAAAGGTGATATTAGCATTGTTGGTCCTCGGCCAATAGTTGAAAGTGAGCTAGATCGTTACGGACAGCATTCGAGTCTGTTCTTGATGATAAAACCAGGATTAACTGGCCTCTGGCAGGTTTCAGGGCGCAATGATGTTAGTTACGATGAAAGAGTAAAACTTGATATTTACTACATTGAACATTGGAGTTTGTGGTTGGATCTCAAGATATTACTTCAAACATTTTGGATGGTGCTGCATGGGCAAAACGGTTATTAAACCAAAAGTAGCAATTGTCCACGACTGGTTAACAAACCTGGGTGGTGCAGAGCGTGTAGTACTTACAATGTCTGAGATGTTTCCGGATGCCCCAATATACACAAGTGTCTATAATCCTGATAAGTTACCGGAATATAAAGATAAGAATGTGATAGTGTCGTTCCTACAACATATGCCATTAGCCAAGAAGAAGCATCAACTCTTTCCTATGCTTCGACAGCTTGCTTTTGAGAGTTTCGATTTTTCTAGCTACGATCTTGTAATTAGTTCCACCAGCGCCGAAGCTAAGGGTATTATCACTCCTACCGAGACCAAGCATATTAGCTATGTAAATACTCCAACTCGTTACTACTGGAGTGGCTATCAAAACTATTTGGATCAACCTGGTATGGGAGCGTTTAACCCTCTAGCCAAAGCAGTTTTAAAGCGAAATATTAAGAAACTACGCCGGTGGGACTATGCTGCAGCTCAAAGACCTGATCTGTTATTGGCAAATTCTAAGAACGTTCAGGCGCGTATACTTAAGTACTACGAGAGGGATTCGATTGTGGTATATCCATCTGTAGATACCGAGAGATTTAAACGAACTGGCGCTAGTCAACAAGGTGACTATTACCTAGTAGTATCACGGTTAATTCCTTACAAGAAGGTAGATCTTGCTGTTAAGGCAGCCACTAGGCTCGGTAAGAAGCTTGTTGTGATAGGGACTGGGAGTGAGTTGAAGAATCTCCAGCAAATGGCTGGCCCAACAGTACGTTTTCTTGGCTTTCTAGATGATGTTACAACTCGCAGTTACTACCTCGGGTGCAAGGCGTTTATTTTTCCTGCTGAAGAGGATTTTGGAATTACACCGGTCGAAGCAATGGCTGCCGGTAAACCAGTTTTGTACTACAAAATGGGGGGAGCGACTGAAACCGTGATTGATGGCGTTACCGGCATCGGCTTTGCTAACCAGACTGTAGATTCACTATGTGGCGCAATTGAAAAATTTGAATCTAAGAAGCTAAATGAGAAAGAAATAATCAATCAAGCTAATCTATTCTCTGAAAGTAAGTTTAAAGATGCTTTGGCCCGAGCGATAGACAGTTGTTATGACAACGCCTAACCCCAGTCGGCTTTATTGGAGCGTATTGATAGGTATTGGGTTGCTGATGGTCTTGGTATTAAGCCGCTTAGTCGTAATGAAGTTGCAAAATCTTAATAACAAGAACAATAGCAATAGTGTTCTGAGCAATCTGGCTCAAGTAATTGGGCAAGAAGATCGGCATATCCTGGTAGTTTTTCTTAACAACAATGAGATTCGCTATGGGGGAGGTTTTGTCGGTTCGCTCGGATATATTAGTGTAAAGTCGGGTAAGGTTGATATCCAACCAATTAAGAACGTTTATTACTATGATCGTCTTGCCAAACCACTCGACCAAAATTTAGCGGAACTAGCGCCTCTGGGTAGTCAAGGAGTTTATATGAGAGATGCAGCCTACTCACTAGCATGGAGTGAGAATGCATTAAGGCTTTCATCGATGTTTACTCAAGCCACTGGTCAGCCTGTCGATACCGTTATAGCCATCACCCCTGATTTAATCAAAGAGCTAATTGCTCAAACTGGCCCAATTCGGCTTGATGATGCCAATAAAGAGGTTACCGCACAAAACTTTTTTGAAGTCGTCCAACAGGAAGTTGAATCTGGTGAAGTAGCCAAGTCTGGTAAGGACTCCAAAGGAACAATCTTTGCTGAAATAGCCAATAAACTCGTTTCTAGAATACAGACTATGCATCCTAACCAGTTGGCAAATTTTGAAAAGCTGTTTGCAAATGTGATAGAAAAGAAACAATTTGCGCTGTTTAGTACAGATCAAAATCTACAGCAATTTGCAAAAGACAATCGCTTGGATCAACCGCAGAAGTGTATAGAAGTTGACTGCATACTGCTAGCTGAAGCCAACGGTGGTGCCGACAAAAGCAGTAACTACTTGAGTAATGACGTTCATAAGAAGGTAGATGTACAAGATAATGGTGATGTAATTAATACTATAACTATTCATCGTAAACACACTGCCAAAGAGTTCTTGTTTCCCTATATTGAAGCTAAGGGCGGATTACAGAATTGGTTAGTTAAGCGCAACATTACAAGACTAAAAATAGGAGTACCTAAAGGTAGCAAGTTGATTAGTTCGAAAGGCGGTGAGGGGGATGTTCAACAGCAGGATGATGGAGATCTCACAACATATTCAGTTTGGAAGACACTTGACCCTGGCCAAGAGGCAGATATATATATTCAATATCAACTACCAAATAAGCTGCCATTGGGGGAGCAGGTGGTATATACAGAGAGTGTATTAAAGCAATTCGGATCACAGCCGTATACTCTTCAGACAGAGGTAAAACTTCCTCAAGCCTTTAAACTAACTTTAACGAACAATAAAAGTATTCTTATGACAGATGATGGTGTTGTAATCTGGAAAATTGATGTTGATAGTAATAATACACTACAATTGAGTTATGAAAAGTATCGCTGAGCCCCAGGTTGTTGTAGGTCTTTATGATGTTAGTAAGAAGTACGACGATGAAGCAGGTGTGTATGATGCCCTTAAAAACATTCACTTAGAAATAAAACAGGGTGAATTTGTGGCGATCATGGGACCATCTGGCTCTGGCAAGTCGACCCTTATGAATATAATTGGTTTACTCGACAATCCTACCAAGGGTGTATACTTGCTCGACGGGATAGATACTACTTGTATGAAAGAGCGCAAACTAGCCAAGTTTCGTCGCGATAAGATAGGATTTGTATTCCAAAACTTCAACTTGTTGCCACGTATGAATATATTGCGTAATGTCGAATTACCTCTGATATACAAACGTGTTAGTACTAGAGCACGCCGGGAGCAAGCCAGGAGGGTACTGAATAAGGTTGGACTGGGTGAGAAACTCAAGAATCGTACTAATCGCTTATCTGGTGGACAAGTCCAGCGTGCGGCAATAGCAAGAGCCTTAGTGAATAACCCAAGCTTATTGCTAGCCGATGAGCCAACAGGTAACCTTGATAGTAAAACAAGTGATGACATAATGCGCTTACTTCAGAAGTTGAATCAAAAAGGCATGACCATAGTGGTGGTAACCCATAGCCAAGAAATAGCAAGATACGCAAAGCGTACCATTCATATGCTAGATAGCGCTATAAAGGGGCAGAAATTATGATCTGGCAGAATATCAAAAGTGCTTTGGGAAGTATTGTTGGTGCAAAGCTTAGATCAGTGCTTACAATGCTTGGAATAGTTATAGGAGTTTTTGCGGTACTGGTGATGATTGGTATTGGTGATGGTGTGAAAGCCGAAGTCGGAGGTCAAATCAACAGTCTTGGTAGCAACATACTAACCATAACACCTGGACAACTTGGTCAAAGTAGCAGTACCGCCCGCAACGGTCAGCAACAGCAGCAAAAAGGTGCCGGACCAAATTTTGGCAGCAGTTTTGGTAGTACCACTCTTAGCCAAAAAGATGTTAAGACAGCTGAGGAGACCCCAAATGTATCAGAAACAGCACCATTTGGGATAATTTCGTCTGTAGTGACCCAGGCGAGTCTCAGTAGCAATACGGCTTATATCGTCAGTACGGAGCCAAGTTACTTTAGTATTAGGGATATTAAGCTTGAAAACGGGGGTATATTTAGCAGCGCCGATAACCAAGAGAAGAAGTATGTAGCTGTGATTGGAGCAGATACCAAACAAAACCTATTTGGAGATAGTGAAGCGGTGGGTAAAACCATCGGTATTCGAGGCAAGAACTTTACAGTAGTAGGAGTTACAAAGAAGTCTGAATCTGGGTTGAACCTTGGGGCTAGTTCAGACGATATAGTTTATATACCTTACCAAACTGGCGTAGATCTTACAGGTAGTGACCAGGTCTTCAGAATATTAATACAAGTTAACGATGCCAAGAACATCGATAGTGTGAAAAGATCTTTGGAATCGAGTATCAAAGCCAATCACGGTGGTGCTCAGGACTTTAGCGTGCTGACCCAAGAGGAGCTACTTAGCACGTTCAACAGCATTCTGGACATTCTAAGCTCCTTTGTTGTAGCGATCGCTGCCATAAGCCTACTTGTGGGTGGTATTGGTATTATGAATATCATGCTCGTAACAGTCAGTGAACGAACCCGTGAGATAGGTATTCGCAAAGCTGTCGGTGCAACATTTTGGAACATACTTGGGCAATTTTTGACAGAGGCGGTGATAATATCTTTGATAGGTGGGCTAATTGGACTAGGTTTGGCTTACTTAGCCGGATTGTTGATTAAGAAGTTTGCCAACATTACACCTGTATACTCAGTGAAATCACTGGCGCTTGCTGTTGGCGTGTCATTGTTCGTGGGTATCGTGTTTGGTGTAGCTCCAGCCATCAAGGCCGCACGTAAACGACCTATACAGGCCCTCAAGGCACTGTAGTTGACACTAGTTGTTAATCCGCTTATACTTTCAAAGAATGTGTAACAAACCTGATCATATCACCAGGCATTAGCCGCCCACGAGGGCGGTTTTTTTGTGCTCATTCAATTCGACCCTTGAAAGGAAAAAAATGATTCTGATTGGTATACAGCTATGCGTTGTCTTTGATCAAAAACAACGTCAATTTACCCAAGTAGCTCCAGCTCTTGAAGCACAGTTTAGCCTTCAGTGTTTGCTGTGTGGTCACGTGCACCAGCTAGCCACTCCTACGGTTTACAAACTGAAAGAGGGCGAACGGCCACATGTCTATATCCACCCGATAGCGACAGTGGTGAAACAAACTCGAAGCTGCGACAACTGCGGCATGCTATCAACTCTTCCGAAGCTTGACGAAGAAAGACTGCAAAAGACTCTTGAGAAACATGTATCTCAAGAGTTTATAGATCGGCATAGTGCTGACCAGCCGCCATTCTTGGCACAACGACTCTTGGAAAGGTCCAAGTTAATATAGCTCCCGAAGGGGGCAGAGCTTCTTCGGGAGCTCTGTAATTATCACTGACAAACAAAAAAAGACCTATTGTAGGCCTTTTTTGTCTGAAGAAGAGCGCTATTTAGTAGCTTTGATTACTTCGGCAAAAGCTTCGGGGTAGCGTGCGGCTACTTCAGATAGCATCTTACGATTGAGAGTGATCTTGGACTTAGTAAGATCGTTCATGAGTACACTATAGCTAGTGCCATTAAGCTTGGCGGCTGCAGAAATACGTGTAATCCAAAGACTTCGGAAGTCACGTTTACGGTTGCGGCGATCGCGATATTGATAGGCGAGTGCCTTAGTAACAGCCTCATTGGCTTTGCGATAACTACTACGACGAGCCTTGCTATAACCTTTGGCTAGTTTGAGGATCTTCTTATGTCGAGCTCTGGCTGTAACACCACGTTTAACACGCATCTTAGTTTGCTCCTACCATTTTCTTAGCTGTTTTGCCGTCAGTATGCGCCATGGCGTGTTCGAGGCTGTAGCCGCGCTTACGAGCAGGGGATTTGCCGCTCAGTTTGTGAGCACGTCCGGCACGCAAATGCAAAGCCTTGCCAGTGCTACTGACCTTGATGCGTTTGGACATGGTTTTATTGTTTTTCTGCTTTGGCATCTAATCTTCCTTAGTTGTTGATGGTTCCACTATAGCTGCTTTAGCTGTTGATGCTACGACGATTGACATGTCACGTCCTGCCATAGATGGTTCTTGCTCGATTTGACTGATATCAGCCAATGGTTCGAGAAAACGCATCAGAACAGGTGGTCCAAGCTCTTTACGGGCCATTTCTCGGCCTTTGAAGCGAGCTGTGATCTTGACCTTGTTGCCCGCTTCCAGAAACTTGCGGACCTGACGTCTTTTGACATCCATATCGTGTTCACCGATTTTCAAACCCATGCGAACTTGCTTTACTTCGATACTCTTCTGGTTCTTGCGAGCCCGAGATTCTTGTTTGGCTTGTTCGTACTGGTACTTACCCCAGTCGATCATCTTGATCACTGGCGGCTTGGCATCGGGTGAAACCTCGGCTAGGTCGTATCCTTCGTCTTCTGCTTTGCGGCGAGCTGTTTGTATATCGACAATGCCGACTTGCTCACCATCCACTCCCAGTAGACGAACAGTGGGAGCTTTTATTTCATGATTGAGACGAAAACGTTTTTTTATTGAGGTTTCTCCAAATTGCTGATGGCTATTGTAGCATGATCTGTTGAGACAATCAAGGGTATATGGGTGTTACTGGTGTAAATTCTGAGGTGCATCTTTGGGTGTTATAAGCCGAAGTTTAATCTGGCTTAACTGGATTGTAATGGGCAAGCTGTAGCGAAACCCAGATGGTGTTTCCAGGTCTACATTTGGAGATTGTATAGTGGCGGTTTCTGCAGGAAGTCGGAATAATAACTTTGTCTCATTATTATCACGAAGTGGGAAAGGAAGGTTTAGTGGGTTCTTAGGTGTATTTTGTTCAATCGCTGTAGTTACAAATCCCTCAACCTCAAATTGGTGGGCGTTGGCAAACGGGTGACTGGGGTGATAAAGGGTAACTAGCTTCTGTATATCAGCCTGGACTTGGAGTTGTTTATCTAGACGTAGTTGAAGTAGCTGGGGTTTTCCATGTGGGCTTGTTAGCTCCAATCTAAATAGTACGTAGCTGTTGTTGACTTGCATCGGTTGATAGGGCATGATTTTTCGGGCCTTGATGGTATTGATGGCAATACCCAAGTTCAGAAGTTTTAGATCTTGGGCGATAGGTGAGTTAAAATCTGCTGGCACATAGCCAAAACCAAGACTTGTCTGATTACGGTAGTGCCAGAGAGCATTTTCAAAAAAGAAATCGCTGCCTATAAGAACTAGGGTATTGGTGTCGGCATCAAGTTTGGGGAAAGCCAGGTTGAGCTTCTTATCAGCAATGTCAAAACGTACTCCTTGCAAACCAGCTTTTTTACATCTATCAAAGATCTCAGTTAGTTGGTTATTATCTGTCTTTCCAGACTGAACTAAATAGTAATACATCTAGTTGTCAGTCCTGGTGGTAATTTTGGCGAGAACGACGGAGTCCTTATTTATTTCTATACTACGGGCATCGGCACTACCACGTATTTCGCCGCCTCCTTCTACAACAATCTCAGATGCCGCATGTAGATCACCTTTAAACTTTCCGCTAACGCGAATAGCTCGACACTTTAGATCACCATTGGCTTGACCGTTGCTACCTAGTTTAATGTATCCCTTGGTTGTAACACTTCCGTGATATGATCCGTCAATAAATACATCACGATCTGTATTGAGGTTACCAGTGGCGGTTGCGCCACTTGCAATAACGATCTCATTGGCCGACAAATCTACAGGTGTTGGATGGCGCTTTTTCTTGAAGTTTGAAAAGATACTACTCATGGCTGTGAACAGCCTGTTCTATAGCTTGTTGCTCTTCTTGTGATAGGTTGTACTTGCTTTTCCCTTCGCTAATAGCTTTTGAGTATACTCTTGTAGTGCTGCGGCCATGTACACTTGATATCACCACACCATTGTCACTGTTGTCTAGTAGCGCTAGACAAAAGCTTTGGTCGCCGCCAGTGTCACCGAACGGGTTAAAACGGATTAGCCCAACCTGTGAGATAGCTTGTTGTTGTTTTCGAATTAGCTTGGCACAAAAGTCGGCTAGCTCTTCGAGCTTATTTTGTGCATCATCTATTTGAGATATATATGACTTAATAAGTTCTTCTACGCTTTGAGCATCCGCACCTTTTAAGAAACTGGCGTACTTGTGTTGTAACTGCCATAGCTGCCATTGGGTGAAACCAAGGCCTGCTACTAGAAGAATTAATACAATCACAATAACAATCATACTGGCTATTATAGGTTTGATTGTTTTAGATTGGCAACCACTACCAGATTCTGTTAGTATGATCGTAAAGTATTAATGAGGTAATCTACTATGTCCAAAAAGAAATCACGCCGTCAAAGAAAAATGACCACAGGCGCCAGTAGCTCTAATAAGAAGGTGACAACAGCAAAAAAGCCTAATGACAACGCTGAATTGGAGACAAGTACTACCGCCGATGCCAAAGTGAGTCAGCAAGATCATGTAGGGTTGGCTTACATTCGTAGTGATATACGCAAAACTATCTTGTTATCTGGATTTATTATTGTTTTTTACACACTGATGTACTATCTACTACAAAGAACTAGTTTACTTCAAAAGGCTACGCAGCTACTAGGGCTTGGCTCTTAACAAAACGATACTGAAGAGCCTCGGCTAGGTGGTGGTGTTCGATTAATTGACTATTGTTATCCATGTCGGCTATTGTTCTGGACAGTTTGAGGGTGCGCATATACGATCTAGCACTTAAGTTAAGTGAATCAATAGCTGATTCGGCTAACGGCTCAGCAGCTTCACTAAGGATACAGTATTGTTTAATCTGCTGATTATTCATCTCGCTGTTAGTTAGAATCTTTGTTCCACTAAAGCGTTTGGACTGAATACTGCGTGCTTTAATAACACGTCCACGAACCTGTTCAGAGCTTTCTGATTTAGTATTACTGGTGAGAAGGTGTTGTTTTTCAAGCCTAGCTACATTGACATGCAGGTCAATCCTATCCAGCAGCGGGCCAGACACTTTTTGCTGGTAGCGCTGAACTTGTGACATTGAGCAAGTACAATCCGTAAGATCATCTCCAAGGTAGCCACATGGGCATGGGTTTTGAGCAGCTACCATCAGGAATTGAGCAGGAAACTGCAAGCTAGCTTGAGCACGAGCTATGCTAACGTAGCCTTCCTCAAGTGGTTGTCGCAATACTTCTAACACATGCCGCGGGAATTCAGGGAATTCGTCCATAAACAGCACGCCCCTGTGTGCTAAGCTGATCTCACCTGGTTTTGGCCATTGGCCGCCGCCAATCAATGCTATATCACTACTTGTATGATGTGGGGTACGAAATGGTCTAGAAGGAACCAGCTGGTCAGGATTGGCACTAGCCAGACTGTGAATACGCGTAATCTCAATTTGCTCTTCATAGGTTGGAGGTGGCAAGATTCCAACCAGTGCCTTTGCAAGCATGGTTTTGCCTGCTCCGGGTGTACCAGAAAGTAAAATATTGTGATTGCCGCTAGCCGCAATCTCCAGCGCCCGTTTAGCATGTTGTTGCCCGTATATGTTTGACATGTCATATTGCTGATCTGTAATAGCGCTTATCGTAGTTTTCTCAACAACAGGCTCAATAATTACATCACCAACCAGGTGTTGAAACAGCTGTTTGAGATTATTGACGGGTATAACTTTCAGGCCGCGTACAAAACTGGCGATCCGGGCATCACCGCTCGCAAGGAAAAGTGTATCGATACCGGCCTGTTCGCAACCAATTGCTGTTGCAATGGCGCCACTGGTAGCACGAACTGAGCCATCTAGGCCTAGTTCACCAAAAAAAGCGGATTTGCGGCTTGGTTGTGGTATTTGACCTGAAGCGGCAAGAAGGCCTACTGCCATACCGAGATCAAAACCACTACTGTTCTTGGGAAGATCAGCAGGAGCGAGGTTGAGAGTAATGCGTCGCGGCGGCAGGGCCAATCCCGAATTTTTGAGACTAGATCGAATACGTTCTTTGGCCTCGTCGATAGCTTTGGAGCCCAACCCAACTATCACAAAGGCTGGTAGGCCATTGGATATATCAGATTGTATATCAATTAATTCGGCGTTCAAGCCGATGTGTATGAGTGATGTAGTGTGTGCAAGCATAAATTCCCCTTGTTATAACAACAAGATAAACGAACAAAATAAGAACGTCAAGCACGAGAGTGAGTTAATTATTGTTGACGATTGGTCTAACTACGATACCACTCAGCGGCGCTCTCAGGTGGTACTGTATTGATAATCATATCTGTTGAAACCTCAAAGCCGCCCCATATACCAGTACGACCACATATTTTTAGAGCGAATCTATGATGCTCAGATATTCCTTCTTCCAGATAAAAATTGTAACTGAGATTGTGGTTACAAAGCTTGCTGATGGCGTGCTTGAGCATACCCGCGAGTTGTTCCAGCTCATCAGCATAGAACTCAGTGATAGAGGAGGCGTTTCGCTTAGGTATGATCCAGAGCTCAAACGGCCAACGTGGTGCAAATGGACAAAAAGCTATGAATTTATCATTTTCTTCAACAATTCGTTTGTTGGCATTTTTCTCATAAGCAATAATATCTTCAAAAGGATCAGTTTTCTTTTGCGCAAAGTAGTCTTCAACCCGCTTTGACTCGGCCTGGATCTTCGGTGGCACCATAGGTAGAGCGAAGATTTGGCTATGAGCATGAGCTAGACTTGCTCCGGCGCTATATCCATCATTGTGGAAGCCTATGACGTACTCAATGGCGTCTTGCTTGCCAAGACTCGCTATGCGGGCAGAAAAGGCCGTCAGCACTCGACTGAGCTGTTTGCGTGATAAACTTGCCAGGGTTTTGTTACTAAGCGGAGTATCAATAATTATTTCTTGCATACCATACGCTTGCGGGTTCATAGGTGTAAGCGATGGATATTTGTTACCAACTACCTTTACCAGCCAATTGTGGTGCTCATCTTCGATAGTATAAGTGGATGGCTGATCATCGAGCTTTGGTGATTGTACAGTCTCGGTTAGTCGTCGTTCTTCTGTTGTGGTATCAAATGGTCGTTTTGATCTATTGGGAGAAATAATTACGTAGTATTCATGCAAGTAATCGCGGCGCAGTTCTGTTTCGATCCCTTCAAGATTGAGCTTGATCCCTTGGTGCTGTGGTGTAATACGCACAAAACAGACCTCTTCGGCAACATTTTTTTTGCCATGGCTAAGGTTTTGGTGCATGCGAGCAGCATGGACCGTATTGTTCATCTGCCGTCCAGTCATAGTACTTATGGTAGCATATTAGTTCGAAAAAATCGTCTTATAACTGCTTGAGTAAGAATTGAGCAATCTGCTGATTTACATCTGGGTTGGTGAGAGCGCGGCATCGATTCTGATAACCATCGTAGTCAGCTAAAATGTTGTTGATGGCGGCAGCCAAGTCCTTACTATTCAAACATACTTCACCAAGGCGGTTCTTTTCCACAAAGAGAGCATTACCAACCTCTTGTCCTGGTATAATCTTGGTGATTATCTGTGGTTTGGCGGCAGTAATGCATTCCATAACCGTAGAGCCACCAGCTTTCGTGACTACTATATCACTAGCCAATATATAGTAGGGCATCTTATCACTCCATCCAACAATGTTAGCCAAACGACCGACTGAGTTTTTTGATAGGCTGTTTTTGAGCGATTGATTGCGGCCGCAGATGACAATTATGCCCCAATCTGGATACAGATTGTGAAGTCGCTTTACCATTCTTGTAGCAGTGATACTATTGTCACTGGCCGGTAGGTACAAAAAGTTTTTTTTGGATGGGTCTAAACCAGCTTGTTTTAAGAATTTAGATGGATTGAATGACTTGTTGAAAAACCGTTGGTCTACTGGATAACCAAAGCTATGTAGTTTATTACGTGCTACTCCCATCGAGTGTAAGACTTCGGCACTATCAACGTTCGGTACTAAGTACTGGTCAACACTACCCATCGTCCAAGATGTGTGTAGTGATATTGTATCTGTTACTAGAGTGACTACTGGTATGTTACCTATAATGGATTTACTAAGCAGACTAGCTAGGTAAACCCAGCCAGGAGCATTTATTAGGATCAGATCAGCTTGCTTGCCGGCGAAGAACCTATCGAGTCGATCCTTGTTGATTCTATAACCAATTCGATTTAGTGCTCGTACCACAGACGGTCGATCAGTGGCATCAAAGAATACCTGGTAAAGAAGGGGTGTATATTTGGACCAATTGTCGTAGGTTTTCTTGGTAGTTTGGTTGAAATCCGCACCCACCACGTCACCAAAATCAACAATTTCAACCTTTGTCTTTGGTGAGTGCTTTGATAGGGCAGTAGTCACCGCCTTAGCAGTAGCAATATGTCCATTGCCGTATACTGAACTGAGTATCAATATAGTTTTGCTCATTAACAATAAGTATAGCGCTTTTTGTCAGTATACTGTGAAGCTGCTAAAGTAAATATATGCCCAATAAATCACCAATTGTTTCTGTGGTAGTACCTACTTTCAACGAACAATCCAATCTCCAAGTATGCCTACAACAATTTAATGGTATTGGTAAGGGAATTATTGAATTAGTTGTAAGTGATGATGGTAGTAGTGATGGCACTCTCAAAATTGCCCACAAACTGGCTGATGTGGTGGTGGAACGACCGAAACACATCGAGCTTCATACTATTGCCCGAAATCGCAATGCCGGTGCTCGCGCTGCCAGTGGCTTGGTGATTGTATTTATCGATGCCGACACGATTGTCCGTGATCCGGCAGGATTTATTGAGATTGTCTCTGAACAGTTTGCACAACAATCAAACCTAGCTTCATTGGTTCCGCGTGTGGAAATAGAGCCCAAACAAGCTAAATTATCAGATCGGTTGGTACATGGCTATATCAATTTTCAGTATCGAGTACTTGTGGGGCTTGGAATGGCTGGAGGTGGTGGCCAATGCCAGATAGTTCGTCGTGATGCTTTCAATTCAGTAGGGGGTTATCACGAGGCCTTAACTGCTAGCGAAGATGTCGAATTGATACGCCGCCTCAAGAAGATTGGCAAAGTGAAGTTCAGTCCAAGCTTGGTAGTATACGAATCGCCCCGTCGCTACCGTGATCAGGGTTATGTCCGAACCCTGTGGCAATGGTTTGTTAACTATATATCCGTCTTATTTAAGGGCCGAGCACACTCCAAACACTGGAAACGAGTGCGTTAGTCATCTATTAGTTCTTGATACTGATCAGCTAGCACCTTTGCCTGTCGCTCGATTGTTATAGATTGGGCTGCCTTATGGGCAGCTTCTTTCATCTCTATCGTATCTTGGGAGAGTATAGTTGTAACCTTGCTGGCGAAGTCTGTTATGGTCGGCTTACTTAACAAACCTGTTCTATGGTTGATAGTGACAGCTGATATGTCAGGATCACACCATATCATTGGCAACCTCATCATGGCTGACTCATTGAGCACAAGTCCCTGGGTATCTGTCAACGATGGAAACACAAACACATCTGATTGGTTCATGGCTGCAAGTACTCGCGCGTGCGATTGCATACCCATAAAATGTACTTGCTTGCCTATACCAAGCTCTTCGGCGAGATATCCTAGTTGATTGCGGTAAGGGCCATCACCAATAAGCACTACATGAGTGCTAGGAAGCTTCTTGGCGACATGAGCAAAAGACCTAATTGCTAGTTCGAGATTTTTTTCCTTACCAATCCTACCTGCAAACAGCACTATTTTGGCATCATCTTTTGCTAATATAGATTTTCGTAAATCCCAATTAGCTGGTTTCTCGTGTATATCAATTCCTGTTGGTATTACGACTACCTGTGACTTGGTGTGGTATGAGTGTAGTAGATTAGCAATTTTTTGAGATGGTGCAATTACCAAATCGCAGTAGTTGTGAAAGGTTGTAAGACCATTTTTTAGGAATTGTTTTGTGATCTGTCGAGAACCCACAGAGTGGCGAAACTCGACTAAGATATTACGAATGGTTCGCAGGTCTTTTATGAAAAGTAACCCAGCGAAAGTAGCTGGCACCAATCCCCAGAAGATATGTTTGTAGACACTCAGGTACTGCACTAGGTCGGTATGATAAGTGCTAACAATCGGGATGTTGTCAGTTAGGGCTACTCGTAGGCCCAATATACCAATCTGTGCAGGTGTGTGAATATGCACTATATCCAGATCATATTCGCGTATCTTGTGAATATTGGCTGCAGTCCAAGGAAAAGTATCGCGGTAATCTTCATACCAGACGCTAGGGATTGAGCGAAATCTTACCACACCTGATTCATGCTTCTTCATACCAATAGGGGCCTGCGGGCAGAATATGGTTACCTCGTGACCGAGCTTACGGAGTGCTTTTGCAAATAGATCTACAGATACAGCAACTCCATCAGTTTGCGGGAAGTATCGATCTGTAAAAAAGCCAATTTTCATGCTTCACCCTCAATTATTTTAGTATAAATTTTTGTAATGCTGTTTAAGTAGTGTTCACTACCAAACCGTTCAGCAATGTCTTTGGCCTTCTGTGAGTATTCCTTTTGTAGTTTAGTGCTTTTTGATAATTCAACCAGTTTACTAGAGAATGTTTTGTCTGTTGCGTATATCACATCACCACCAAATGCGTCCTTGTACTCTGGTATATCCCGAAGTATTATTGGTAGTCCACAAGCCGCCGCTTCCAGTACTGCAAGCGGGTGATTCTCTTGGTTTGAAGGCAGAACAAATACATCTGCAGCAGAGTAGTACTGGTAAACTTGTTCAAGGGGGATTACACCTGTAATTAGCAGATTATCTGGTAGGTGAGTCATGTTTTGCTTGTTTTCTTTGCTATTTGCACCGAGCTTTTTAAATGGCATTCCGCCCACCCAGATAAACTGCATTTTTGGATTGTCTTTAGCCATCTTATGGAATACGTCAAAACGTTTGCGAGGTTGTATTTGGCCAACGCTAACTACCACGAATGCTGACTGATCTATACCAAGCTTGGAGCGCTTATCATGTTTGCTTCCTGCAGCCTTACGTATCTTATCGATATTGATTGCGTTTGGAACAACTGAAACTTTTTTGGTAATACCAATATCATGTTTCAAGCTATCAGCCACCATCTGAGAGACCGCAACCACATGGTCTGCTCGTTCATAAAAAAAGCGTAGATACTTCTCTGAAATTTTGTACCAGTGTTTTGCGCCTTTAAACGATCCTATGAAGGAATCAGGTATAACATGTGCTGTTACGCAGGTATTGTTATTTCTGAGTAGCTTGGCAAGGCTATAAGGCCCAACGGTGTGAATGTGGCATATATCGGTTTTTTTGCTACTGTTAACATATACCTGGAAACTATTACTACTTCGGAGTGCACTAACATGCTCCAGGTAGGCAGTGTGTACGCCGTGACCTTGAACGGTAAATTCACTCTCTGATATTACATTGACTGATATAGGCTTCATTGCATATATTTTAACCTGTTAATCAAACTAATGCTATGGTGATATAACTTGTAATGCCGCAATATTATGGTATAATATTCCTTATGGGGCTGACTAGCTTCGACATGTGGATCTTGAAATGTACTGGCAAACCGGGTTGAGCTACACGTTAGCTGGCTCACCAAAACTTAAGTGCCAAATCACTTATGCGCGACCTCGTCAATGCCGTTAAGGTTAACGAGCTAGCACCAGCTTACGCTTAATTGCGCTAAGCCGTTCAATACCTGACATCAGATAGGGTTGCGAGCGACACTTTTCTGATTGCTCTTGGTTAGTCCCTCCATGGCCAAGCTAAGCTGAAGACAGGGGAAGCGGAGTACTGTTTTTGTTTGATCTCTCGATGTACTTTGCTTTTAAAACCAATCAGATCTGACTATGTTTGTAGAAGGTACATTCAATGCCATGTGGACGAGGGTGCGATTCCCTCCAGCTCCACCAAAAAAAGATCAGGTAAACTGGTCTTTTTTTGATTGTAGGTAAAAGATTTTGACTATATTTTTAGTATCATTGGCGATACAATCCAGATATGACTATGCCAATAAATATTGTGTTCGTGCGCCACGGCCAGTCGGAGCAAAACCTAGCCTCACACAAGTCCAAGGCTGGAGATACGAGTTTTTATACCAAAGAATTTGCTGACCGACATAGCTCACGCCACCGTCTGACACACAAGGGTCGTGGTCAAGCTGAGGCAGCAGGTAAATGGCTCAAGGCAAACGACATGGAGATGTTCGATCGGCTCATAGTATCAGATTATATACGCGCCAAAGAGACAGCTGCGTTGTTGGATTTACATGGCCCTGATTGGTTCGTAGAACCCATGCTACGTGAGCGCGAATGGGGCGAGCTCGACAACATGAGTTGGGAGGAGCGCCAAGAGAAGTCTAGTACGCTTATGAAACATCGCGATACTGACTCCTTCTACTGGATACCGCCCAATGGTGAGTCGATCGCGCACATGACCTTGCGCTTGCGTAACGTACTCGACACCTTACACCGAGAGTGTAGCGACAAGAATGTAATCATAGTATGCCACGGTGAGGTGATGTGGGGATTTCGATTCCTAATGGAGCGCATGTCGATTGGCCGCTGGATGGATTTGGAAGCTTCAGACGAACCAGGAGTAAAGATCTTCAACTGTCAGGTATTACACTACACCAGACGCGATCCGGAAACAGGCGAGCTAGCCAGCCATCTCAACTGGTTGCGCTCGGTTAGCCCAGCCGATCCAAGCAATAACGGACCAGGCTGGCAACAGATAGAGCGCCGCAAATATAGCAACGAAGATTTGTTGAATGATGTTGATCAAGTCAAACCACTGTTCCCAGATCATAAAGATTAGTCCACGGGGGTGAGTTATTTTTACAACTATACCATATCAACCTGAAAACTCAATTCGCTTGATAGTGAATTTGAATACTCAGGCTGGTGGCCGAGCCTCCAGGATGTTATCCCATAGGCTCGGCCGACCCGCACGCTTGTTGACAGATCAGACCACACCGACCGGCTCTTGCCCGGTGATCTTGCTGAAGGCTTCGATGTAACGACGACGCGTCAGATCGAAGAACTTCTGGTCGATTTCTGGCGCAGGCGCTGTCTTGTCCCACTTTCCCTCATCGCAGAGCTGCTGATAGACATCGCGCAGGATCTGCTTGTCGTAGCTGGGCGTGCTCTGCCCAGGCACCCACATATTGGCTGGCCAGAAACGGCTGCTGTCAGGTGTGAGAACCTCATCGCACAGCACCAACTCACCGTCGATCAGGCCGAGCTCGAACTTGGTGTCGGCGACGATGATGCCACACGAATCGAGAGCGTGGGCGGCACCACGTCTGTACAGATCGAAGCAGATCTCTGCTCCGGCATCGACCAATTCATGTCCGCAGCCAGGGAACTGCTGCTCGATGATCGCGATGGCGTCTTCTATCGAGATGTTGATGTCGTGCTCACCATCTGGCGCCTTGGTGCTGGGTGTGAAGATCGGCTCGGGCAGCTGGCTGGCCTCGACCAACCCCTCGGGCAGTTGGATGCCACAGAGGTAGCCACCATCGCGCTTGTACTCCTTGAGCCCTGAGCCGGTCAGGTAGCCGCGCACGATGAACTCGATCTTGAGCATCTCTGCCATCCGCACCAGCACACCTCGACCGTACAGATCGGGGATGTCGTTGAGCTCAGGTGGGAAGCGGTTCTGGTTGGTGCTGATGTGCGCTCGCGGCACGTTCGGGAACAAATCGAGCCAGAACTCCGTGAACTGCGTCAGGATCTTGCCCCTGTCGCGTACCCGTTGGGGCAGTACCACATCGAACACACTGGTGCGATCGGTACGGACATGCAGCTGCTGGCCAGGTCCGGCGTCGTAGACGTCGCAGACCTTGCCTGTGTAGATTGGGGTGAGTGTCATCTGATCCTCCTGTTGGTTTGGGTTGAACTCAGTCGGCGTTGATGTCGATGTCGAACTCGGCCGGCTTGGTGTTGGCCTTGATGTACCTGTCCAACCAATCTCCGACCGGAGCGCTCTTGAGGCGGTACATCTGCAGGCTGGCGATGGCGGCTCCGGTGATGCCGTGCTTGCCCACGCCGGTCGTGAGCACTGGCACTCCGGGAGCCATGCGCAGACAGCTGTCCAGGCCGAACTGGTCGAGGGGCACTGCGATCACTGGGTGGCTCATCATGTTGGCACCGGCCAATGCTCCTGGGAGCGCGGCTGCCAGGCCGGCGATACCGATGAAGATCGAGGGCTCGGACGTGGCCAGCTCGTGATCGACGAAGGCTTGGAGATCTTTCGGGTTGCGGTGCGCCGAACAGGCGTGGTACTTCACGAACCCAGGGCCGATATCCAGATCGGCGCAGAGCTGGTCGTAGATGCTCGGCATCTTCGACTCCTTGATGACAGGCAGGTCGGAATCCTTGCTGCCCATGACGACGTGGATCATGGTATCTCTCTTTCAGTTGTCAATTTCGTGCGGGTCAGCGATCTAACGCTGCGGGTTATTTTATCTGAAAACTACCTAATTGGGTAGCATAAGCATTATTTGCTGTGTTCGATGGTTGAACGGCGACGTTTGAAATACCGGTAAGTGCTGCGCGGCGATCTGTAAAGCTGGCGCATTTTGACAGCCACTATAAGCTTAGGGTCAAACAGGATTCTGCCACCAGCCTTGTAAATTTGAATCGCTAAGTCGACATCTTCGTGGATTGTGCTATCGTCATCAGTAACTTTGGCACGTACTTGCTGCCACATGGCTCTAGTAATTGCCATGTTAGAGCCCCACAGGGTAGGTGAGCCCATCATTTGCTCTGTTCTGTGGAAGTAGAGCCGTGTATGCAGCCTAGTGATAGTAGGTCGCACAATTTGGTGGAAGTCGTAAAACTCAGCTGGTCCAGTGATTGCGTCGAGTTTCTTATCTGTAAAGGTACTCGTTACTTGCTTACACCAGCTCGGCGGAAGGATAGTATCAGCATCGATGCGCCCAATGATGCTACATTTGGCAGCATTGAAGCCCGCTGTGCGGGCGTGGCCAATGCCTTGTTTTGGTTCGTGAATAATTCGTAATTGTTTAAGGCCAACATTTTGGGCTACTGCGATGGTATCGTCTTTTGAATTGTTGTCTACCAAAATTACTTCGTCGGGCGGCTGTGTTTGCGCGGCAATTGCGCGCAAACACACGCCAATATATTTGGCTTCGTTGTGGGCGGGGATGACGATACTAAGGCTCATGACATTATTGTCGGCGAAGTTGATTACAAAAACAAATTCATTGTTGCGCACACAAATTTTATGACAAAAATATTTTGGTATAAAAGAAGATCAGCCTCGACTTGCGTCTTGGCTGATCTGTTGGAAGAGCTTTGTTTTTGTTTTTGAGTAATTTATGTGTGCAGCACTGAATTAATGATAACGCTTCAGCTTATGGTCTGTCAACAACTTTTTTGAAAAAAAATCAGACTTTTTTATAAAAACTTTTGTTTATTATTGTGGAGCCAACTTGCCGCGCCGGGCCAGTGAGTTGGTGTGGAGCCAACGAGCAAACTCTTTTTGTGCGGCGGCGGCGTTCTTGGCTTCGCCAGCCCATACTTTCATAGCGGGGTCTTGCACGGCACGCGAGAACGAAAAAGTTATGGGCCACGGCTGAGTTCCTTGGCTGTCTATTGCATTGAGATTTTGACAGGCTTGTTCAGGGCTTTGACCACCACTTAAGAATACTATCCCGCCTAGTTCATTGGGTACTCTTAAGCGTAGTACATCGAGAGTATTTTGGGCCACCTGATCTGGTGAAGACTGTTTTTTGGAGTCTTTGCCTGCCAATACCATACTGGTTTTAAGAATTACATTATCCAAATCTACTTTGTAGGCGCTAAGGATATCAAATAAGATTCTCAGGACATTGCTGGTAACTTCGGCAGCTTGTTCGATGGTGTGGTCGCCGTCATATAGTATCTCTGGTTCTACAAGTGGAACTAGATTATTACTTTGAGCCAGGGCTGCATAACGCGCCATAATATTGAGATTGGCGTGAATGGCAGCCATGCTAGGAAGGGAATTGGCTTGATTTATCTGAAATGCTGCTCGCCACTTGGTAAAACTTGCCCCAGCAGTAGCATATTTATGTAACCGCTGGTCCAACCCATCTAACCCCTCGGTAATTGTCTCGGGCTCAAAGTTGGTAAAAGGCACTAGTCCACAATCTACTTTTATGCCGGCAAGGATACCTTGAGAGGCAAGATACTCAACAAAACTCATGTTTTGGTCGTTCTTTTGCCAAAAAGTCTCGTCATGTAAGATCACACCACTAACATATTGTGCGAAATCAGGTGTTTCAAACAGTATTTGACGATAAGTACGACGTATTTCGGGAGTGGACGCAATATGTAGAGATTGTAGCCGCCCTGTAGCATTCTTCGGGCTTTCATCGGCTGCCAAGATTCCTTTGGGTTCAACAAATAGTTGTTGGATGGTCTTACTCATGTTCATAACTGTTATGGTAACACATCAGAACTAGGTTTTTAAACAGTAATTCATGCATTAATTCAGTGTGGCAGCACCGAGAATGCGTATCTAACCGAGTGATCTACAGGTATAGTACAAGAATTGTACTCAACTATTTCTGTTTGACGTCGCGTTCTATATCGCGCTTAGTGGCTTTTTGACGAAGAGTTTCGCGCTTGTCGTGAAGCTTTTTACCGCGTCCGATGCCGATTTCCAGCTTTACCAGACCTCGTTCAACTCCAACCTTGAGTGGCACAGCGCTCATGCCTTGGGCACTGGCCTGCTCAATCAGATCTTCGATCTGTTTACGGTGGGCGAGCAGCTTGCGTTCGCGAGTCGGATCGTTATCCTCAGAGGGGGCAAACTTATATGGCGAGATGTGGGCGTTTACCAGGTACAATTCTCCTGCTTTGTGGCGGACAAAGCTACCCTTGAGGCTAATTGAGCCTGACTTAACACTCTTGACTTCAGCGCCAGTTAATACCAAACCTACCACCAGAGTATGGTCTATCTGGTAGTCGTGACGGGCACGTCGATTGGTAGCTATCACTTTCATAAGCTAGATTATAGCTGATTTAGGGTAGTTTCGGATATAATAGAGTCATTATGGCATTCCAACTGTTTGAACAGATAGCAGAAGAGCTACGTCCGGCTTGTGAGTCGCTTGGTCTACCAGTCGAGGAGATTGTTGGTAGTTTGTCGTTTTGCGACATTGCCTTTGGTGATGTTAGTAGCAATATTGTTATGCGAAATGCTACAAAACTATCAGGAGCACCGATGGATTTGGCCGAGGCACTGGCTGGAAAGATTAATACAAGTGGTGTAATAGCATCGGCGGAGGCCTACAAACCTGGCTTTGTGAACATACGTTTAACTAGCCAGTATTTGCTTGGGCAAATCAATAGTATATCTGAACAGGGTGTAGAGAAGTGGTACCAGACCAACATAGAGTTGGATGCCAGCAAGATTGTTATGGACTATTCACATCCAAATATGGGCAAACCAATGGGTGTACATCATCTATTGAGCACAGTGATTGGTGATGCCATCAAGCGGATGTATCGTTATGCAGGGGCTGAAGTAATAGCTGATAATTTTATCGGTGACCTGGGGACACAGTTTGGCAAGTTGATCTGGGCCGTCAAACAATGGGGCGATATAGAAAAGATTGAGCAAGATCCAATAGGCGAGCTGCTTAAGCTGTATGTGAAGTTTCATATTGAGGCAGACCAAGATGTGGAGCTTGATGACGCAGGGCGCGCGGAGTATCAGAAGCTTGAGTCAGGAGATCAGGAGAATCGAGCACTTTGGCAAAAGATCTGCGACTGGAGCATGGCAGATGTGACCAATCTGTATAAGCAACTCGATGTGTCTTTTGACCAGATACACGGTGAAAGCTTCTACGAAGATAAGATGGACCCGATAATTGAGGAAGGTATCAAAAAAGGCTACTTTGTAGAGAGCGATGGCGCATTAGTGGCATTTATGGATGATCCTAACCAGCCACCGGCTATCATTAAGAAAAAAGATGGCACAACACTATATTTAACCAGGGATTTAGCAAGAATTAAGTTTTGGGAACAGACTTGGCATCCGGACAAGATGCTAGTAGTAGTGGATAGCGCGCAAAGGTTGCATTTTCAGCAGGTTTTTGAAGTAGCCAACAGGTTGGGATTGACCAAGGCTGAGAACATTCACGTAAGTTTTGGCCGCATGAGGTTCCGAGATGCCTCTATGAGCACTCGTAAGGGGAATATCCTTCAGCTAAGTGAATTGCTCAACGAGTCTAGGGAACGTGTCGCTACTGACATTGCTGACCGCGAAGTTGTGGCTGATGCAGATCTGATAGATAGTATAGCTATCGGTGCCGTCAAATATGGAATTCTTCATCAAAACCGCAACAGTGACATGGTGTTTAGCTGGGATTCGGTGCTTTCTCTTGACGGCAACTCAGCCCCATACATCATGTATAGCTATGCTCGAACGCAGTCTATTAGAGCTAAAGCAGGCTCGAAAAGCAAAAAACATTCGAGCGAAGTAGATGGCGAGCTATCTGAAGTTGAAAGGTCATTGGTACTTGATACCCTGGCGATGCCTCTAAACCTACAAAAAGCCCTTATCGCATACGAGCCACAAGTGCTTTGTGATAATTGTTATAAGTTGGCCCAGAAATATAATAGATTTTACAACAAGCATTCAGTATTGGGTGACGATGAAAAGGCTGGTTATAGGTTAGAGGTTAACAATAGCACCGGGCAAATATTACAACACAGTATGAATATGCTGGGCATTGATCTGCCTAACAAAATGTAGGTTTTTGTAGACTAACATCCAAATAAGCTATACTGACTTATATGGAAGAGCGCCAGAATAGCTTGAATGTGGCTCAAAAAAGAGTTGTGGGGCATAGCAGTGGCCCGTTGTTGGTTGTTGCTGGTGCCGGAACTGGCAAAACTACGGTAATTGCCTCGAGAATTGCTAACCTTATAAGAAGTAAGGGAGTCAATCCAGCGGAGATACTGGCGCTAACATTTACCGACAAAGCTGCCAGTGAAATGCAGCAAAGAGTGGAAGACCTATTGGCACTTGGCGAGATAGAGTCTGAAATCTCTACATTTCATAGTTTTGGCGAGTCGGTACTAAGGTCTTATGCGGTTGACATTGGTTTGAGTAGTGACTATCAGATCATATCTACTTTTCAGCAACAAGTGGTGCTCAATACTGTGGTAGACTCGCTCGATATTGAGTATCACCGACCACTCGGTCGTCCCACTACTTTTCTATACGGGCTTATACAGTTTATATCCAGGCTAAAAGATGAGAACATTCAGCCTGATGATCTCAAAGAATTCCATAGCTCTACCAAGTATGATGACAAGGTCGATAAACTCAGGGTAAAAGAGCTCTGCCAGATATACAATGGCTACCAATTATATTGCACTCAGCACAGTTTGCTAGACTATGGTGACTTACTGTGTGTGACTTACAAACTGTTAAGCAGCAAGCCTTCCATTCTAAGAGAATTCCAGTCCAAATATAGGTATGTGTTGGTAGATGAGTATCAAGACACTAACTATGTACAAGCACAAATACTGGAGTTATTGTGTAATAAACATCATAATCTTATGGTTGTTGGGGATGATGACCAATCAATCTATCGTTTTCGAGGTGCCAACATAAGTAACATACTTCGTTTTACTAAGCAGTTCCCAGATGCTAAGAAAATCTCGTTGGTACAAAACTATCGGAGTGGTCAGAGAATTCTTGACGCAGCCTATCGATTAATAACTCACAACAATCCATACCGACTGGAGGTAGCTGAGAAGATAAACAAGAAACTGAAATCATCTATCAAAGGAAGCGACCCAATTGTAAGGTCATTTGCAGCTTATCATGATGAATTGTCATCAATTGCTACTAAAATAGTGGAGATGCACGGATCTGGTACACCTTATTCACAGATTGCAGTGCTGTTGCGCAAGAATAATCAATCGCAGGATATTGTAAGAGTGCTTGAGAAGCAAAAGATACCTTATCAACTTAGTGAGAGCAAAAAGCTATTTGAGCTCGAAGAAGTGCAAAATCTGCTGTTTTTTATTCGATATATATGTGATCAAAATGATTCTCAAGCTCTTTATGGCATATTGACATCTGAGATATATGGCTTACCTTTAGAACAGATCATAAAGTGTTCAGCTCTTGCAAATCGATCTCATTTACCACTAGCAAGTTTTATTAAGCAATCAGATGAATACAGTGAACTGGCTGCTGTGGTCGATGAATTGGAAGCATATAAATCTGAGTTGACCCAACTTCGAGCTGGAGAACTGATATATAGATTCTTTGAGCTAAGTGGATATCTTAAGATGCTATACAATCAATCTAACCAAGATAATCTGGCTGCAATCAAACTACAAAATATTGCTACGTTCTTTGGTTTTATTAGAGATTACGAGTTGGTTAGTGATGACCATGGTATGTATAGTCTATGGCAGTACTTGCAGGGAGTACTACGTGCTGAGGCTGCTCTCGAAGTAGACCAAGCGCCTCTCGATATCGATGCTGTACAGATTATGACAGTCCATAGGGCAAAGGGACTAGAGTTTGATTATGTATTTGTGCCCAACATGATATCCAGGGTTTTCCCAGCACAACGAAGGGGTGAAGCTATTAGAGTACCAGAAGGGCTATTTGAGGCCAAGCTTGATTCCCAGATAGACTGGCATATTCATGAAGAACGGAGATTGTTTTACGTTGCTGTTACTAGGGCCAAAAAAGAGCTTATACTCAGTTGGTCACAGAACCATGGCGGCAAATTACTACGAAAGCCATCAGTATTCATTGAAGAGCTGAGTGGTAAACCACCAGAAATACCAGATGCAAGTAGCCAAACCAAGGTTGAGTTGAGTCAATTCCAGAAGCAGCCTAGATTGAGTTACGATCCGGTGCAAAATTTGATTGATCAAGAAGGTTATCTCCACCTTAGTGCCAACCAGCTGGTAAGTTTTGAAACTTCAGTTGAGGATTTCTGGTATTTCGACGTATTGAAGATGCCAAAAGGGCCATTTCATAGTCTAGTGTATGGGTCAGCGATACATGCTGCGCTTGAGCAGTACTATCAAGCCAAATTGGACAATAAGAAACCCAGCCTATCAAGCATGCTAAGCGCTTTTGACAGTGCATGGCGAAGTGAAGGGTTTGTATCTCTAAAACATGAGATGAGTCGATTTAAACGTGGTCACGAAGTAATTAAACAGTATTATGCGACTTATCAAGACAGGCAGGAGGTTCCGTTGTTTGTTGAAAAGCCATTTAATCTGGTATTACCAGATATAAAATTAGTTATTAGGGGACGGTATGATGCAGTATTCACAACAGAAGAAGGTGTTGAGATCAGGGATTTTAAAACTAGTGAAGTAAAAGACGAAAAAACTGCATTAAAAAAAGTTCGAGATAGCCTGCAATTGCGTGTTTATGCACTAGCTTGGCAGAATCTACAAAAATCACCAGTTAATAAGGTGAGTTTGTCATTTGTGGAAAATAGTTTGACAGTTGGTATAGCTGCTCCTGATGCCTCTAGAACTATTGCAAAACTCAAAAGCATATCAGAGAGCATAATCACTGGTGAATTTCGATCTAAACTGGAAGGTCGGGCTCAATGAATCCATCGTATCGTGATCAAGAATGGCTAGAGAATATGCTGGCTGACATTTGGTACAAGTACTTTCCTGATCTTGAACAAAGTAATGATGTCCATATCAAGTATGGAAGAAGAGCAAAGTGGCGTCTTGGCTCTATCAAGATTGATCCGAAAGATGGTGAAAGTAGTATTATTACAATTAATCCACTATATCAAGACCTAACAATACCAGAGTATGTAGTGGTGGCGACTATATTTCATGAATTATCTCACTATGCACATGGTTTTAATTCACCTCATGGGCAAAAATATCGCCATCCGCATAGCGGAGGTGTTATCAGGGCCGAGTTTGCAGAACGTGGCTTAGAAGATTTGTATCTTAAACAAAGAAAATGGCTAAAGTCTAGTTGGCCAGAAATACTTGAAAAATATGGCATGCTGAATCGTCGTGTAGTGCGCAAAAACACACGTTGGGTAGTGTGGTAAGTGATTTTTGTAAAATGCTTGTGAAATACAATCTATATAGAGCCTATTAATTAGCATAAGTATTAGTTTATTAGTCACGAATACATTTTTTATCCATACAATTCTTGTTGGTAATACTATTGACAAATACATACTAATATGATACATTGTAAACATGAAATCCAAACAGCGCCAAGTCCGCAATAGTAAGGGTGTTGCTGTTAGCAACATACCGCAATCAGTGAAGTACCAGCGGGTAACACAATCTGTTGCCGCTACAGGTAAGTTTAAGCCAATACATTATGTGCTAATGGCTTTTAGTGTGCTAATAATTAGCCAGTTAATCAAAACACTCGTATATGCATTATTCTTTCCTGGTAACGAGTCTCCTGAAGGTTTAACCTTGTTACTGCTTATATATGCCCAATATGTTCTTTTTGCTGTATTTTTTGTGTTGATTGTTGTGGCAATTATTCAGGCTCTGCGCCAAGCTATCAAGGAATTCTAAATACCAACATTCATTAACTGGTAATTTCGGCTATAATAGGTCGAGTTATGAAGAATATTGCGATTCAAGGACAAGAAGGGTCCTACCATGCCTTGGCTGCCAGCCATATATTCGGCACAGATATTAATCTGATAGCGTGCGATTGGTTTGATAGTGTTTTCACCAGTGTTGAAGATGATCAGTCAGATTTTGCGATCGTGGCAATAGAGAACTCACTCTCTGGTAGTATTAGTGAAGTATATGATCTGTTACGTCGAGATAGTCTATCAATAGTGGGCGAGATTTATATGCAAATATCACTTAAGTTGATTGGCTTCCCAGGTACTCGGCTGCAAGATATCAGAAATGTGTACTCTCACCCTGTAGCAATACTGGAATCCAAGGATTTTTTGCATAGCAAACTTAGTCATGCCGATGTCCATGAGAGAAATGATACTGCCGAGAGTGTAGAGTATGTTGCAAATGGCAAAGATAGCAGTTCGGCTGCAGTTGGTTCCAGCGCCGCCGCCAAACTGTATAATTTGGCAGTGTTAGCAGACGATATTGAGACTGATAAACATAACTACACGCGGTTTATTGTGTTATCAAAAACCAAGTTAACAGATAAGACAACTAATAAAACCAGCTTACTATTGACTGTAAAAGATCAGCCCGGCGTACTTTATAGCATCTTGGGAGTATTCGCGAATCGACATATCAATCTAAGTAAGATTGAGTCCAGGCCAATAATTGGCAAAACCTGGAATTACTACTTTTATCTGGATTTTGATGCTGGGATGCAAGATGTAAACGCTAACGGAATATTAGAAGAGTTAAGCAAGTTTACAGATCAACTAACGGTTTTGGGTAGCTACCGTAAAGGTGAAGTTGTCGAAGACTAACTAATTTCGTGTTGTGTTCGTACTAGTTTGGTGGTTATAATAGTACTCATGATTACTTTGCTGGTGGTGCTAATATTAATAATGGTTATAGGCTTTGGGCTTGTAATTTACTTCTTGAATCGGAAAACCACTACACCTGTAGATGACACTGGTTTACAGATGCTAAAGACTGATTTGCAGGGTTTGAACGCGCTGATGGGCCAAACACACGCCCAGGTCAGCGAGAGGCTGGACCGTAACAATGAGAGTATGCAAGCAAGCCTGCAAAAGCAGATTGGACAGTCAGCTCAGTTGATAGCTGATGTGACAGAGCGGCTCACTAAGCTTGATGAAACTAATCGTAGGGTAGTAGATGTTGCTGATGAGCTTAAGACGTTGCAGAATGTACTACAAAATCCTAAGCAGCGTGGTGTTTTAGGTGAATACTATCTTGATTCAGTGCTGAAGAACGTCCTACCACCAGATGGGTACGTACTTCAATACAAATTTAAAGATGGTGAAGTGGTAGATGCAGTTATACGCCTTGAAAAGGGTAAGATACTGCCAGTTGATTCAAAGTTTAGTTTAGAAAATTACAACAGATTGGTCGATGAAAAGGATAAAACAAGACGAGAACAGCATATTAAATCGTTTAAGCAAGATCTAAAGGCAAGGATCGATGAAACGAGTAAGTACATAAGGCCGGACGAGGGTACAATGGACTTTGCATTTATGTTTATTCCATCAGAAGCTATCTACAATGATCTGTTGATAAATAAGATCGGACTTGCTGATACAAGCTCACGTGATCTGATAGAATACGCCTTTCGTGATAAACAAGTAATTATAGTTAGCCCTACTACATTTATGGCGTACTTACAGACTGTGATGCAGGGGTTGCGTAGCCTCCAGATAGAGGAGCAAGCCAAGGAAATCCAAAAAAGAGTTGGTCAGTTGGGAGCTCACATCAAGACATATGATCAGTTTATGCAAAAACTAGGCAGCTCGCTTGGCACTACTGTAAATCACTATAATAATGCACATAAGGAACTAAAGAAGATAGATAAGGATGTGGTAAAAATTGCCGGGTCTGATCCAGTAATCGAGCCAATGCTTGTCGACAAACCACAAGTTGATGATTGATCTGATATAATAGTGGTATGAAAAGATTCTTCTCTGGTATCCAAGCTACTGGCAATTTGCATATAGGTAACTACTTGGGCGCGGTTAAGCCTTGGGTTGACTACCAATCCGAAGGTGAAACTATATATTTTGTGCCTGACCTACATTCACTTAATGTTAGGCCACAACCAGAGCTGTTAAGACAAGAGACACTCGCTAACGTGGCATGGATGGTAGCAGCAGGCATGGATACTGAAAAAACAGTGTTATTCGTGCAATCAGCAATTCCTGCTCATGCTGAACTCTGTTGGATACTCAATAATTATGTGACAATGGGTGAGTTATCACGCCAAACTCAGTACAAAGATAAAAGTTCTAAAAGAGGTGCAGACGGGCAGATAGTCGCACTATTCACATACCCAGTTTTGATGGCGGCAGATATATTACTATACAGTCCGACCCATGTCCCAACAGGACAAGATCAAAAACAACATGTGGAGCTTGCTCGTGATATTGCAGAGCGGTTCAATAATATATATGGGGAAACGTTTGTGGTACCCGAAGCGCTTGTTCGTGAAATAGGTGCAAGAATCATGAGTTTACAGTCTCCAGAGAGTAAGATGAGCAAGAGTGATGATCAGCAAGGTGGCAATGTGCTGCTACTAGATAGCGAAGATGTAATTAGATCAAAATTCCAGCGTGCCGTAACTGATTCTGGGTCAACGATTGAGGCAAGTGATGATAAGCCTGCAATTACTAATTTGTTACAAATTTACGCGGCTTTCTCAGACCAGACAGTGCCAGAAGTGGAAAGTGAGTTTGTTGGAAAAGGTTACGGAGCCTTCAAACAAGCACTTGGTAGCTTGGTGGTCGATAAATTAGTACCAGTGCAGCAGAAATACAATGAACTAATGAATAACCAAGGTGAATTAATGGCAATTATTGAGCGAGGTAATGAAAAAGCCCGTGAGATAGCCAATAATAAACTATCAGAAATAAAAGAGAAGATAGGTTTGTTGTAATTAAGTACACAAACTTCTCTCGAAGCAATAGCTCAAATTACTACAAAACTATTGACTTAAGCATAAGCACTGTGCTATACTTGAGTCAAAGTTTAGTACATTCACAAAAACAAAAACAAAACTTGCCACAAGCCAAAAAATATTTGCAGCTGAACTCTTAAAGCTGCTACCGGATAGAGCCTCTACTACAGTAGGGAGACTTCGGCACTAAGAACAGCCCCCTTGTTTTTAGCGCCGAATTTTCCCTACTGTTCTAGGAGTGGTGTTGCCAACGACCTTGAGTTGGTGCCATGTCTTTTCCATTCTGCCGGAGCTGGCCAGGACTGGCGTCTCGAACATTCGGGGCGCTCGATCTGGCTGGCTGCCACACGAATGGTTGGGAAGCCAGTCGGATGATCTACAACACTTAATCGCCAGGAGGGTATTACACAGAAGTGAAATAGAACGACCGACATCTCTCTATGACTTTCAGCTCCCAGTTGAGAGTTATGCTCCGGGCCGATGCCCGCTAATGTTGTTTCTTAACATCTATAAAGAGTGGATGCGTCGGCCCGTAACCAAGAATTTATCTACCACCTACATAAGTAGGTGGTTTTTGTATACATGCACTATTCGCAACCATTTTACGTATGTCGCACATTGAACTACATAGTATTTATATGCCTATTGGTCAGCGGTGATCCGTAAATTGTAAATCGCATGATAGCTGAACCCCTGAGTGTTATTGGTATATCAATATTATTCGAATATTAGTGGGCTAGATTTAGTAAACTACGTTGTTGCGAAAAGAGAGGTGGTAGTCAAAATAATGTGTTCACATTAATAGAGTATATATTGTGTACAATAGCGCACTATTTAGCACCATATTTATATATGTGTTCAATATTAGAATAAGTGAGATACTCATTGCTCATGGCATTCAAATTATCACAAAATATGCGATAATATATATATGAGTATTCACAAGCCAATAGTATCAATTATTCTAGCCGAGGCTGCTACTTTAATAGTTAGTAGCTGTGTTTTGGCTTACTTAATAGTATCAACTAGCCCAAAACAGTTGGGACCAGTCGGGGTAACCATCTGGTTTTTGGCATTCTTCGTGGCTTTGTTGAGTCTGGTTAGTTTGGTGACTTTCTCTTGGAGAGTACGTAAAACATCACAAAGAGACCGCGCTATATATCATTGGAAGGAGAGTTTAAGGTTTGGTTTGTTAGTGTCGTTTTGTGGGACTGTACTACTTGGTTTGATGAGTTTGAAGAGCCTTACTATACGTGATATGATCTTATTTATCTTAACTGTAGTATTGATAGAACTGTATTTTCGAACACGTAAGTCAGAAGTATAACCACATGAATAATACTCACGACAATCTGGTCAAAGTGGCCAGCCAAGAGTTGGACAAAGCAAAAAATCGCAACGAGTTGCTAAACTTGAAGAGCAAGTATATAGGAGCTGATAGTGCTGTAGCGCAGGCTGTCAGGAATCTGGCCAAAGCGGAGCCTAGTGAGCGCGCACAGCTTGGCAAAGCACTAAATAATGTCAAAAAACAACTGGAAGAGATGTTTAAAAAAAGACTGGCTGAGTTGGAACTCAAAACTAGTTTCAGCAGCATTGATGTTAGCGCACCAGGCAGAATAGTAGGCCATACCAAAGCTAGCTTACACCCAACAACCCAGATGTTAGATGAGACATACCAAGTTTTTACAGAACTGGGGTTTGCAATAGTGGACAGTAATGAGATTGAAACTGATTGGTATAACTTTGAAGCACTAAACCTACCACCTGAACACCCAGCTCGAGATATGCAAGATACATTCTACATAGACACTGGCAAGCTAGATATGTTGCCGCGAACTCATACTTCAGGTATGCAAGTACGATTTATGGAGAATAACGAACCGCCGTTTAAGATTATTGTACCAGGAAAAGTATTTCGCAACGAAGACGAGGATGCCACTCATTCGTGGGAATTTTATCAGGTTGAGGGCTTAGTGGTGGGTGAGGACGTAAGTATGTCTGATCTAAAAGGAACTTTGCGAAGGGTAATGCAACGCCTACTTGGAGATGATGCCAAAATACGTTTTAGAGCCAATTACTTCCCATACACTGAACCTTCGGTGGAGTTTGATGGCTGGCATAATGGAAAGTGGTTGGAACTAGGAGGAGCTGGCATGGTACACCCGCAAGTATTGCGAAATGGGGGAATAGACCCAGATAAGTATAGGGGTTTTGCTTTTGGGTGGGGGCCAGAGAGATTTGCAGCAATCAAGTTTGGTTTAACCGATATCCGTCAATTGTGGCGGCCAAATCTGCGTTACTTAAGCCAATTTTAACCTGGAACTATTATGAAAGTAAGTATTCAATCGCTCAATCAATATCTTAAGCCAAAGCTTAGTACAACAGAGATAACTGTAGCCATAGAGCGAACAGAAATCGAACTAGAGGAGGTCATAACAGGTCCAACATGGGATAAGTCAATTGTTGTAGCTCGTGTACTTGAAGTACTCCCACACCCCAATGCTGATCGACTCAAATTGGTACTGGTAAGTGATGGTAAGAAAACATACACTGTTGTGTGCGGAGCTCCAAATGTAAAAGCTGAAATGACGGTGGCTTTGGCACAGCTAGGATCTGTTATGCCAGATGGAACAAATATAGAAGCAGCTACTATTCGTGGCGAGAAAAGTAACGGTATGCTTTGTTCGGCAGCTGAGTTAGGTATTAGCGATGGCCATAGTGGAATTATGGAGCTTTCCCCTGACCTACTCTTAGGACAATCATTGTGCGACATAGAGAATTTTGGCGATATCTTAGACATTAAGACCCACCCAAATCGTTGGGACACTATGTCTTTGGTCGGTTTGGCGCGGGAAATTGCTGCCAATGCATCTAAACCTGTAAAACTGTTAGAGCCAAAATTACAGCAGGTGAGTTATAGTGACAAGGGGAAGGTTAAATTAACAAGCACCGCAGAGTGCAGTCATTTTGTGAGTGCGAAGCTGAGTGTCGATAATTCTGGGAAAAGCCCGCAATGGCTTGTGGATAACTTGGAATCCAATGGGCTACGTAGTATTAATCCAGTTGTAGATATATCAAACTACGTAATGCTTGAATATGGTCAGCCAAGCCACAGTTATGATGCCGCAAAACTCAATGGCCAACTATGTGTACGTAGGGCCAAAAAAGCTGAATCACTTCCCTGCTTGGATGGAAAAACTAGGCAGCTTACTGAAGACGACATAGTGATAGCTGATAATGCGTCGGTAGTGGGTATTGCAGGTGTAATGGGAGGTGCAACAACCGAAACAAAACCGAACACTAGCGAAATTGTTATGGAGGTAGCGGTATTTGATAAAACACTGGTGCGCAAGACAGCACAACGTCATGGTATTCGTACTGAAGCAAGTGCACGATTTGAGCGAGGTTTACCACTCCCCTTGCAGACGCTAGCTTTCGAGCGCTTAGTTTATTTGTTGCAAGAAATATGCGCAGCCAAATTTGTCGATGGGCCATTTGACCAATTGTATGCTTGGCCATGGATACAATATGTCGGCTTGAGACTGAGATATGCTGAGAGTGTGTTGGGTATGGATCTTGATGAGAAGATCGTGATCGATGGTTTGCGAAGGCGTGGATTTGAGGTCGAACACTTTTCACTCAGTAGTGAAGCTAAGGAGCATATAGGTAAGCCGTACAAGTATGGCGCTAGTTTTCGGATTGATGGTGAGGCTGCATTTGACTGTTCGTATTTGACGGAACGCATATATTGCAAGATAGGGATACAGATCGGGCATACGGCTGCGCAACAGTACAAGAACGGGTCAGAAATCGATGATTCAAATCTAAAACCTGGTGATTTATTGTTTGTGAAGGGTGGTATTAAAGACACCAAGCTTGCCAAAGCTCGCAACAATATTGGGCATGTTGGCATGTATATGGGCGGCAACAAAGTTCTTGAAGCAAAACAATCAGTTGGAAAGGTGGCCTTCACTACCCTTTCTGAGTTTCAGAAGCGAAAAGGCTACATAGGTGCACGACGGTTTGTTCCCAGCTTTAATCATATCCTTGCTGTGGTGGTGCCATGGTGGCGCGCAGATATAGTGCTTGAAGAAGATCTAATAGAAGAGGCTGCCAAAATTGTAGGTTACGATAGTATGCCCGACACACTATCACTGTTGCCACCCACACCCACTGGCGATCATCAACAACTTCTGCGACTACTAGAGCTAAAGAAACAGTTGGTAGCAATCGGAGCCCAGGAAGTTGCTACTTACTCATTTGTGAGCGTTGATGCACTGAAACTGGTTGGTGGAGATGTGGTGAATGCTATAGAAATTGTCAATCCACTGCAAAAAGAGCAGGCGCTAATAAGGACAGAAACCCTACCAAGCCATTTGCAGGTGGTGCGCAATAACCAAAGTGATATGGACCAAAGCATCTTTTTTGAGATTACCAAACTTCAAACTTGGTCCAAAAAACCTTCAATTGTAGACGAACAGTGGTACTTGGCTATAACCGCTATGGGTGAACAAAGCTATGCTCAGGTGAAGGCAGTGGTAGATTCGTTGGAATCATTTTGGGGGATGGAGTTTCTGGTAAGCCGTTGTAGCATACCTACACTGATTGAGGGTCGGCAGGCTAGTTTGGGCGTAGATGGCAAACCAGTAGGGACTATTGGGCAGATCCACCCCACTGTGCTCACGGAATTTGGTATCAAAAGAGAAGTATCACATGCGCAGGTATGCCTGAGTAAGATGCTTGAGACTGAGATATTGAAAACAGTGCAACCACTTCCCTCTTATCCTTTGATTGTGCGATCATTGACTGTTGAATGCAATGAAGCTTGTTTGTGGCAGCCAATCCAAAAATCCTTACAAAAGCATGATTTTGTTGTTTCGGCTGAGTATGTTGGCGAATACCAAGACGAACAACTAGCCAAACAATCAACCAAGCGTATCAGCATGAAGCTATTGATGGACTTGGGTGACAAGGCAGAACAAGTTGCTATAGACCAAGCACTGTCCAAAGCAATTGATGGATTGCGTAAGCTCACTGGTATGTCTGATTTGAAAATTTGCTAGCATAGCTTAAGCCCAAGCAGTATAATAAGTTTATCTTATGACGGAGTCGACTAAATATAAACATTTTTTGAGTTTGCCCAAAGGACTGAGTAAATCTGGCCAAAAACCAAATGCTTATGCCCGTATTGGGTTTGTGTTGGTTGGTATAGTTTTGGCTGTGTTAAGCCTAAATACTTTGGTTGCAGCAGTGACAGAGGGGGTGATATATCCGGGGGTTAGTGTGGCCGGCACCGACCTGAGCTTCAAAACTCGAGCTCAGGCATTGGAAATCCTACGTCAGAAGAGTGGTAGTCGCAGTGTAACCGTCAAGATCGGACAAGACAAAAGTATCACGGCCGGCAATAATGATTTTGGGGCAAGTTACGACCCTATTGAGACGGTAGAGGTTGCCTATAGCGTTGGTCGAAACAGCCCTATAGCGTTACTAGGAATGTTGGATGCTCAGAAGAGAGGCACTCTAGGATTGGCATACCGCTTTGATCAAGCTCAACTTAAGAAGTTTGCTGCTGAGGCGGTAGGTAGCAATGGCAAAGATCCGGTCAATGCGACCATTGCAATTACTGATGGGGTGGCGGCAGTAGTTGATGATCAGCCAGGCGTACAGCTCGACCCCAATAAGTTGGCAGCGGTTCTTACTCAGGCAATGAGTGATGGTCAAGATACTGTGGTAAGCATTGAGCCAAGCCCTGTAGCTGCCCCTATCCAGAGGCAACAGGCGGCAGCAGTGTTAGGTAAAGTCGAAGACTTACTGAATCGTTCTATAACACTCAATTATCAAGGCAAGGTGTTTAGCCCAAGTAAAGTCGATATTGGGCACTGGCTGATATTTCAACCAGTTGTGGACGGAGGAAACAAAGAGTTACGTGTAGAGATTTCTCGAGCCCAGATACAAGGCTATCTACAATCAGTTGCCAATCAGGTAGATGTAGCTCCCACGAATCGCAAAGTGACAGTACTTAACGGTCAAGAGTCTGAAACTCAGCCCGGCAAGGACGGCTCGGCAATCAATCAGCAATCAGCCACTGATGCTATTTATACCGCTATGTCAAACAATCAAAACACCACAGTTGCCTTGACGAGTGGCCCAATTCCATTCAAAACTGAGTACAAACGTGTTGGTGGTGCAATCGGTGGCTTGGACGCGGCACAGTATATCGAGATCAACTTGAGCACGCAGCAGCTGTTTGCATGGCAAAATGGGCAAGTCGTGTTTACGTCTCCTGTGGTGACTGGCAAAGACTCTGCGCCCACGGTCACCGGTGTGTTTGCTATCTATGCCAAAGAGCGCAATCGCTATCTCAATGGTGCTCCATATGGGTATGATTACAATGTATTTGTAAGCTATTGGATGCCGTTCGTGGGAGGCTATGGCTTACATGATGCTACCTGGCGACCACCTTCTTGGTTTGGCACACAGGCATTTCACTACAATGGGAGCCATGGCTGTGTAAATATGCTGACTGGTGCTGCGGCATTCATATGGAGTTGGGCTCCGGTTGGCACACCAGTATGGGTTCATAACTAGATTTTTACGCATTCAGCATAACTGGTATAATAGTAGATTAGGAGTATTCAGATGCCCCCAGTAACGCCTGCTGAAAAAAAACCAAATCAACCACCTGTAGAAAGGCAGCCAGCAGCGCTTCCTACTGAACAGTTGCCCAAAACAGAGCAGCAGCCTTCTGGTGCAGAACAGGCACCAGCTGCCGCCGAGCAACCGCAGAGCGCACCGGCTGCACCAGTCCAACAGCCTGCCCAGATAGCACAGCCAGTCCAACAGCCTGTGTCGCTGCAAACACCGCCGGACGATCCAGTGGCTGCTGTGATTCAACAAAAGACCGCCAATCTTACTGCCGATGATGTCGACTTGATTGAGAAAGAATGGGTTGATGTAGTTGATGATACCATTGAGAAAACCAAGGACGATCCAGAAATTGAAGAACGTGCTCAACAGGAGCTCAACAAGGCATACCTCAAAAAGCGCTTTAATCTAGATGTGGACTCAAGTGAATGAATGATTTTGTGATATTTATGAGCATATTGTTCGCGTTGTTCGTGATAGCAGTTATATTTGTGGCGTTTTTTATATATCGCAAGATAGTGCGACGCAGTAAGCAGGTTGAGCGCTCACTCAAATTCGTACCGCTTCTTATCAAACTACCCCCGCAAGAAGTCAATGAAGCCCAGAATCGTGATGAACGCGAGATGATGAAAGAAAATATTTCCAAGGCTGAGCAAGTTTTCAATTTGCTATCTGGAATAGTAAGTGAGAAAGCTGAGGTTTACGGTCGTCGCTACATTAGTTTTGAAATTATCGCTGAGGCTAAGAGGATATATTTCTATGTCTCTGTGCCGGCTAGTCTGATTTCAACTGTATCGAAGGCTTTGGCTGCCGGTTATCCAGGTGTCCAAGTGATCCGTAAGGAAGAAATCAACTTATTTTCACAGGTTAGCAAGATTGCTGGTGTAGCAGGTGGTGAGCTCAAGCTGGCCAAAGATAGCATCATGCCGATCAATACTTACAAAAACGCCGAACGTGACGCGATGTCTGGTATGTTGGCGGGTTTGTCGAACCTTTCTGAGGGTGATGCTGCAGCTATTCAGATGTTGGTCCGTCCTGCCCCCTATCGCTGGGTAAAACGAGCCCACAGGCGTGCCAAATACTACTATACAAACAAGAAGACTGGCTTTGCCCCCAAGGCCATGGACTTTGCTGGCGAAGCAATTCGCTCACCGCTTGGTACCAAAGATACTGAACAGAAAGATTACGTACCAAACGAGCTAGACAAGAAGAAGGCTGAACTAGTAGAAGAGAAGGTAAAAGTACCTGCTTTTGAAACCACCATACGACTAGTTGCGAGTTCAGACGACCCATCACGATCCAAACTAATTTTGCAAGATATGCTGCTGGGGTTTGCTCAGCTAGCCCAAAACGATGCCAACCGGTTTAAATTTGTCAAAGCTGATTCACCACAGGAGCTTGCGACCAACTTTATTTTTCGGTTTTTCAAGGAGAATACCTTCTTTGCTCATCAGATGATACTTAACTCCACTGAGTTGGCAACAATATTTCATCTACCAAGCGAACTACTCGACTTGGCTACGCCGATTGAGCGCAAGGGTAGCAAGGAGGTTCCTGCACCGACTGGGATGCCAGCTGCTGGGCTGTTGTTGGGAACCAATGTCTATCGGGCTACCCAAACGCCTATATATTTGAGTGAAAACGACCGTCGACGACACCTGTACTTCATTGGTCAAACTGGTACAGGTAAATCAACCTTCTTGGAGAACTTGATGCTGCAAGATGCCATAGCCGGTCGAGGCTTTGCATTTATCGACCCGCATGGCGACACTGCTGAAAAGATGCTTGGCATGATACCACCCGAACGTGCCGAGGATGTAATTTACTTTAGTCCAGGTGACACCGAGGTACCGCTTGGGTTCAATATGATGGAATACGACCCAGATAAGCCAGAGCAAAAAGACTTCTTGATCCAAGAAGCTATTCAGATGCTTTACAAACTCTATGATCCTCAGCATCAGGGTATCATCGGTCCACGCTATGAACACTGGTTTCGTAACGCTGCATTGACTGTTATGGCTGATCCCGAGGGTGGTACTTTTATAGAAATACCCAAGGTGTTTACTGACGATGAATATCTCAAGAAGAAGTTCCGATTTGTGACAGACCCAACCGTCCAAGACTTTTGGACTGGCGAGATGGCACAGACCGATGCCCATAGCAAGAGTGAGATGCTTGGCTGGTTTGTGAGTAAGTTTGGTGCTTTTGCCAACAACGAGATTATGCGTAACATCATTGGTCAGAAGCACTCGGCATTTAAGTTTCGCGATGTGATGGATAGTAACAAGATCTTGCTTGTGAACCTCAGTAAGGGTTTGCTTGGTGATCTCAATGCCAAGTTGCTTGGTATGATCATGGTGATTAAGTTCCAGATGGCAGCTATGAGCCGAGCTGATACGCCAGAAGAAGAGCGACCAGATTTCAGTGTATATGTCGATGAGTTTCAAAACTTCAGTACTGATAGCTTTGCTACTATTCTTTCTGAGGCCCGCAAATACCATCTCAACTTGATTGTTGCCAATCAGTTTATCTCTCAGCTCGACGAACAAGTAAGAGATGCCGTGTTTGGCAATGTTGGCTCTCTAATATCATTTAGAGTTGGTGCCGACGATGCTGAGTATATGGAGAAGCAATTCCAGCCCCAGTTTGATAAACACGATCTCATAAATATACCCAACTTCAAGGTTGTGTCTAAGATCATGGCCAACAATGTACCGACCACACCGTTCTCGATGGACTGTCTACCTGCGATAGGTACACCCAATGCTGAGATTTTGCAGGCTATGAAAGACTTGTCACGTAGTAAGTATGGGCGTCCTAAGAGCGAGGTAGCGGCTGAGATTATTCATAGTCTCGACTCTGGTAGCTATGGTGATCCTCAGGTGGGTCAAACAGTTTCTACTGGTATGGGACGAGACAATTCACATAACTAGAGTAGATGCTACTTGCAACAGAGTAGTGATTCGTACTACAATCGATAGCAAATGATAATGAGGGTACCAACTTGATAAACTTCCAGGATATTGTAACTTCTGTTTCGACCGGCAAACTTTCGCCAGGTAGAATTGGCTACTATGTAAAACGTCTCGCGGCCGAGACTGCTACCCGCAGGATAGCCAGCATTTTTATTATCGGTCTTCTGGTATTCCAGATTTTTACATTCTTGGCCCCACCAAAGCCAAGCTTTGCGGCTAGTCCTGGGTTTGACTTAATATCTGGTGCGCCATTTAGTAAAGATTCTCTTATAAGTGCTGTTTGGGATCAGAACCGTGATGGTATTCAACAGGTCTTCAACAGGCTAGGTATTTCAAGGCAGAAGATGGAAGCTGCTGGTGTTGGTCCTTGTGCAGCAGAGGGTGACAATTGGATATCGATGGGGCGCAGCCAAGATGGTGCTGGTAGCTCAGTCCAGTGGCAAGAGGGTATCTGGGTTGGATCATCTATAAACAGATGGGGTAATGCTTATACAAACGATGGTAACTGTATCCAGGCGCTGCGTGGGCTAGGAGACAAAGTTTATGTATCCGATGGCGGACCTGGTATACCAGCTGGTTGGTATGAATGGGGCGTATTGCTCGATTGCGGTAATATTGTGCTTAAACCTACTGAGCCACCTCCTAATCCCAAGAGCTTTAGTTGCCAGTCTGTAAACATATCTGCAACAAGTGTAGTAGTAGGACAACCAGTTGTGGTGGCAGGTTATGCTCATGGTGAGAACGTCTCACAAGGTGAGAGAGTAGACATGGTATACGGATCATATAGTGGAGGTAATCTGCTCGCTACTCAGTCTTCGGCTGGCGTAGGCCCCCCAGACGGTAACAACAACTTTATAGATGATAGCGGTAAGTCATTTACTTTTAACGATCCAGGAACTTACGAAATAGCGTTAGTGGTATTCTACGATGTCGACGGTACAAAATACTTCGCATCAGGTAGTGGAAATGGCGAATGTAAAAGAACTATTACTGTTACACCTCAGCCTAAGCCGCATACACTAGTTTGTGGAGGCTTAGATATGGTAAATAGTGGCGGTAACTTCACTTATCAAGCACCGCATACACCGCTCATCAAAGGTACTGCATTGCAAGAAGGTGATTCTGGTCCAGAAGTGTATGCCAAACGATTTCTATACCTGTTGCTCAAGGAAGTGCCAAGTGGAGGGTCTGTGCAACATGGTGGGAAGCAGTACATAGAGATCAATGCCAACAATCGCATACTGCACTCATATCCAACACAGAATACTCGTGTAGATCCGCTTGCTAGTGCACCCAACCCAGCGGCCTTTGCCGCAACCCAGTTTGCCCAGAATAGCGCTGGAAGTTTCTTGATCCTGCTGCGAGTATCTTCTGAAAACTCTGGCGACAACAACTTCGCTCCAGACACAAACAGTTGTGCCGTGCCGTTTGTAGTAACCCCTCAACCCAAGGACATCATGTGTGTTGACTTGACTGCTAGCCCACTCACTGGCGACACAGTACCAGTAGAGGTAACATTCAATGCCAAAGGTGGTGCACAAAACACTACGATCAAGGAATACCAATTTGACTTCGGTGATGGTAACAAACAAACAGTAACAAGTGGCAAGTTTGCTGAAACGCTCAAACACACTTATCAAAGTGGTGGCAAATATACTGCTAAGGTTACAGTTGTGGGCACCGACCCGGGTGTGACATCGAGCAAGCCAAGCTGTACTGTGCAACTTAAGTTTGAACAACACGTGTTCCGCAAGACAGTCAAGAATCTAACAATTCTTACACAAGATGGTAAACCAACCGATGCCAATGGCGCGACTGCACGGCCAGGAGATAAGCTAACCTACACTATAGGCATTGCCAACATAGGAAGTGCTCCTATAAAAGACTATGTGTTTAAGGACGACATATCTGATATATCACTTTATGCTGATGTAATAGACAAAGGTGGTGCTGAGCTCTCGGTAGAAGCAACTCACGTGTTACTAACCTGGCCAGCGGTGGATATCCCAGTTACGACCGATCCGAACAATCCTACTTATGTTACCAAAAGCTTTACTGTACAGGTAAAAGATCCAGTTCCAACCAATGCACAGAAGCCTACTGACAATAAGAACTATGATTGTCAGATGGAAGACCAGTTTGAAGGTAATATAGTGATCACACCAATTAGTGTAAACCCAGCTAAGCGGCTAGAGTGTGTTGTGGCTCCTCTGCCACAGACTGGTGCTGCCACTAGCCTAATAGTGATGGGATTGCTTGCTGCCCTATCAGTATTCTTACTACTACGCAATCGACTTATGAAACGCGAACTTGATCTATTGGAAACACTAAATGAAGGAGCTAAAAGCTAATGGCGGACAACGAAGAAAAACTGATTGATTCAGAGGAATCAGAAGCGAAAGTAGCCAAGCGTAGTTCCGAATCTCTTGAGCGCAATAAATCTGCCGAGAAGTCAAAGTCAGAGATGAAGCGCGACGAGGCCGACCTAGCTCGTAAAGGTGAGGCTGCTGAGCGTAAGATAAAAGCAGAGTTGGAGAAAAAAGAGGCTGACCTAGCTCGCAAACAGGAGAAGTCCAAAGAAGCTGAAGAAAAGAAAGCAGAGAAGGAAAAAGAGCTTTCTGAGAAGAAGGAACCCAAGGGACCACTAACCAAGACAGAGAAAAAGCGAGTTTACAAGAAGGAATTGAGCAAGATTCAATCTCAACTACCTGCCGGGAGCCGGGCTTTCTCCAAGGTAGTACACAATCCAGTAGTTGAAACTGTTAGCAACGCTGCTGAGAAAACTGTATTGCGTCCATCCGTGCTAATAGGTGGCGCAGTAGTAGGTATAGGTCTAGGTATAGTAATCTACGTAGCAGCACGTGTTTATGGCTATATCATCCCCAACTGGATGCTGTTAGCACTACTTGTTATAGGTGGTGTGCTGGGTGTATTGATTGAAATGGTTCTCAAGCTTGCCGGCCGATCTAAATCGTAGTGATTGAGTGCTGACATACCTAGCCAATTGAGCATAAAACGTGTAGCATAAGTAGTATGCGTGACGCGATACGGGGTTCACTAAAAAAGGTGTTCCGAGGTTTTCATAGTTGGACGGCAGCTATTGTGGCTACCTTGTGTTTTGGGTTGCTTAGCTTACCCGCTCTGGCAGCCTATGTATCTCAAGGCTATACTACAAAAAGTTCAATACCGGCTGGCTCAATCGTGGCTGTGACAAGAGATGATCAAACAGTGGTTGAACTAGCATCACTAGGTAGTGAGAACCCAATTGTGGGTGTGGTAAGTACCGTCAACCAAGGAGTTGTGTCGGTCAATCCAAGCAGTAGCAATACCCAGGTAATTAGCTCGGGTACTGCCAAAATACTCGCTAGCGACATCAATGGCAAAATCAATCCTGGCGATAGTCTGACGCTGTCACCCATTGACGGGGTTGCGATGAAGGCTACCGCCAGCGGCAGCTTGGTAGGGGTGGCTCGCGACAGCAGTGATCAGCTTGAGAATCGAGTGTCACGCCAAATGACCGACAACACTGGTAAGATTCAGAGTTACAGTATTGGTCTACTCAATAGCGATGTGCAATTGGGCCAGTTTCAGCCGACAGCGAGCCAGAGCGGTTCCAATGTAGTGACGGGCTTGCAGGCTCTCAGCTCGAATCTTGCTGGCAAGAAACTTACGCCAGTACGAGCTGCTGCTGCGTTTGCCTTGGTGATAATCGCTACAGTGGCGGCTATGGTAGTGTTGTTCTCGGCAGTTACCTCAAGCATACGCTCAATTGGACGTAACCCACTTGCCAAGCACGCTGTACTGCGTAGTCTGGGCCAAGTAATACTGGCAGTAGTAATAATAATATTTGCGGCATTCGCCGGCGTGTACATAATAATAGGTGTGTGATGGAACAGCAAGAATCAGCTAAAATCAAAGGTATTAATGGATACGCACTCGATGTAGAGCCGATTGATGGTATTCACTTACACGCTACTGTTAGCACTAACTCCGAGCAGCCCGGGCTGGTATATAACGCTAGTGAAAAAAACATGCGAGTGTTGTCGCTGGAAAGCAGTGAGGTAATAGCTGCTGATAGTTTGCAGCCGCAATTTAGAAGTTTGCAAGTAGCAGTAGAAGAGAACACTCTCGGCAAGACCCACGCTGTTGGTGAACTATTGCAAAAACAAACCGTCAGTAAATCAGATAAAGTGCATTTACGCCCGGTATTCGGCGACGCATTGCCTCTCAACAATCGGGCAGTTGTCAACGAGCAGTTGGAAACTGGTGTTGTGGTAGTGGATTCCCTATTCCCTATCGTAAAAGGTCAGCGTATAGCGGTGATTGGTGATGCCAAAGCTGGTAAGTCATCTTTTTTGACACAGACTGCGATACACCACCTTACTACTACTAAATCAATAGCTGTATTTGTGGAGATTGCTAAGCGTAAGCAGGATGTCGAAAGGCTAGCCTTTCGACTCTACCAGGCAGGCGTGATTGATAGAGCAGTAATAGTAGTGGCTGATGCACTCGACAACATTGTATTGCAGTACTTGGCACCATTTGTTGGCTGTGCGGTGGCCGAACATTTTTGGGACCAGGGACAAGATGTGCTGTTGGTATATGATGATCTCGCCACGCATGCCAAAGTATATCGTGAGATGTCATTGCAGCTAGGTCAGCAGCCCGGTCGCGAAAGCTATCCAGCAGACCTGTTTTATATTCACGCTAGTTTACTGGAGCGTGCCGGTAGGCGAGCCGATACCGGCAAGAGCTTGACTGCTTTCGCAGTGGGGACTACCCCCAACGATGACCTGACCGGGTATTTCCCTACCAATATGATATCTACTTCGGATGGGCAGCTTGTATTTGACCTCAAGACTATGCGTTCTGGGATTCGTCCGGCGCTAAATATCGGTTTGTCAGTAAGCCGTGTGGGTGGAAGAGCTCAAAGCGCCTACTATCAAAATATGTCAGAGCAAATACTACAGTCATTATCCAACTACTCGGCTGTTGAAACTTACGCACGGTTTAATACTAAGCTGTCTGTAACATCACAGAAGAACTTGGCTATTGGCAAGAAACTGTTTGAATTGTTTTTGCAAGATCAAGCTAGTAGTTTTACATTGGCAATGCAGCGGGTGATGCTAGAAACAGTTTTCATGAGTGAGCAACCAGAAAAACTCAATATCGCTTGGCTCAAAGACGTGATTGCTGATGTGGTAAAGCCCGAGACAATAGAGAAAGATTTTCGAGCGCTGGCCAAAGACTTACTTAAGAGTAATCCGGTGGTATAGCTATGGCAAGATTACAGCAACTTGAGAGTCAGCTACACGACCTGGAAATGCTTGGTCGTGTAGTACAGGCGTATGAGAACATTAGCTCACTGCAAATCCGACAAATACGCGATCGTGTGTTACAAGCTCGAGGTTTCTTTCACGAGCTCTGGGCTATGTACGATCAGCTACGCATAGATGTACCAATAAAACAAAACAAACGAACTGACAAGAGTGGTAGTTGTGCTGTTATGATTAGTTCTGATCTTAGCTTTGCCAGTGGACTTGACGAGGAGATTATCCAAAATATGCTTGAGGGAATATCATCTAGCTCCACTGATATTGTGGCCGTTGGTAGCCGAGGCGCCGAACTACTGCGCAGTCGAAACATCGAAGTTGCCAAGGTATTTCACCTCCCTACTGTGGAGTCCAAGATCAATATCGTATCTATTATGAGCTACTTGGATTCGTACAGTAAGGTGACTCTGTACTTTGCTAGATTTGAGTCAGTCACGCAACAGGCTGTGGTGTCGTTTGAGTTACACGACAGTGTGGCCCGACTTGAAGTACGACAACAATCTGAGGCCAATACGGAGTTGCTATACGCGAGTGATTTCTTGTTTGAGCCGAGTCTCGATGAAGTTGTGGAGTATTTAGAAAAGACCATGAGCTCAATCGCTTTGACTCAGATAATATTGGAGACAAACCTATCACAGCTAGCTTATCGCTATAACAGTCTTTCGCAGGCTAGATCGGCTGCCAACAAACAGTTGCAGCAGGGTAGTATGGAACTAAATACCTACAAACGTAGAAAACGAGATGTTGAATCACTGGCTTACCAGCCAATAGGAGAAACTCAATGAGCACAAGCACTAAAGGTAAGATTGTTGGTATTAGCAATATCATGGTGGATGTTATGTGGGATGGTAGCCCTGAACATAGTCAAGAATTCGCTCTGCTTGAAGTATCCAACGATCTCAAGACTAAGTTACTAGTAATTGAGCAAAATGGTTCGCTTGTACGCTGCTTTAGCTTAGGTAATCAAGAGGATGTTGCTCTTGGTCAACAGGTAGCTCAGGCTTCTGAGCCGATTGGATTCTATAGTGGTAAGGCAGCCCTGGGTAGGGTCTGGGACACACAACACACTGAGCTTATGAACAAGCCTGTAGAGAAGGGTGCTAAGCTACTGCCGTTAAAGCCGTACCATCGTAGTGGCAAGAGTGGGTATGCCGCAAGTGCCGATTTACTCGAAACGGGCATCAAGGTAGTAGATTTCTTTGCCCCATTTGTTAGGGGTCGCAAAGTTGGCATAGTAGGTGGATCGGGTGTTGGCAAGACTGTGCTTACGACTGAGCTCATGCACAATGTTTGCAAGCGCAAACTAGGTATATCGATTTTTGCCGGAGTTGGTGAACGTATACGAGAAGCACACGAATTATATGACACACTAAACACCACTGGATTGTTGGACTCGACTGTTATGTATTTGGGGCAAATGAACCAAACAGCCGTACATAGATGGTTGATAGGCCAGATAGCTGCAGCTTCGGCGCGGCATATTCGTGATACTGAGAAGACGGACGTGTTATTCTTCGTCGACAATATTTATCGCTATTTGCAGGCTGGCAATGAACTGGCCATGATGCGTGGTGAGCGATTATCCGAGGGTGGGTATCAGCCTAGCTTGTTTACCGACCTTACGCGCTTCCAAGGTGGACTGGACTCCAACGAAAACGGATCTATCACTTCGGTGCAATCGATTTATATCCCTGCCGATGACCTGTCTGACCCGGCTGTAGTGGAGATCTACCAGCAGATTGACAGTGTGATAGTACTGAGCCGGGAGATTATGGAACAAGGGATACTACCAGCGGTAGATCTGCTCAACACCAGTAGTTCACTGTTGAGCCCTGAAATCGTGGGCGAGCGCCACTACTACTTGGCCGGTGAAGCCCAAAAGGCACTTCAGAAATACCAGGACTTGAAGGGAATTGTTACGATTATAGGTGAGGCTGAGCTATCGATAGAAGATCGTCGCGTTTACAATAAGGCCAAGCAACTGATCGAATACTTCCAGCAACCAATGTTTGTTACTGAGCCTTTGACTGGTAAGAAGGGTTTGTATGTGGGGCGTGAGGAAACACTGTCGGCCGTAGAGGAGATCTTAACGATCCAATAGTATGGAAGAAGAACGATTCTTGGTAAAAGTATTCTCGCCTTTTGAAGTGTATTATGAGGGCGAAGCATTTAGCTTGTCGGCCACCAACTCACAGGGGCCATTTGATGTATTGCCTGAGCATGCCAACTTCATAAGTCTGGTTAGCCGTGGCAATGTTACTATTGATACTCCATTTGGGAAGCGACAATTTGCTCTAGAGCGCGGCATACTGCGTATCCGTAGCGGTCAAGCGACACTTTTTGCCAACGTATAAGATGTATCTCGGTTGCATTGACTAACCATAAGCGTTACAATTGTTGTAAGAAAACACACAAGTGAGGGAAAAGGGTGGACGGACAAACAAACACGCAAAATGTTTCTGTTGAACAGGCTACGTTTTCTGGTCAGTTGCAAAACCAATCTAGTGGGGCAACGGCTTCAGTTGATAATACTGAGATAGCCAGACTACATCGCCGTAATCGTTTTTTTCAAGCGCTTTGGATAGCGGCGGGTATTTTATTACTTCTGCTATTTGCGACGGCGTCAATATTGATATGGCGAAATCGCTCGCAAGTATCCCAGCTGACCAATGCATCGGAGCGCTATAAGCCTGTAAATCTCAATCTTTCTGGCCAGCCATTGCAAACTGGTTTGCAAGGTGTACTGGCGGTCAATGGCGATATTACGGCTACTGGTACTGTTAGCGCTGCTAACTTGCAGGGTAGTGGTAGCGGTATTACTGACTTGCAGGCCAACAACATCGTCGGTGTACTTCAACCAGGTCAGCTTGATCCATTTATAGCCTACACCAACAAGAACTTCCAGGCCTTCACAGGTACCAATCAAGTATTTCGTAACAGTTCCAACTCAGTATCGGCATTTTCTGTCCAAAACGCATCGGCCGCACCAGTTTTGAGCGTGAGTACGGCCAGTAACTTTGTAGGAGTTAATACAAGTGTGCCATCTGTTACAGGCCTAAGCCTGGAGGTGAATGGTACTGCCAAAGTTGATAACTATCTATTGGTGGGGGCACAGTCAACACCAAACACATCAATTCTTGATACTGGTCCACTATTCTCAAACGATGATATACAAAGAATCCTAGCCGTTCAACAAATATCATCAAACAATCCAAATGCAAACAGCATATTTGTGGGTACTGCCAATGAGCTACTAGCCAACCCCCAATACGATCCCGTTATTCTGGGCTCTTTTCTTGGGTTTACTACCGTAGCTGGTGGTAACAAAAATATATATGCAGGCAGCTATTCTGCTTTGCAAACAGATAAGACAAATTCCAAGGATTTCTATCTAAATGGTGGTGTTATGAACTCAGTTACTCATTCAGGTAGCGGAACCGTATTTATGCAAGCTGCTCAACTCAATACTGTTGCCAATCTCGGTGCGGGGGAAATCGCTTATGCTTTTGGTAGTGCGACTATCCCAGTTACTTACAATGGCCCAGGTACTCCTGTAAACTATATGCAATTCTACTCAGGCAATACTATTGTTGATCCTCAAGATCCCTCACTTGGTTTTCTAGGTTTTCCCACCATATACCAAGCTGGCTCAATTGGTCGACAAGTAGGTATAGATATCCAATATCAACAAAGCGGTACAATAGGAAGCGCCAATCTAGTATCTGAAGGATATTTGAGTAAGAATTACTTTGAAGGGAATGTGTCTATTGGCTCTTGTGCAGCCAATCTTACACCGAGTTCAATTCTTGGGACTACTGCTTGTATAACTGGTCTCGATCCAATTCCAGGGGGTAATAAGTTGTCAGTGAACACTTCGGCGCCTTCGACTGCCTCAGCTCACATTAATACTGCTGTAGCATCAGATAAGGCGTTGGTGGTCAAAGGAGTTACCAGCCAAACAGGTAATCTTACTGAGTGGCAAAACTCATCTGGGACAGCACTTAGTAGAGTAACTGCCGACGGGTCATTTAATATTGGCTCAGGCGCGCCGACTAATCGGCTTAGTGTTGTTGATACTTCCGACGATACAGTAGCTAACTTCACAGGTTTTACCCAAACCTGTACCGTAGATACATCAGGCGCTGGTGGCTGGTCTTGTTCTTCAGACGAGCGTCTCAAAGAGAATATCGTGAAATTGGATGGTGGCCTCGATACGATTATGCAACTGCGAGGGGTCACATATAACTTCAAGAGCAATCCAGACGGAGACGCAATTGCTGGATTTGTTGCTCAGGAGGTTGAGAAAATACTGCCTGGGTTAGTTGCTACCGGAGCTGATGGTTATAAATCTCTCAATAAGGACGGTCTAATCCCCTACCTTGTCAGTGCTATCCAGGATCAACAAAAACAAATTGATACTCTTAAGAATCCGGCCGGAGGAGTAAGTGTGGATGTGCTCAAGACTCTCGCCGACAGCAAAGCCGTGGAATTTGGTGGTGACTTGACTGTGAATGGTAGCGTGATTATTAAGGGTACATTGGCTGGCAATGTCAATACTCGTGGTACGGTAGTGATTCCGGCTGGCCAGACATCTGGTGGCTATAGTTTTACTACTGCGTACTCGAAGACTCCAAATATAGTAGTAAGCCCAAGCTCTGATACCGGTGGTCGGTATTGGCTTAAGAGTAAATCTGCTAGTGGATTTACAGTAGAGCTCGAAGCCGCTCAAGCTACAGATGTAAAATTCGATTGGCAAGCCCAAGAATAGTTGTTTTAGTCTTCCAAAGCCCTTATACTACTAACATAACAGCTTTGGAAGAGCGTGGAACAACAGAGTAATACAACACAACAACCCCAATACGAGGAAGTAGATAAGAAGTCACATTGGCTCATCTGGCTATTAGTCGGTTTAGCAGCCCTCTTTCTTGTAATCATAATTATCTTACGTGGTCTCTGTACTGATGTATGGTATATCCGGATGCTTGGTCTCAATGATCGCTGGTGCCCATCACCTGCTAGTAGTTTGGTCGGTAAGACAGATCTTGCTGATGGTAGTGTGACTGGTAAGAAGGTAGCCTCTGAGACTATTACTGTCAGCAACCTTTCTCAACCCATCCAGCAGTTCATTACCAACACCGAGCAAACACTTCAGCAAATAACTCAACAAATCTCTCAGGTATCCAATGTCCCTGGCCCTGCTGGCCCAGTCGGTGCCACTGGTTTGCAAGGTGCTACCGGTCCAACTGGAGCTACCGGTGCAACTGGTGCCACTGGCCCTCCCGGACCAGCTGAGCCGATTACTTCCAATGTTCTCAACTCAGCTGGCAACTCTCTAGACTCTACTGTCAATGGAGTGGGCTCTAATGTAGTGAGTATTATTAATTCGAATACCGCCACCCTGACCCAAGCCGGTGGCCTTACTTCAACCGTCAACGGTGTAGTTGCCAATCAAACCATTGGTGCTGGTACTACTGCTCAGCTTCTTGGTTACGATGGTGCCGGTAATGCAGTTTACCAGTCTGTTGCTGGTATTTTATCTGGCAATACTACCAATTCACTAGCTTGGGCACAGGGCACAGCAACTCTTACTAGTACGGTCAATGGTGTAGCTAGCAACGTGGTACTTAGTTGCCCTACTACCACTACTTTCATATGTCAAAACGGTAACTCACTAGCAGGTACTATAACAGTCGGAAGCAATGACTCTAACTCCCTGGCTTTTGAAACTGCTGGCCTTACACAGGCAAGTATTGCAGTGGGTGGAGCTACTTCCTTCCAAAACACCACCAACTCTACAAATGCCTTCCGAGTCATTAATGCCGCTGGCACCAATACACTTCTTACAGTAGATACTACCAACAATCGTGTAATCATTAGTTCAGGGACATCCATTACTAGTCCAGGTACTGGTAGTAACTCTGAGAAGTTTGGCCTCAATGCAAGTGTGGGGGCAAATGATAATGCTGTGGCAGTTGGTAATGCGGCAACAGCTGCCGGTATAGAATCTGTTGCGATTGGTAGAAGTACTAGTGCAGGCACTGGAAGTGTGGTGATTGGCTTCGGCACATCCACTGCTAGCACTAATAGTGTCACTATTGGACATAGCTTAACAGCAAGTGGTTCAAATACGGTCACAATTGGATCTTCAAACACTGTGGGCAACAACAATAATGGTGTAGTGGTAGGGTATAACAATACTACCTCGCCAAGTGGCGGGTACGCGATAGCGGTGGGCCGAGATAACACCTGTCTAAATGCTTGTTTTGGAGCATTCAATATTGTCTCAGATCTTGGGGCAAATAACCGAACGACGATTGGATTTAACAACACTGTCTCACAGTCTTCAAACGCTATCACTGCTGGGTATTTGAATACTATGTCATCGGGCACCAATGCTCAGATTTATGGTACTAGCAATGACTACACCGGCAATGGTTCGAATGGTTTTGGTGGAATCTTCGGGTATAACAACACGATTGATGGCAGTGGTGTAAATACAGGAGTAGGTTCTTACGCGGTGGGTATAGGTAATAGTATTGTAGTTACATCTAGTGGTGATGGTGACGCATTTGCATTTGGCAAAAATAACAATATCACCGCACCAGGCGCAATTGCCCTTGGGGATACCAATACAGTAGCAGCGCAAAATGGAATATCGCTTGGAATGAACAATAGTGCAACTTCAAACAATTCCAATGCTATTTCCATAGGGCAGGGCAATACTCATGCTCAAAATCGAGACAACTTTACACTGATTGGTTTCAATAATGTGGCTGGCGGCACCAACTCTACTGACGGATTAGCTATCGGCACAGGCAACACTGCTCAAGATCGAGGCGCATCTATTGGACGTAATAACACGCCAGGTGGTGAAGATAGCTACGTATTCGGTAATGGTAATACCCCATTTGGTCAATTTAGTTATATCTTTGGTGGATCCAACACTGGTAGCGGTGGAAACAATAGCGGCACTACAGCACTGTTAGGGTTTAGTAACAACATCGTTCAAAACTCTACGCAAGCCGACGACGTTTTGGTGGGTAGTGACAACAATGTCACTATTAATTCCGCGAACAATGTAAATTATATCTTCGGCGAGAATAATACAATGAACCACACGATCGTTAACGGTAACGGCTATATTATTGGTGGCAATAACACCATCAGTGCAGCTGGGTCTTCAGAAGATTTTGCTATGGTTATAGGCAACGGCATAACCAACTCAACCTCACAAACTATACAAATCGGGCTTTCCAACGCGGGCAAGGTTACTTTCACTAGCGGCGGATCAGTAGATATAGGTGCGGCTACGACACCAACACACAAGCTTACGGTAACCGATACCACCACCACTGATGTTGCTCGTTTCAATGGTAGCGCCGGCACTCAGTGTACTGTAGTCGCGGGTACTGGCTGGAGCTGTACTAGTGACGACTCGCTTAAAGCCAACGAAGTAAGTATGGATGTGATAGGAACACTCGCCAAGCTAGGCGCCTTGCGCCCTGTAACCTATCAATGGCAGGGTGATTATGACCAGTGGGTGGCAAATGGCTCAATTCCTGGTGACGAGCCAGATATGCAATACGGCTTTATAGCCCAAGAGGTAGAAAGCATTTTCCCTGAAGTGGTCAGTACTGATGCTGTCACTGGATTGAAATCGATTAATTACGGCCGACTCAATACATTTATGATCGCAGCACTCAAAGAAAATTATGGTCTTATCAGTAACTTCCAGAATACATTTACATTTCCAGACGCCTCTACCGTACAAGTTTCGCGTAAGTTAATTGCCGACGGTGGTATTGAAGTACCTGGTACAACTGAGCTTAACGGCGCCACAACTGTGAATGCCTTACTAACCATCAACGGTGCAGTGCAGTTCAATGGTGCGGCTACATTTGATAGTACTAGCAGGTTCAATGGCCGGGCAGAGTTTGGATCCAACAATACTGGTACCACTACTATTACGGCTGGTGCAACCAGCGTGTCTGTGCCATTCCCCACCACGTTTACATCAGTGCCTACAGTAACAGTAACTCCTGCTAACTTTATTACCGGCCAGTATCGATACACGGGAGTTACAACCTCCGGTTTTACTATTGAGCTAGATACACCCCAAGCTGCAAACACTACCTTTAGTTGGCAAGCCTTCTAGATATCATACGCAGTAGTTGTTATACTACTAACATAACAGCTTTGGAAGAGCGTGGAACAACAGAGTAATACAACACAACAACCCCAATACGAGGAAGTAGATAAGAAGTCACATTGGCTCATCTGGCTATTAGTCGGTTTAGCAGCCCTCTTTCTTGTAATCATAATTATCTTACGTGGTCTCTGTACTGATGTATGGTATATCCGGATGCTTGGTCTCAATGATCGCTGGTGCCCATCACCTGCTAGTAGTTTGGTCGGTAAGACAGATCTTGCTGATGGTAGTGTGACTGGTAAGAAGGTAGCCTCTGAGACTATTACTGTCAGCAACCTTTCTCAACCCATCCAGCAGTTCATTACCAACACCGAGCAAACACTTCAGCAAATAACTCAACAAATCTCTCAGGTATCCAATGTCCCTGGCCCTGCTGGCCCAGTCGGTGCCACTGGTTTGCAAGGTGCTACCGGTCCAACTGGAGCTACCGGTGCAACTGGTGCCACTGGCCCTCCCGGACCAGCTGAGCCGATTACTTCCAATGTTCTCAACTCAGCTGGCAACTCTCTAGACTCTACTGTCAATGGAGTGGGCTCTAATGTAGTGAGTATTATTAATTCGAATAGTTTGGTAAATAATGGGGTGAATACTCTCACTTCTACTATCAATGGTGTGGCCGACTCGGATCCAATAGTTAACACAGTTTCTAACTCCTCGGCAGTGAACACACTGACCACTACCGTAAATGGAGTAGCTGGCGTAGGTGTATCAATAATTAACAGCAATAGTCTTTCGTTGATCGGCAATAACTTAACATCAACGGTCAATGGCATAGCAAGCTCAGCACTGGACCTAAGTACTGTCCAGCCTACTACTTGCTCGAGCTCGAGTCAGTACTTCTGTCAAAACGGTAACTCGTTTGGGTCTACTGCGGTGATAGGCACCAACGATGCTAACGCCTTGAGGTTTGAGACCGCAGGCACTAGCCGTATCGAGCTTACAACTGCTGGCCACCTTACACCACTTGTAGATGATGCTCAAGATCTTGGTAGCAGCGTACTGCGTTGGCGCGACTTATACTTAGGACCCGGCACGCTAAATATCGGCTCAAATGCTAGCAACTATGGCATCTCGTTTGATACTACTGGAGTTGGTAGCTTGGTCTTCAACGAGAATGGCGACGATACCGATGTGCGAATAGAGGGTGACACTGAGGCCAATCTGGTATTTGTTGATGCTTCTGCTGGTAGAGTTGGCATAGGTACTAACGCACCAGCGGCTTCACTTCATGTTGTGGGTAATATTACTAGTCCGGGCACTGGTAGTAACTCTGAAAAGTTTGGATTGAACGCGAGTGTTGGAGCAAATGACAACGCTGTTGCGATTGGTAATGCTGCGACAGCGGGAGCTATAAGTAGTACTGCCTTAGGTAGGAGCGCTAACGCGTCTGGCTCTGGTGCAATAGCAATTGGACAGGGAGCATCTACTGGTTCTGCACAGGCGATTGCAATTGGCCAGGGTCAGGGCGCTGGAGCAAACTCTATCCAGATTGGGACAGGGAATAGTAGTTCCAATAATAGTGTAATTTTGGGTACTAGCAATTCAACCAATCGTCACTCACAAATTATTCTAGGTAATTCCAATAGTAGCTTTGCTAACGATAGCGTGACAATTATTGGTCACAGCAGCTCCGCAAACTCTGGAGTTGTAATTGGTGATTCTAACACTGGTGGCCGAGGAGCAATTATAGGCGCTAGTAACACAAATGATACAAATTCTGGTATTAGCTATATATTTGGTGCTAGCAACACAACCAGTGGTATACAAAATGGCCTTCTACTCGCTGGCCAATTAAATAGTATTACTTCAGCTTATAATTCTACTGCCGTCGGTTTTTCCAACACTGTTACCGGTGCTGGCTCCAATGCCTCAAACGGTGCATTTGGAAGAAGCAATGTGGTAGATACTTCACTTAATGGCAACAATGGTGGCGGATCGTTTGCATTTGGTTTTAGTAATAATATAACTGATGATGGGACAGTCTTGGGTGGCACCAACTCATTTGCTTTTGGTGGCAGTAATTCTATCACCAAAAGCAACGCGTTCGTAGTTGGAAGGAATATTACTAATTCTACTAACAACAATATGGAGATAGGGCTGAGCAATGCTGGCAAAATCAGCATCACTAGTGGTGGTTCAGTCGATATCGGTGGTGCAACCGCTCCTACAAATAAGCTAACCGTTACAGATACTACTACTACCAACGTTGCTCGGTTCAACGGCAGTGCCGGTACCCAGTGTACAGTTGTGGCAGGAACAGGACTGAGTTGTACTAGTGATGTATCACTAAAAGCTAATGTTTTAGACATGAATATAGTTGGTAGCCTAGCCAAGCTCGGTGCACTTAAGCCAGTCACTTACCAATGGAAAGGAGACTATGATCAGTGGGTAGCTAATGGTTCAATCCCTGCATATGAGCCTGGTACTCAATATGGTTTTGTTGCTCAAGATGTTGAGACCGTTCTACCCGAGGCTGTCGAGACGGACCCTATCACTGGGCTTAAAATGATTAACTATGGCAAGCTCAATACATTTATGGTAGCTGCACTTAAGGAAAACTATGGCTCGATCCAGGCATTTCAATCTACGTTTGATCTTTCTAGCCCTACTGTTGTGGGTATAAACCGCAACATTGTTGCTTCAGGCTCACTTGCAGTAGATGGTGCTGCTGTATTCAATGGAGCAGTTACTCAAAATGGTTTAAACACCTTCAACTCTTCAGTTAGTTTTGTTGGTACTGCCAACTTTGATGGAACGACTAACGTAAACGGTCGCTTGCAACTTAGTAATAACAATACTGGATCTGCTACTGTCACAACTGGCAATAGTAGTGTTCATGTGAATTTTCCTACCTCGTTTGCTAGTGCGCCAAATGTAAATCTTACCCCTCAAGATTTTGTTAATGGCCAGTATAGAGTGACCAATGTTGGCGCTGCTGGCTTTGATATTGAGCTAAGCCAGGTACAAGCAGGCAATACGTCGTTTTACTGGCAAGCTTTCTAGACATCTGCATCTGGTAGCTGCTATACTACTACCATAACAACTTTGGAAGAGTGTGGAACAGAATAACAATACAATACAAAACCAGCAAGGGCCTCAATATGAGGAAACTACCAAACAATCACATTGGCTGATTTGGCTACTCATAGGCTTAGCTTTTCTCTTCTTAATCATCATAATAATCTTACGAGGCCTCTGTACTGATGTCTGGTATATCCGGATGCTCGGACTCAATGACAAGTATTGTAGTAGTGCAACTAGCTTACCTAATGCCAACAACCAAACTAATCCTAGACTGTCTCTTTCTGGAGCCACTCTTACAGTATCTACCAGTGGTGGTAACCAAAGTATGGTAGACCTCTCTAGTTTGTTACAGCCAGGTGCCACCGGCCCTGCTGGTCCGGCTGGTGCCAATGGGTTTAACGGCTTCAATGGTAGTACTGGTGCGACAGGTGCAACTGGGGCAACAGGACCTGCTGGCCCCACCGATCCGTGTGTGAGTGCTGGTACTTACTTCTGTCAAGGTGGAAACACTTACGGTACCACAGCCTTACTAGGCACCAATGACGCACAGGATTTGCAAGTGCGTACGGCTGGGACGAGTTCGCTCAACATAGACACACTAGGCAACTTAGTTGCTAACAAAGTCGCGACCCTCGGTGCTTATGGGCAGGCCACATTTACGGGGCTGTCTGGTAGCAATATAGTTATTCCTACTGGCGATTTGGCACCAGGAGTTTCAACCTTTACTGATTCCAGCGCGAATATTTTACAGACTGAGTCAGCTACACTCATCGGCTCCAACCACAACATGGGTTGGGCCATTAATTCAACCTTGACTGATACCAACAATAATCTAATGTACGCCATAGGCAGTAATATAAATGGTGGCTATGGGTTTGTGGGGCAATTCGTGGGAGCTTCGATTAGTGGGTCTAGTAATTTGCTAGGTCAATTTGGTAGTCCTGGATTTTTGCCCACAGTGGTTACTAATAGTAGTAATATTCTTGGTAGTGCAAAATCCGGCACTAGTATTACCAATAGCAGTGATGCATTTCTTAGCTTACAAAATAGCAGCACAGTAAATCTAGTCACAAATAGCATACTGCGCTTAGACAATGGTACAGCAAATGTTGTTGATCGCTCGATTATTCAAGATGATAATGGTAGTTTTACAAATGTTCTTGCGGCAGTAGCAAACGGTAGCAATATATCACTAACCAATGTTTTTAATGGTGCTTATTTGGGGACAGGCCTAACAGTAACTGATGCCGATCGATCTGCTATTACAGGAGTTGGTGTGACCGCAAATGACCTGGTAAACACTAACGCTACAGGTTTTGGGTTGGGTCTGAACAATGTTCACTGGAGTAATATCAACGGTTTCAACGCTGATCTTACTGATGTAACTTGGAGTAATTTATTGATTGACGGGGGCTTAGGTGGAACTACCATTCTTGATGTGAGCCACTATACAGGAGAATTTCTAGGAGACAATACTATTTCTGGTATTTATACAGGTACTGGTATAGTTAGCGACTCTACTGTCAACAATAGTGGTGGCCTTACCGGCATGTTTACTTTGGCAAATGTAGATAATACAGAAAACATTGTTGGTCATTTTGGTGGGTATTGTAATGGTACGGCTCCTGACGGCCCATTTGGATGTAATGTTGGTTACAATATCGAGTTTGATCTTCATGATAGCGGCGGCATTGTAGGAATTGCTAGGTGGACTAACATATACAACTCCGGTAGTAGCTTTTTCAACTTGGATTCAGCCGACCCGCTTGTATTTGCCTCAGGCGTTACTGGAGTTAATAATAGCTACGTAAATGGTACGGATTTAACACTTGATACTGTAAACTCCAGTATTTTGGCATCTAGCTTTTCGAGTATTCAACAGTCTACTAGCTTGTTGGCTCTCGGCTCAGACTTGGATCTTAATGGCCTAGACCATGCAATCTTCACAGGCGAGAATGCGACTATCTCGGATGTCGGTGTAGGCAACTACGACTACTCATTCATCGGCACAGATAGTGCCGGAAATATTAACACACGAATCGGCAACAAAGGCCAGGACTCGTGGACAAATCTCAGTGGCGGCAACGTCGGTATTGGCACCAACACTCCTACCAGTACCGCTGCTTCTGGAAACCTTGAAGTAGCCGGTAATATAAGAGTAGATGGTATAGGTGGTGGCCCATCAGCCAGTACAGTTTGTGTTAATGGCACCAACGATCTCGTACTTTGTTCTTCCTCGGCTCGCTACAAAGAGAATGTCCAAGAATTATCACTTGGCCTAGAGACATTGATGCAACTCAAAGCTGTTTCATATGATTGGAAAGAAGACGGTACTCATGATCTAGGATTCATAGCCGAAGACACAGCTGCTATTAGTAGCTTACTTGCTACCTACAATAACCAAGGTGAGATTCAGGGTGTTAAATACGACAAGCTAACAGCAGTAATCACCAATGCTGTCCAGCAGCAACAAGGCAAGATTGAAGATATTAACAAACAACTTGCAGCTCAAGGGTTGAGTATTGATGAGTTGAGCGACGAGCTTAAGAAAGTTATTGGCCGAGTTGATACGCTAGAATCTGAAGTTCAAGACCTCAAGGACCAGGTTAAACAGTTACAAAAACAGGTCAATATCTCGACTGACTCAACAACAACACCCAAGAACCCCAACCCTACCACTACTCCTTAGTTTTTCAGGTTAAAATGCTTGCTTCCAACCTGTTGAGTAGGTATAATAGTAGTATAACTGAGAGCTAACTATAGCTTATGTTTTATTTGTCTAAATGTAGGGTGATATACTAGTACACTATGGCCGCTAAAGAAAAATACTCTGCCGAACAAATCCAGGTGCTTGAAGGTCTCGAACCAGTCCGCAAGCGTCCTGGTATGTATATAGGTGGTACTGGTATAGATGGGCTCCACCATCTTGTATGGGAAGTTATCAACAACTCAGTTGACGAGATTATGGCTGGTCACGGCTCTAAGGTAGAAGTTATCTTGCAAAAGGATGGCTGGATAACAAACAACGACGACGGTCGCGGTATCCCTGTCGACAAACACAAGACTACCGGTAAATCAGCCCTCGAAACCGTGCTAACTGTGCTACATGCTGGTGGTAAGTTCGGCGGCGGCGGCTACAAAGTATCAGGTGGTTTGCATGGTGTGGGGGTTAGTGTAGTTAATGCTCTGTCGACTGACCTAGTGGCACGAGTACGCCGTGACGGTAAGCTCTACGAACAAACCTACAAGGGTGGTGTTCCTCAAGGTAATATCAAGGTAGTTGATAAAGCAGAAGGCACTGGTACGTCTATTAGCTTCAAAGCTGATGAAAGTATTTTTGAGTCAACTAAGTATAATTATCGTACTATTACCGATTATCTTCGGCACCAAGCTTACTTGGTCAAGGGTATGCGTGCTAGTTTACGCGATGAGACAACTGGTGAGAGCTATGAGTTTTATTTCGAAGGTGGAATACGCAGTTACGTAGAACATCTCAATGTGGGCAAAGAAGCACTTAATGTGCCCACATTCTATGTTGAGAAGCAGGTAGGTGATGTCAATGTTGAGCTTGCTATTCAGTACTGTGATAGTTTCAACGAGCAAGTGCGGGCATTTGCCAATAATATATACAATCCAGAAGGTGGTACTCATGTAGTAGGATTTCGCACAGCTTTGACACGGGTTATTAACGATTATGCCCGCAAAGCTGGCTTGATCAAGGAAAAAGAAGAGAATCTTACGGGTGATGATGTGCGAGAGGGATTGACCGCAGTCATATCGGTGAAACTGCCAGACCCACAGTTTGAAGGTCAAACCAAAGCCAAGTTGGGGAACCCGGAAATTCGTAATATTGTCGAGAAGGTACTCAATGAGTATTTGAGCTATTATCTCGAAGAAAATCCCAACGAAGCCAAGAAAATCATTGGCAAGGGCGTCTTAAGTGCTCGAGCTCGATTGGCGGCACGGGCTGCTCGTGATAGTGTAATTCGTAAGGGTGCGCTTGAAGGCATGACTCTGCCCGGCAAGCTTACTGATTGTAGTAGCAAAGACCCTAGCAAGAGCGAAGTGTATATAGTAGAGGGTGACTCGGCTGGTGGCTCGGCCAAGCAGGGTCGCGATCGAACATTTCAAGCTATTCTGCCGCTGCGAGGCAAGATTCTCAATGTAGAACGCGCTCGACTCGACAAGATGTTGCAAAACAATGAGGTTAAGAACCTAATTATAGCTATGGGGGCGGGTATTGGTGAGAACTTCGATATTACTAAACTTCGCTATCACCGGATTATTATTATGACTGACGCTGACGTGGATGGTGCCCATATCCGCACTCTCCTACTTACCTTTTTCTATAGACACTATCCAGACTTAGTTACATCAGGAAAAATTTACATTGCTCAACCCCCACTATTTAAAATTTCTAAGGGCAAGACATCTAAGTATGCGTTTTCCGATGAAGAGCGCGACACTATAATTGCAGAAATATTTGCATCAATTGCTGAAAAGGAAAATGACAAAAAAGCCGACAAACAAAAAGCTGGCTCGAAAGAAAAGCCAGATGTTGTAACTGCTGAAGATCTTGCTGCCTACGCAGAAACTGCAGCAATCACTGAGGATGAACAAGCTGAGCCAGATGACAATCCAGTAAAGAAAGCTGGTATCTCTATCCAGCGCTACAAAGGTTTGGGTGAGATGAACGCCGATCAACTATGGGAAACTACCATGGATCCCGCTAACCGTATCCTACTCAAAGTAACAGTAGCTGATGCCGAAAAAGCTGATGCAATATTTAACAAACTGATGGGCGAAGAAGTAGCATTGCGCAAGAACTTCATCCAGACCCATGCCAAAAGTGTCAGTAACTTGGATATTTAAGGAATACCATGAGTGAATTACCAGAAGAGAAAATAAAGGCCTTCGACAACGAGAACTTTGAACCGCAAAAAACAGAGTTTGGTTTGATTGCGCCAAAGACAGTTGAGTCTGAGATGGAGAAGAGTTATCTCGATTATGCTATGAGCGTAATTGTTTCTCGTGCTTTGCCTGACGTACGTGATGGTATGAAACCGGTACATCGTCGCATCATGTACACCATGCTACAAGAGGGGTTGCGCTCCAACTCCAAGTATCGTAAGAGTGCCAACACTGTTGGTGTAGTAATGGCTAAATACCATCCTCATGGTGATGCTGCTATCTACGATTCTATGGCTCGCATGGCGCAATATTGGTCGATGCGCTACATGCTGGTAGATGGTCAAGGTAACTTTGGTTCAATGGATGGCGATGCACCAGCTGCTATGCGATACACCGAAGCACGTATGACCAAGGTGGCAGAGGAAATGCTTCAAGATATCGAGAAAGAAACTGTAGACTTTGCACCCAACTACGATGGCAGTCAACGTGAGCCAAAGGTATTGCCAGCCAAGCTGCCAAACTTGTTGCTCAATGGTGTGCAGGGTATCGCTGTTGGTATGGCCACCAATATCCCAACTCACAACCTTAGTGAAGTGATTGATGGTGTGATTTGTTTGATCGATACTCCCGAGGCAGGTGTGCTGGAACTCACCAAGATAATCAAAGGGCCAGACTTCCCTACCGGTGGAATTATTTTTGATGATGGCTCTATAGCCCAGGCTTATGGCACTGGTAAGGGTAGTATTGTAATGCGAGCAGTTGCAGAAATAGAAGAGGATAAGAAAGGCCGTGAGCGGATTGTAATTACTGAGATCCCCTATCAAGTAAATCGCGCAACATTGATCGAGAAGATAGCAGAACTGCATCGCGACAAGAAAGTAATGGGTATTGCCGACCTTCGTGATGAGTCTGCCAAAGAAGATGTTCGTATAGTCATAGAACTCAAAAAAGATGCTTACGCCAACAAGCTGCTCAATCAGCTATACAAGCTTACACCAATGCAGACAGCTTTCCATGTCAATATGCTGGCTTTGGTAGATGGTATCCAGCCCCGCGTATTGAATCTCGAAATGGTACTACGTGAGTATCTAAAGCATCGTCAAGCAGTGGTTCGACGTCGAACCGAGTTTGAGTTACGCAAAGCCAAAGATCGCGCTCATATACTAGAAGGCTTACGAATTGCTCTGGACCAAATCGACAAAGTAATCTCAACTATTCGAGAATCTGATACTCAAGACGAGGCTCGAGCAAACTTGATGAGCCGGTTTAAACTTACTGAGATCCAAGCCAACGCAATTCTCGCCATGCAGCTACGTACACTGGCTGGGCTAGAGCGTAAGAAGATTGAAGACGAATACGAAGAGCTTCAAAAACTTATTAAGCAGCTCGAGGGTATATTAAGTAGTGAAGCCAATATTCTCAAAGTTATTCGTGAAGAATTGGTTGAGATGAAAGAAAAGTACGGCGACAAGCGACGTACTCAGATTATCAAAAAAGCAATTGGCAACTTTAGCGACGAAGACCTTATACCCGATGAAGAAGTAATAATTACTCTTACCAAAGGTAACTATATCAAGCGAATTCCAGCCAATACTTATGCCAGCCAGGGACGTGGCGGCAAAGGTAAGATGGGCATGACCACCAAGGAAGAGGATGTCGTAGAGCACTTAGTACACGCTAACTCTCACAATACTATCTTGTTCTTTACCTCAGCAGGTAGAGTGTTCAAACTCAAGGCCTACGAGCTTCCACCTGCCTCACGAGTAGCTAAGGGTGCTTCGATCATGAATGTTCTCAACCTCAGCCCAGACGAAAAAGTCACTGCTCTAGTAGGCCTAACCAAGGATGACCCAACTCAGTATTTGTTTATGGCAACTCGTGGTGGTACTATCAAAAAAACAGCTCTCAAAGATTTTGCGAATATTCGTACCAATGGCATAGTGGCTATCAAACTTGACCAGGGCGATGAGCTACGTTGGGTGAAGAAGACAACTGGCAAAGACGAAGTGATTATCTCAACCGCTATGGCCCAGGCAATTCGCTTTAAGGAAACTGATGTTCGTCCAATGGGTCGAGCCACTCGTGGTGTTCGTGGCATACGTTTGCGAAGCGAGGATAGCGTGGTGGGAGTAGATGTGATTGGTAGTACAGAGGCTGTTATGCTTGTTGTTATGAAGAATGGTTATGGTAAGCGTACCAGTTCTTCACAATTTACTACTCACAATCGTGGTGGTGTTGGCATCCGGGCTGGCGTGGTGACCAAGAAGACTGGCAAGGCGCTTGATGTTCGTATCACCAACAATGATAACGCCGATGTGCTGCTTATATCCAAGCAAGGTCAAGTAATTCGTCTGCATCTCAAGGCAATTCCTAAGATAGGACGTTCAACTCAGGGCGTACGAATCATGCGACTAAACGAAAACGATGAGATTGCCTCAGTGGCTGTACTTGAAGAAGTAGAAGAGATTGCAGAAAAGGAAACTTCGGCCAAAGAATAACAAATCGCTATTGCTTGACTTACTTAGTTGCAAAGGCGTATAACAACAATCATACCGAAAAAAGTTTGGTAAAAAACAAAGAATTATTGGAAATTGTATTGCACCTTTTTTAAGACCTTTGGTATAGTCAGTATAGACATGGTTGATTTCTTTCTAGGAAGGGCGGCTCAATCAATGTTTTCACTAAGGAGTAATTTATGTTTGTACGCTCGGTTCGTTTCGTACTTTTGCTACTGCTAGTGGTCGCCGCTTTTGGCGCCAGTGCTGTTCGCGCTCATGCAGCCGCAGAAGTACGCAACGAAGAATCGTCCACATCTTCTAGCCAATCCGAATCCAGCTCACAAGTCTCAGTTCAGCAAACTGTGGTTGAAGAACACGCTATTCAGACAAGTGGCTCAGCGTTATCACAAGGAGAGACTGACGGAGGTGGTTTACAAACAAAGCCAGAAGAGCTAGTAAGCCAATCTAATCAAATTGTGGAGTCCACTCAGCGGGCTGCGTTGGTTACTAGTGACACTGTAGAAACAAAAGAAACTTCCAGCAGGGCTACGGCAAAACAGTATTCTAATTACGCCGCAAATAAGCATGTGGTATTGGCTGCAGAGAGTCATACCACTCCAGTGCAGTTGCAGCCAACTCCAGCTACACAAACAACACCACAGCCCAATGATCCAGTATCCAATAGCTCCAACCCGTTGATGGTACTATTGTCGGCAACTTCGAATGCTATCTTTACAATTTCTGGTAGCTTATTACACATGCTAAATGCAGTGGTACCGCTAAGCACTAGCTACATGCTTGTAGGGTTAGTACTTACCACTCTTATGGTTTTGCTACTTGCTAGCGTTGTGGTAACTTACCTTAAGCGCATGGGTTTTGCCCACGGTGCACGTTCCAATCCTGTAGCACAAGCTACTATCTTTCTTTTTGTAAAATCGAGTTCAAAATGGTTTGCCAAACAGGACTCGGTTTTTTCGTATTTGGTTTCAAACAAAATAATGAAATTACATAATGTAGGAGGAATACTATGAGAAAAGCAAAATTAATCGCAGCAGCTAGTTTGTTGGTAAGCTTGGCAACTGCAGGTGTTGCCCACGCCGATAGCACAGTTATTACTGGTACTGGTGCAGGCAGCACAAACAGCGCGAATATTACTAACACTTATGTCGAGACAGTAGTGAACACTGACACAGTAGTCGCTAACAACGTCAATGGCCAAGGTGGCAACACTGGTAATGGTCAAGTCAACGGTAATACTACTGGTGGCGATGCTGTCAGCGGCAGTGTCAACAACAGCAACTCATTTGTAACAACCGTTGCTATTAGCAATATTGGTGGCCAAGGTGGAAGCTCTACAACAGTTGTTCCAGCTTCAACTGAAGAAACCACAGTTGCTCAACTACCACGTACTGGTGGTGGTTTGGTAGATATGCGCTTGCTAGATGCCTTAATGCGAGCCCGACAAGGTGTACTTAGCCAGGCACCGATGAGCTTGCCGCAGTGGAGTTGGGGCATGACAGCTCTAGCTGCCGCAGTTGCGCTTGGTAGCACGTATGGCTATGGCCGACTTATGAGTCGACGCATTAACAAACTCGCCGCTACTGTCTAACAGTACTGGACCCTTCGTGGGTCCATCTCGGTGATGTCAATCATCGAGATGGGCTCGAGAAAAGCCCAAGAAAATAATTAATGATAGGAGGTGAAAACCTATGAAAAAAGTATTACGTTATGCAGCTGTTGCAGTAGCAAGTCTTGGTATGACTGCAGGTGTAGTTTCAGCCAGTTCGGCAGTTATCGGCACAACCGGTCCTAGCTCGAACAATCAAGTAACTGAGACCAACACTTGGACGTCTACCCGTACCAACAACAACACTGGTGTTGCTACAAACACCAATGCACAAAATGGTGCGACTGGAAATGCTCAAGTCAACAACAACACTACTGGCGGCTCTGCCATGAGTGGTAATGTTACCAACAGCGCTTCCAGCTCTACTAGCTTTGCATTCAGCAACGTTGGTGGTGGCTTGGTATTGCCTGTCTTGGGCAACAACAGCTCGACTATCTCAGTAACTGGTCCAAACTCGAACAACCAGGTGTTCTTTACAAACAACGTTAACTCTGTTGTGACTAACAACAACAATGTTGTCGTTACTAATGTAAACAACCAAACAGGGACCACTGGTAATGCTCACGTGAACAACAACACCACTGGCGGCTCAGCCGTTAGCGGAAGTGTCACTAACAGCAACTCCAGCACTACTTCAGTATCTGTTTCTAACTAAGGATATTTGGAGCAAGTTGGCGCAGAGTCCGCTGACCTAAGCGGGCTTTCGCCCGGAATTATCAAACAATGGAGGGAACCATAGCTACATGAAACAACTACACTCAAATACTAAGAATAGCCTTACTAAGTTGCAACGAACAATGCAATTGGGTTTGAGTGTTGTTGTAGCTATGGTAATGGCGCTTTATATGCCGCTTGCTGCGCTTGCGGCTGAAGAAACTACTGCTACTACAAGTACACCGACAACACAGGCCGAAAACACTACAACACCGTCAGAACCTCAGCCATCAACTGGCCCCACCAACCCTACCGGTCCTACTACAGACCCAGGCCCACAAAAGCCCACAGGTGCAACTGCCTCCACATTTAGTCTCAATAAAGACACTGGCATGTGGGAGAACGATTACTACATATGGGACCCAGCTACTGGTCAGAGTCGACCAAAGAGCGTACCCGATTATTTCTTCGATCCTGCAACAGGGACATGGAGTTCACAGCAATGGACATATGATCCAACTACAGGAAAATATGAAGCCACACCGGTAGTGCTAAGCAAACAAGCTGCCGATTCATTAGGGCTAAGTCAACCATCAAATAACGCTTCCATCAACACAACTGGACCTAGCTCAAACAATCAAATAAACGCTACAAATAATGCCAATGGTTTCTTCAATCTGTTTTCTAGATCCGAAGTAGCCAACTACTTCAATATGAATTCGTTAAGCGGTGATGCAGCGGTAGATAGTAATACGATTGCCGGTGATGCCGAGTCTGGAGATGCTAGTTCAATTGCCAATATCCTTAACCTTCTGCGATCTGCTTGGAATGTATCGGGCGGTCAATTGATGAGCTTTGTAAAAGATATTTATGGTGATCTAAATGGTGACATACTCTTGAACTTACCTGCAGCTGACACTAGCTCAGAAGTTGATACAAGCTCACATAGTAATTCAATTGGTAATACCGGGAGTGATAGCAACAATACTATCAACGCTGCCAACAATGGTGACCTGACTGTCAATGCGACTAACCTTAATACTATTACGAATAACCTTGATTTAAGCGCACGTAGTGGTGATGCCAATGTTACTGGTAACACACAGGCGGGTAGTGCGCGAACCGGTAATGCCAAGGTTTTGCTCAACCTACTAAACTTGATTGGTTCAGCCATTGCTGCCCGTCAGTCATTCTTCGGTGTTCTTAACGTACACGGCAATTTCACTGGTGACGTATTGTTGCCAGCGGGCTTTCTAGATAGCTTGATTGCTAGTAATGCTGGCACTTCGGGCGGCGTAAGTAACTCTATTAACAATACGGGTAGTAACTCAAACAACCAAATCACAGAAGACCATAACAAAGATTTAACTAGCAACACACAAAATATTGATACTATAGCCAACAACATTACGACCAATGCACAGTCTGGTGATGCTGACGTGTCGCGTAATACTCAAGCAGGTAGTGCCAAGACCGGTGACGCCACTAGTAACCTTACACTCCTAAATCTTACTGGCCACAACGTGGTTGCTGAGAATGCTGTACTAGTGTTTGTAAATGTGTTTGGTAAGTGGGTTGGACTTATTATGGATGCTCCTCAAGGGGCAACGAGTGCAGTGTTGGGTGGTGGGGTCAGCTCAAATACTCTCAACCCAAGTTTGCCCGAAGGCAATACCACGCTAAACAACACCAACCAAAATACCATTACCAACAATCTGAATTTGTCAGCTCGAAGCGGTGATGCTAGTGTGACTGACAACACTACGGCTGGCGACGCCACAAGCGGTGACGCCAAGATAGCTGCCAATGTTGGAAACATTATCGATAGCACATTTGGACTTTCTAAGTTCTTCGGAGTGTTTATCATCAACGTGTTTGGTGATTGGTTTGGTAGCTTTGGAGTGGATACCCCATATGGCAATCAGCCAATTGCGAGCCAACAAGGTGCCGGGTTGGCTGGTAATACCTCGGTAGCTAATACAAACAACACAGTAACTACAATTGGCAGTCAGCTCAAAAGCATCACAGACTCTGTTAGCCAGACTAGCCAACAGACAACAATAGCCGGTGCCAGTACAAGCCACGATGAGCCTACTCAATCTAGCAAGACTACAACAGCCACCAACAATCCGTATTTGATTCCATTCATATCATTGGTTGCATTGTTGGTTGCCGCTATGCTGTATCGTGTTAGTCGCAAGCAAAATTAGCGGTTTTTAAGCCACGTAGCATTTCCGGTATTGCCTTGGACTGTTTGTAGTTACTTTCAACTTTTCAGTTTTCACTTTATACTTATAGTAGTTATGCTACACAGACTACCACATCAAATCCTCTCACAGCTCTCACGTAGTTTTGCCAGGCCCGAGCAAATTCTTGATGAGTTGGATATTCGCAAAGGTGACACTGTACTTGAGATTGGTATGCCTATAGGCTACTTTAGCAAGGCTGTGTGCAATCGGGTTGGGCCAAGTGGAACTATATATGTAGCCGGGCCAAATAGTGAGTCACTCGAACATGTCAGCTCTTCACATGAGCACGACCATGTGAAACCCGTTCTACTTAGTGATGTCCTGCTAGGCAAGTCTATCGACGAAGGAAGTGTGGATATGGTAATACTGACCAATCTACTTTCGAATTCATATCATCCAGATGCTTTCTGTATCAGTATTGGCCAGTATCTTAAACCCGAAAGCGAGGTAGTGTTGATTGATTGGGACACCCAAATGGAGAAAGTTGGCCCTCTGCGTGAACGTCGTATGTCCAAAGAGCAAGCTATCCAGTTACTCGCCCAGTGTGGCCTGTCATTTAAGCGTCTACTACACATTACTGGTTATCATTACGGGCTAGTATTTAGTTTGAACCCAGATTGAGATATAATACATATATATGAGTGGGGGAATTGGAAAGTGATAACACCATACCTATATGTGCCATTGATAGCTTGGGCAATTGCCCAGCTACTTAAGTTTTTTATTGCGTTGGTACGTGGTGATGCAGATTTGCGCTATCTCTATGCTAGTGGTGGTATGCCTAGCGTGCATTCGGCAATTGTGTGTAGCTTGGCTGCATTTGCGCTTTTCAATGCAGGGGCGAGTAGCCCACTATTTGGCATTACTGCCATATTCGCGGCTATTGTTATGTACGACAGCTTTGGGGTACGCCGAGCCGCTGGCGAACAAGCCAGAGCTATTAATCAGATAGTAGATGAGTTAGGTAATTCTGGTGCTATGCGCGATGTTAGCAGTATTGCTCGAGTGCGTGAGATACTTGGGCACAAACCATTTGAAGTACTTGCCGGAGCACTGCTAGGTATTCTTACAGCCTTACTTTTCTCTCTAGATACGCTCGGCCCTAAATTGCAACGAGCTTGGATGCTGGCCGGTCAGACCGAAGTACGTTTGCTCTATGGAGTGCTAGTGCTTGTGGCAATTTGTTTTGTTGCTAGTGCCATAGTAACCATGCGTAAATTGGCAAAATCTCAGCGCGCTACTGCAATTCGGTGGTTGGTACTTATGGCAGCTTTAGTACTAGTGGTTGTTTTTGAGCTATTTGCTATTCGTCAACAGGTAGCATACTTCAGCACGGTAGCGTCAGCGTATCTGGTTGCAACTACGGTAGTGATTCTTTGTGGAGGTGTTATATATAGGCTAGCAAGGCTGCGTACCAATGCCGCCAAGTCTAGTCAATCTGACAATCGGCGCAAAGATGCTTGGCTCAAAAAAGCTGGTAAGAAAAAGAAATAATCTTATCCTCGCTATTCAATAATTAGTTCTTGACTCTATCTGCAAAACAGATTATAATGACTCCAGATTTGTTTGTCCTATCAAAAGGAGCGCGAAGCACTCCTGCAGGAAGCTGACATACCAGACAGAAAGTCTAGAGGGCTTTCTTTTGCGCGTTTTTTACGACCTGGGATCAGCTAAACAAACGTAGGTTGAAAACTACATAGATATATATGACGAATAACCAAGTTAATAACTTTGAAGAGCAAAATGTGCTCGCAATAAGTAAATTCGCTAGTTTCAAATCTCTACATTTACTTTGTATAAGCTTAATGCTAATACAAACTCTTTTTGAAGATTGAATCCTCTTTTGAGGAAACAGCTTCAATTTTAATGGAGAGTTTGATCCTGGCTCAGGATGAACGCTGGCGGCATGCCTAATACATGCAAGTCGAACGAACTTTTTAGAAATTAGAATATAGAAACTAGAACTAATACTCTTAGGAGTCTTAATTTCCGGATTCTACATTCTAAACTCTAACTAGTTAGTGGCGGACTGGTGAGTATCGCGTTGGAACCTACCCCAGAGTGGGGAATAATTCGCCGAAAGGCGGACTAATACCCCATGGTCTCCGGCTTGTCCGGAGTAAAGATTTATCGCTCTGGGAGGGGCCTGCGTCTGATTAGCTAGTTGGTGAGGTAAAAGCTCACCAAGGCGACGATCAGTAGCTGGATCGAGAGGTTGACCAGCCACACTGGGACTGAGATACGGCCCAGACTCCTACGGGAGGCAGCAGTAAGGAATATTCCACAATGGGGGAAACCCTGATGGAGCAATGCCGCGTGCAGGATGAAGCGTTTCGGCGTGTAAACTGCTTTTAAACGGGAAGATTATGACGGTACCGTTAGAATAAGGACCGGCTAATTACGTGCCAGCAGCCGCGGTAATACGTAAGGTCCAAGCGTTATCCGGATTTACTGGGCGTAAAGCGTCTGTAGGCGGCCAAACAAGTTGGGTGCGAAATTTTGGGGCTCAACCCCGAAACTGTATTCAAAACTGTTTGGCTCGAGGTTGGTAGAGGTGCGTGGAACATGTAGTGTAGGGGTGACATCCGTAGATATTACATAGAACACCAATGGCGAAGGCAGCGCACTGGGCCATACCTGACGCTCAGAGACGAAAGCGTGGGGAGCGAACGGAATTAGATACTCCGGTAGTCCACGCCGTAAACGATGATCACTAGTTGTATGGAGTTTCGACCCTCTGTGCAGCAAAGCTAACGCGTTAAGTGATCCGCCTGGGGAGTACGAGCGCAAGCTTAAAACTCAAAGGAAT